>CAIYXP010000235.1 GCA_903930145.1 uncultured Methylococcaceae bacterium
AAGCAGCTTGACCATGCCCGCTGGTCCATTGACGGTTTCAAGCTGAACCATTGCCAAACCATCCCCGACCCGGACAGCCTATGTGGTCAGCACTTCACCTATCGCCAATTGATTGAGTGCGGCGAAACCCAAGCCAAGACCGCACTACCAAACCTACCCAAACAGCCGGATAGCTATACAGCGCTTTGTGAACTCGCCGCCAATATGCTTGACCCCGTGATTGAGTACTATGGCCCCATCAAACTGACCTATGGCTTCGCCTCGCCCGCGTTGACTAAGCACATCCAAGGCCGCATCGCCCCCAAGCTGGACCAACACGCCGCTTGCGAACTTAACCGCATCCGAGGCAGACAGCGTTGAGGATGACATCGACACGGACGTGGGTGGAGGGCAGCAATCCGTCCTGCGCGGAATTTTGGTGAAAACCGGCAAGTACCGGCAGACTTATGCCGAAGCATCGACAATCAAGCCGGATTTGCCCATCAACTCAATCCGAAATTTACCCGTCGCGCTGAGCTTATGATGGTTTCTGAAATCATTGCAGGGTAAACTAGCCTCCATGTGTTTTATAGCCCTCACTTTTTTGCGAACCGATGATCTGATCCGGGAAATTGCCTTCTCCCATGCTGGTCGTCTATTAGAGGTTCTAACTGTGGGCCGCAGTTCGCGTACTCTTGACTTGTTCGCTCCGTCTATCCCATGAGTCCTGTCACCTTACCCAAAAACGTAGCCGATCTTCGGGACGAACTTCGCAACGTCCGCAAACATCTGCGCGAAGCCTTCTTAGTCAAGCCTAGCCCCAAAGCCTACTTCGCCGCCCATACACGGTTGATCGATAGGACGGTGTGTAGTGTCTGTGAACGCTTTCCTTTGCCTGACCAGATGACCTTGGTGGCGGTAGGTGGCTATGGGCGGCAAGAGCAATACCCTCATTCTGATATCGACCTCCTCGTCCTGTTGTCAGATCCGCTTGATGAAGCCGACGGAGATACCGTTTCCTCGTTCATTCGCGCGATAGCAGACCTTGGCCTCGACTTCGGCCACGCAGTCCGCACCGTGGAGGAATGCATCGAGGACGCGAGGAAGGATATCACCATACAAACCGCCTTGCTGGAAATGCGATTCGTCCATGGCAATCAGTCGCTGTATGGGAAGCTACGCCAAGCGTTTGATGCCGACCTTGATCCGTCCGCCTTCTTTGAAGCAAAATGCCTAGAACAGCAGTTGCGGCACGACAAACACCAAAACAGCCCTTACAGCTTGGAACCTAACATTAAGGAAGGGCCAGGAGGGCTTCGTGATCTGCACGTCATCCGGTGGATGATGCGGGCTGCTGGCCTCGGTAGGACTTGGCAGGAATTGGCTCAACGAGGCTTCATCACTACCATCGAAGCACGAACCTTAGGCAAGATCGACCGATTCCTGCAACAGGCTAGAATCCGGCTGCATTGGCTGACGACAAGAAAAAACGAAATCCTGCGCTTTGAGTTTCAGAACAGCATGGCAGAATCATTCGGGACTTCGGCGAGTGGTTCGAAAATGGCGGGCGAAGTATTCATGCAACGCTACTACCGCAATGCGAAACGAGTCACCCAGCTTAACACCATTCTGGTGCAGAACATTGGTGTCGCTTTGACCCAGGATGAAACGGCCCTAGAGCCAGTTTACCTGAACGAACGATTTCAGGCCATTCGGGAACTGCTCGACATCCGATCGCCTGACCTTTTCGAGCGCGAATCTGGCGCGCTGCTTGAGTGTTTCCTGTTCCTTCAACAACGACCTGAGCTTAAGGGGATGACCGCGCGCGCACTGCGAGCGCTGTGGCTGGCCAGACTGCGCATCGATACCGGATTTCGCAAGGATACTGAGAATCGCCGCCGCTTTCTGGACATCCTTCAACAGCCAAGGGGCATAGTCCATGAGTTGCGTCGCATGAACCAGTACGGCATTCTTGGCCGCTACATGCCACCTTTCCGAGGGATTGTCGGCCAGATGCAACACGATCTGGTTCATGTTTATACGGTCGACCAACATATTCTCATGGTGATTAGGAATCTGCGCCGATTCACGATGATCGAGTTCGCCCACGAGCTCCCATTCTGCACTCGCCTGATGACCGGCTTCGATCGGCCTTGGTTGCTCTACCTAGCGGCACTGTTCCACGACATTGCCAAGGGGCGGGGTGGCGATCACTCCCGCCTTGGCCGACTCGATATTCTCCGCTTCTGCAGGACACACGGGCTTGACCACGAGGACGAGGATTTGGTTGCGTTCCTCGTCGGACACCACCTCGACTTCTCGTCTACGGCGCAACGGAAAGACTTGAGCGACCCAAATGTGATCCATGAATTCGCCCGGCTAGTTAAAACAGAGCAGCGGCTCATCGGCTTGTATCTCCTCACCGTCGCCGATATTCGTGGCACCAACCCGAAATCGTGGAACGCCTGGAAGGAGAAGCTGCTGAATGAGCTGTTTAATCCTACCCTCCGCCTGCTTCAGGACGCTTCGGCGCATCCTTTGGACAATATCGAGGTGAAACAGGCTGAAGCCCTTAGGCGTTTGCGTCTTTATGGGCTTTCCAAGGCAAGCAAAGACGCACTCTGGCGAGAGCTTGATGTGGGCTATTTTATGCGCCATGACGCCAACGAAATCGCTTGGCAGACAAGATCCCTGCATTATCGCGTCCACCCCGATCAGCCAGTTGTGAAGACACGGCTGGCTCCCATAGGGGAAGGAATCCAATTCCTCATCTACTGCATGGATGAACCCAAGCTATTCGTGCGCCTTTGCGGCATCTTGGCCTCGCTTAGGTTCAACATCGTCGAAGCCAAGATTCACACCACTGCCCATGGTTACGCGCTGGATTCTTTTCTCGCACTGGCTGCCGATCCCATTCATTACAGCCACCACACGGCGCGCTTTCTCGAACAAGAAATCCAGCAGCGGATGGCGAGGCAGGATTTCAAGCCACCAACCCCATCTGGTCTGACATCCCGGCGTGTCAAGCATTTTCCGCTGACTCCCGAGGTCAGTTTCCAAACGGACAATACCGACGAATATCGCATCTTATCGATTACCACTAGTGATCGCCCTTTGCTTTTATACGACATTGCGTGTGTGTTAGCGAATCACAGCATCAACCTGCGGACTGCCAAGATCGTCACGAGGGGAGAACGCGCCGAGGATGTGTTCGTCATCAAAGGGGAATCGCTTGAACATCCGGAGAAAGTCATCCAAATTGAAAGGGCATTGTTGGAGGCGATGCGGTGATTTGCCAAAATCACAGCGCGATTCAATCAAAGGTTGCAGTTTTTCAATTGCCCTAAACGGGTGCTTAATTCATTTTCGATGCTCATCAATCGTGCATCAACGAGCTACATTCCGTGCTAACCGAAAGAATGGGGCAAGTATTTCGGCTCGAAAAACCCCCAATTTGCAGTGCTTTTTAGGCAATACATTTTGAATTGACCGGAAGCAGGGTCGAGAAGACAAAGATTTCGGCATAAGCGCGGGCATTTCTATGTGCAGACGGGTAAAGGGTTGGCTGAACGCACAATTCAGCAGTTAGTTTGAGAAAACTATGGCGTAGCGTTTGCTTGTTATATCTAATCACTATACCGAGTACCCGACATGCTCACCTCCCATTCCACCGCACTTCTCAACTCCACGGTATTCATTAACAATCCAGCATTGGAAATGCGCTATCGCCAGACCAAGATCATCTTCACGATTGGCCCTGCGACATCCGGTGATGAAGTCCTGAAACGGTTGATCAATGAACAGGTCGATATTTGTCGGCTTAACATGGCTCATGGCAACCACGAATGGACGCGGGCGACGATTCGGCAAATCAAACGGCTATGCCAAGAGGTGGGGCGCCATATTGCCATCCTAATGGACATCAAGGGCCCGGAAATCCGAACCGGAGATGTCGGAGAACCAGTCTACCTGGAAAGTGGGGAATTTTTCGATTTCTGGGTGGATCGCGGTGCGTGGCTGAAGAATGACGATGGTATCCGGGGAGTCGATGTCAACTACCCCAAGCTCGTCAACGATGTGGCGGTCGGCGACCGGGTTCTGGTCGATAGCGGGCTGATCCACATGGAAGTAGTTTCGACGATGGAAGACCGGATGAGATGCCGTGTGGTCATTCCAGGGACACTGGGCAATCGACGGCATATCAACCTGCCAGGGGTGCGAGTCGGTTTGCCGTCGTTAACGGAAAAGGACATGGCCGATATCGGTGTCGGACTAGAGGAAGGCGTCGATTTCTACGCCTTGTCTTTCGTCCGCGAAGCCGCGGCGATCCTTGATCTGCGGGCGTTCCTTGAAACTCATCAATCAACCGCCCGGATTATCGCCAAAATCGAGGATCAGCAGGCAATCGCCAATCTGGAGGGGATCATTGATGCCAGCGACGGGGTCATGGTGGCCCGTGGCGACCTAGGCATCGAATGCCCCTACGAGGAGTTGCCTATCATCCAGCATCAAATCATCAAGGCTTGCATTCGCAAAAGTCGGCCAGTCATTGTTGCCACCCACATGCTGGAATCGATGATTACTGCCCCGATCCCCACTCGTGCAGAAGTGTCGGATGTGGCTCACGCCGTGCTTGAGAAGGCCGACGCGATCATGCTGTCGGGTGAAACCACGACCGGCAAGTACCCGGTGGAGTGTGTGCGCGTGTTCAAGAAAATCGCCCGTCGCATTGAGAGCGTCCACAACGATGAACCCACCAAGGAACTGGTGTTGCGGATGCCGAAGGACAAAATGCTCAGATCCGCTGTTTACTTAGCCAACGATATTGAAGATTCGGGTATCGTAGTCTTCTCGCGGAGTGGTTACATGGTCAGAATGCTTTCATCCTTGCGCCCTAAAGTTCCGATTTATGCATTTACCGACAACCCTGCCTTGTTCCGACATTTGTTGATCCTTTGGGGGGTGGAACCCTTCCTGATGGATTTATCAGACAATCCCGAAGGTGCCATCAGTGATGCCTTCAACTACCTTAAACGGAGAAACTGGGTTAAGGAGGGTCAGACTATGGTCGTGATCAGCAACACACTGGTCGAAGACCAAATAATCGACACTCTTCAGGTCCGGCCGGTACAGTGACGCTAACCGGCGATTCCATCCTTCATATTCTTCTCGAACTGACATCAAAATGAAAACTATCGAACCTTGCACACTCGTCATATTCGGTGCCCGTGGCAACCTGTCACGGATCAAGCTGATTCCGGCATTGTTCCGTTTGGAGACCATGGGTAGGCTGCCCTGCAGGATGGCGATCCTTGCCTGCGGGTTGGAAAAATGCACACGCGACCAGTGGCTGGACGAAGTCGCGTCGGCACTCAAGGCAAAATTCCCTACGGGTATTGATGAGTCATCGTTTGAGCGATTCCGAGACCGGCTGCATTATCATGCAAGCCCTCCCGATGATGTGGATGCCTACACCCGAATGAAGCAGACCATCGCCGAAAACCCTGCATTCCCGCCGAATGTTGTGTTCTACATGTCCGTGCGCCCGTCGGAATTTCCCGAGATCATCGCCAACCTCGGCAAGGTGGACTTGCTGAAGCAAAAGAACGGCTGGCGCCGCGTGGTCATCGAAAAGCCGTTCGGGCAAGACCTGTTAAGCGCTCAGGCTCTGCAAAGCGGCATTTCTAAACACCTTAAAGAAGACCAGATTTACCGTATCGACCATTATCTGGGCAAGAACACCGTGCAGAACATCATGGTTTTCAGGTTCGCCAACATATTGCTTGAGCCACTTTGGAACCATCAGTACATCTCCTATGTGCAGATCACTCACTCGGAAACCTTGGGTGTCGGGGGTCGGGCCGGTTATTACGACAGTGCGGGCGCGCTACGCGACATGATTCAAAGCCATTTGTTGCAATTGCTTGCCTTGGTTGCCATGGAGTCTCCAGTTTCGATGGAACCGGAGCATCTTCGCAACGAAAAGGTGAAGGTGTTGAATTCGATCCGACCAATCACCCAGAACGCGGTGAACGCACACGCATTTCGCGGGCAGTACACAAGCGGGGTGATTAATGGGGAAGTCGTTCCCGGCTACCTTGATGAAACCGGCGTGGCATCGGATAGCGTGACCGAAACCTACGCTGCGATGAAACTGTTCGTCGATAACTGGCGATGGGCTGGCGTTCCCTTTTATCTGCGAACAGGCAAACGCCTTGCGGAAAACAGTTCGGCCATTTGCATCCGTTTCAAGAGCCCGCCAAAAGACCTGCTGCGCAACAAGCTCCATGAGGACTCGCACCCGAACTGGCTGCTGCTCGGCATTCAGCCAGATGAATGCATCAAGATAGAGATGCAAGTCAAAGTGCCCGGTTTCGACTTGGACAAACGGACGCTTAGTCTTGATGCCACCTACCGGGGTGGGGAAGACATTGATTACGATGCTTACGAGGGCCTGTTGCTCGACGTGATGGAGGGAGACCAGTCGCAGTTTTTGCGTTTCGACGAAGTCGAATGGGCTTGGCGCGTCGTCGACCCGGTACTGAAAGTGTGGTCAATGGAACGCGGTTTCATCAACACTTACAAGTCTGGCACTTGGGGTCCGCGCGGCACCTACCGGCTATTCGACAGGGACGATCAGTTTTGGCGGCATTCGCTGGATGTCGATGGCGCAGACCTGCATCCCTATTGATTGAATCTCTAAATTAGCATGACCGTTTTACTATGTTTCCTAATGGCGCTTCAAATGCCAACACATACCCGATACCAAGATCATGCCGATTAGCCAAACCGATGCACTGAACCATTATTACCGCCAAGTCCAAGATATCATCCTCAATCGCCAGGATTGGATTAGCGGCCTTTTGCCCGCCAGCACCGCCGTCACCACTCACGGTAATTACACCGATGCCTGGGTGAGGGACAATGTCTACAGCATATTGGCAGCCTGGGGCTTGGCACTTGCTTACCGGAAAGTTGACGATGGCAAAGAACGAACCTATCTGCTTGAACAAAGCGTCGTTAAATTGATGCGCGGACTGCTGACGGCTATGATGCGTCAAGCCGCCAAGGTGGAAAAGTTCAAGCATACCCAAGACCCTTTAGATGCACTGCACGCCAAGTATAGAACCTCCACTGGTGAGGCGGTGGTCGGCGACAACGAGTGGGGGCATCTGCAATTGGATGCCACCTCACTATTTCTGTTGATGTTAGCGCAGATGACCACCTCCGGCTTGCGCATTGTTTTCAGCATCGACGAAGTCAATTTCGTGCAGAATCTGGTGCATTACATCAGCCGAGCCTACCGTACCCCGGACTATGGCATTTGGGAACGCGGCAATAAAATGAATCACGGCATTGCAGAACTGAATGCCAGTTCGATAGGCATGGCCAAAGCCGCGCTGGAGGCCATGTCCGGCTGCAACCTGTTCGGAAGGGACGGTGGACAAACCGCGATTGTCCATGTCGTCAGCGACGATATCGCCCGCACCCGTATCACGCTGGAATCGCTGCTGCCGCGTGAATCAATTTCCAAGGAAGTTGATGCGGCAGTACTCAGCATCACAGGCTTTCCTGCCTTTGCTGTGGACAACCCGGCGCTACGCGCAAAAACCGAGTCGCGAATCGTCGAAAAACTGCAAGGCGGCTACGGCTGCAAGCGGTTTTTGTTGGATGGCCACCAAACTGCGGTCGAAGACCATCAGCGTCTACACTACGAGCCGCATGAACTGAAGGAATTCAAGGATATCGAGTGCGAATGGCCTTTGTTTTTCACTTATCTATTGCTTAATAACTTGTTTGCCGGTCGCACGGAAGCTGCCGCCGATTACCGGCAGAGGCTGGACGGGCTATTGGTCGAACAAAAGGGTCAGAAACTGTTGCCGGAACTCTACATCGTCCCTGCGTCGGCCATTGCAGCCGAGAAACAGCATCCCCACAGTCAGAAACGGATTCCCAACGAAAATGTGCCGCTCGTATGGGCGCAGAGCCTTTATATCCTAGGTTGCCTAGTGCAGGACGGCCTCATCACGCTGGACGAAATAGATCCGCTAGGCCGTTATCAAGCCACACGCCGCCTCACCGATTGTTTTGTGCAAATTGCCCTGCTTGCCGTAGACGAGCAAGTGCAGGACGATTTGAAACTTCACGGCATACCCTCTCAAACCTTAGGTGAAATCGCTCCGGTTCAAATACGCGATGCCAGCGAACTGGCTGCTGCTTACACCCATGTCGGACGTAATGACCGAATCGGTTTGACGGGTAGGCCGCTACGACAGTTAAGGACGCTATCAACTTCCAAGCTGTACCTTTTGGCTGGTGAGCCCTTGCTGTTCTTGCCGCAGTTCATGAATCAAAAAGGCTTCTATATCGCCATGGACAACCGCCTGCTGATTCAACGACTGCGCTTGGAACTGTCTTACATCAGCCGGCATTGGGATAGCTCGGCACCGCCCCTGCTGGTCTTCACGGTCAAACACAACATGTTGGACACCGGGAATAGGCGGGTCTTGCTGGACTTCATCGCACAGCTTCGACTAGGCACTGTTCAAGGCACAACGGTTAAGCTGGGCTTGCTGACCGATTTTATCGAGACCTCCAGTCGTGAAAAAATCGGCTATCTGCATGACTTCAAGTTTTCGCAGCCAAGCTGGGAAGAAACCCCCCGTCCTTTTGCCGATGCCTTACCTATAGATGACCAGCCTCCGCGCCCACTCGACAGTTTTACCTTGACCGAATGGGAAATCGGCGAGACCTCAAAGTTAATCGAAATTGTGCGCCACAACCCCAACCTGTATGCGCAAATGGAAGCGTTAAACTTGCTTAGCCTGCGTCATGGGCTGGATCACGATACTGGCTTGCTTAACCTCGACGGTCAGCCCTGCCGTGTGCGAGACTTGTTGGAAGAAGTCTATGCCCGAGCCGGCGATAGGCATGTCTGGTATATTGTTCGCCGCTGCGCCGGACTGCTGGGCAAATACGACATCAATCTGGAGCAAGCCGCCACCGAGATATTGGTACGCCAACACGGCTTGACGGTCGGTCGCGCCTATAGTGGCAAAGCCACCCTCCGACGCCCAACCGACTCTTGGGAAATCCTGCAAACCATCCGCGCGTTCAACACCACTGACAGTAGCCAACACATCATCATCCAAGAACTGATTATCTATTTGGGAATACTGATCAAGACAAAGCCAGAGTTGTTTGCCGACATGCACACCATCCGCGTCGGTCACATCCTTCAGTTGATCATTGCCCGGCAAACGCGTAGTAGCGGCAATTCGCTGGATCAGGCATTCACTGAGGTACTGGGGCTGGCCCCACACCGGCTCGCGCAGTTGGTGCAAGAAACCTTGGAAGATTACGATAACAGCCAAACCCAGTTAGGCCAAGTGGAAACCCTCCATTACGACGGGCCGCAGCGCCAATTGAGCGCGGCAAGGTTTCCTAGCAGCATCAATCCAAAGGATCGCAACCTAGCTGAAGACTGGTACGAATGGCGCGAACGGCAAGGCAGCGTCGGACGCGAAAGCGAGGTGTTTTTCATTGGCGTTTGGTCGTTGTTGCAGCATTGCCGGGGCTTGATGATAGGTGAAAAGATCAACAGCAAACGCCGCATCGACAGCGAATCGGTTCGCTCGCAAATGACCCCGGGCGAACAGACTTTCAAATTGCACGTCAATCATCTACTCAATAAGATTCAAGCGCCGGTCTACCGGCAATTAACCGTTGAAGCCTTACGGGCGCTGGCGACAATCTTTCACGATAATGCGGAATTGCATGTAGACGACACGATTTTCACCGATATACTGATCGGTCACGCCGTCCGGTTGTGCTGGCTGCAAAGCCATCCGCAGCATCAGGATAGTTACGAAGAATATGTATCACTGGCTTGGCAAACGTTTTACCAACTACCCCCCCATGCGGTTGCCAATGCCATACTGGATGCCTTAATTTACTTGCTCAACAATGCAAACCCATGAGGATGCCCATGATTCTGGCAGGCGATATCGGCGGAACCAAAACGGTTTTAGCCTTACTTGACAAACAAGCCGACGGATCGCTGATCTGTCGGCAAGAGCAAACCTTTGCCAGCGGCGAATTCCAGAGCTTCGAACAAGTCTTGGATCTTTTTTTAAACGAAGGCATTGCCATCGACTCCGCTTGTTTTGGCGTGGCAGGTCCAGTTATCGATCAACGCTGCCAAACAACCAATTTGCCTTGGATGCTCGACGGCGAACAGCTTAAAATCCGGCTTGGTACCGATCACGTCAAATTACTCAACGATCTTGAGGCAATGGCGGTCGGCATGTTGCATTTGCAGGAGCAAGATTTTGTCGAACTCAACCCCAAAGCCGTGACACAAGTCGGCAACATCGCGATCATCGCCGCTGGAACAGGACTTGGCGAAGCCATATTACACTGGGACGGCAAAGACTACACCCCAATTGCCACCGAGGGTGGCCACTGCGATTTTGCCCCGCAAAACAGTCAGCAAGATCGGTTGCTTGCATACCTACGCCGATTGTATCCAGGGCATGTTAGTTGTGAGCGTATTCTTTCCGGGCCTGGCTTCAGCCATCTGTATGATTTTCTCGCAGAAAGTGGATTCGCACAGCCTTGCCCGGCGATACCGGATACTGATGTTGGCTCTGGATTAGACCGCAACGCTCTAATTTCCCGGCTGGGTATCGACGGCGAAGATACTTTGTGTCGGGAAGCAGTCCGCCTATTTGTTGAGGTATATGGTGCCGAAACCGGCAATCTGGCCCTAAAAGCCCTCGCCACGGGCGGCGTGTTTATCGGCGGAGGTATCGGCCCGAAAATTCGCCCCATGTTGGAATCTGGTGAGTTTATCCAAGCATTCACCGCCAAAGGCCGCTTTCAATCCCTGCTTTCCAAGATATCTGTAAAATTGGCAATCAATCCGCGCACGCCATTGCTCGGTGCCATGCATTATTTCGACTCACAAATCCAAGTCACTGAGAGTAAATAGATCAGGTGTGGACGGATTCAGTCGATTGAGAGTCCGGTCTTACTGGGGTTTTCGGCGGTAGAGTCAATAATATCCGGCATCTTCTACCATTAATTCAGGTTTAATTGGTCAACTGCTTATGGAGTCCTTTATAAAACTGATCAGAAAAAGCTTGAAAGTTTTTTCGGGCAACTATAAGGTATTGATTCGATTAATCTCACTCCCTCAAGCCGAGGTGGGCGGCTGGTTTTTGATAGTAAGCTGTAACTTGAAGACATATGGTGGATGTCTTCAAAGGGTCGCGACAATCTAGCCGTAAATCTTACAAGCCGACACTTAGGCGAAGATCAGGTTAGGAGAGCCATTTTCGGCAAAGGTCGGCCGAAACCGGGCAGCCACTAAATTGCACTGAACGGCTATTTCGTATCATTTCTCAATCACCGTAACCCAAAGGGCAGATTATGGTCTAGAATCCTAACTTTGGGCACAATTCCGATCCATTTGTCGAATGCCGTGGCTCGAAGTGCCTTTTGTGGTCCGATGCATTTCACCCAGAGTGTAAGCAGGCCTTGCTCTGAATTTCAAACCCATCAAGAGATATTGCAGGATGAACCAATCGAAACTCTCCCCCGATTTACTGAAGCTCGTCGACGCCAGGCATGGTGACCCGTTTGCCGTGCTCGGCAGGCACCCCGAAAATTTCGGCATATTAGTGCGGGTATTGCTCCCCCATGCCGAGGAGGCAGCTATCGCCGGAGGGGGGCTGCTCATGCAGCGGATTGAAGGCACAGATATTTTCGAGTGGCGGGGAGAGGCTGCCCAAGTACCTGAGCGCTACCAGATCATCTGGCGCGATGCCCAGCGGCAAGAACATATCACACACGATCCTTATTGCTACCCCCCGCAGCTTTCTGACTTTGATTTGCACCTTTTTGGCGAGGGCAAGCATTGGCATGCTTACCGACTCTTAGGTGCGCGGGTACATGAGGCGGAGGAAGTCTCAGGTGTGCTGTTCTCCGTATGGGCGCCAAGCGCCGAGCGAGTGAGCGTGGTGGGGGAATTCAACGGCTGGAACGGGCTTTGCCATCCCATGCGCGTCCACGGCAATGGGGTTTGGGAGTTGTTCATCCCCGACATTTCCCCGGGCATCGTCTATAAGTTCGAGATTCGTGCAAAGAACGGCGATGTATTCCTTAAATCCGACCCTTATGGCCTGCGCTTTGAAGTGCGGCCCAGCACCGCAACCATCGTTGAGGCGCCGAGCACGTTTTTATGGGGCGACGAGCCTTGGATGCAAGCCCGCGCAGAATTCGACTGGCAGCATCAGCCAATGTCTATTTACGAGGTGCATCTAGGCTCTTGGCAGCATGGACCGGGGGGCGAATTGCTGAACTATCGGGAACTCGCCCAGCGCTTGGTGAAGCATGTGAAAAGCCTAGGTTTCACCCATATCGAGCTATTGCCGATTACCGAACACCCCTACGACCTGTCATGGGGTTATCAAACCATCGGCTATTATGCCCCCACCAGCCGTTTCGGCAGTCCCGATGATTTCCGTTGGTTCGTGGACCATTGCCACCAGAATGGCATTGGCGTCATTTTAGATTGGGTACCTGCCCATTTCCCTAAGGATGCCCATGGCCTGGCCTGGTTTGACGGAACGGCCCTTTACGAACATGAAGACCCGCGCCTCGGCGAACACAAAGACTGGTCCACCCTGATCTTCAACTTTGGGCGCTACGAGGTCAAGAACTTCCTCATTTCCAGCGCAGTCTTTTGGCTGGAAGAATTTCATCTCGACGGGCTACGCGTGGATGCCGTGGCATCCATGTTGTACTTGGACTATTCCCGTGAGGAAGGTGAATGGATTCCTAACCGTTACGGCGGGCGCGAGAATTTGGAGGCCATCGACTTTATGCGCCAACTGAATGAAGTCACCCACCAGCAGATGCCCGGAGCACTCATCATGGCGGAAGAATCGACCTCATGGCCGCAAGTGACCAAGCCAACCTATGTGGGCGGTCTCGGTTTCGACCTCAAGTGGAACATGGGCTGGATGAACGACACCTTACGCTACATGGAGAAGGAGGCTATCTACCGCCAGTACCACCAAGGCGAGCTGACCTTTAGTCTGCTGTATGCGTTCACTGAAAATTTCCTGCTGCCGTTCTCCCACGACGAAGTCGCCCACGGCAAGCATTCCATGCTGTACAAGATGCCGGGCGACGAGTGGCAGCAGTTCGCCAATTTGCGCCTGTTGTACATTTATATGTTCACCCACCCCGGCAAGAAGCTTCTGTTCATGGGCAGCGAATTTGGCCAAGGTAGGGAATGGGACTGCACGTCCACACTCGACTGGTATGTACGGGATTATCCTTTCCATCAAGGTATCGAGCGTTTAGTCCAGGACCTTAACGGCATGTATTGCCGCGAACCTGCTCTCCATGCGCTTGATTTCGATTATAAAGGCTTTGAGTGGATCGACTGCCACGACGCGCATAACTCGGTCTTGGTTTATCTTCGTCGCATGGGTGACGACTTTTTCGTAGTGGCGCTCAATTTCACTCCAGTGCCACGTGAGAACTATCGTTTTGGCGTTCCCGAGGCAGGGAGTTATGAGGAAATCATGAACTCAGATGACAGCATTTATTCTGGCAGCGGCATGGGCAACCGGGAGCCTACACTCATAGCCTTGGATCAACCTTGGAATAACCATCCACATTCCTTGTTGGTCACTCTGCCGCCACTGGCGGGTATCGTACTCAAGCTTAAACCAGAATCGGCTGCGGGCGACATTACAGCAGGTTGACAGAGACAATATACGGGTCCAATCTTAGGGCGAATACTCTAGAAAGCACTTTTGACCTGCCAAGATGACTTCAAAGCAGGTTTTATTTCAGGAATCCAACAATGGCGAAAAAGCCTACCAGCACAAACAAGACGACTGTCCCGGTGACGGCGGAAAAATCGGATACCACCCGCGTCGAAAACAGCGCTCCAGTGGCTCCAACAGAAAGGGCGGAAGTAAAATCTGCCGCCAAGGCAAGCCCTAAGCTTCGCCCGTCGGCCGAGGGAAAGCCTGCCACCCTTGAATCTGAATCGAGGCCAGTGACTCCCCAGCCACCCACATCGGTTGTAGCCGCATCTGCTGCAACGGAGGTTTTAGAACGTCCTTCCCAATCCGGCACAGCACCTGCCCAACCCCAATCGGTTCATGTGGAAGAACTATTGCCAGTCGAAACCCCCGCATCCGATGAAGAACTTGCCCATCAGCCCCTGCACCGGCCAAATTTGTTCATCGTCCATATCTCGCCCGAGATGGCACCGGTGGCCAAAGTGGGGGGGCTTGCCGACGTGGTGTTCGGCCTTAGCCAGGAGCTTGCGATTCGAGGCAACCATGTGGAAATCATCCTGCCCAAATACGACAACATGCGCTACGACCACATTTACAATCTGCATGTGGACTTCCAAGATTTGTTGGTGCCTTGGTTTGAAGGGGCGATCCACTGCACCGTCTATTTCGGCATGGTTCATGACCGCAAGTGCTTCTTCATCGAGCCTCATTCCCAGGACGACTATTTCAACCGTGGAAGTATCTATGGCTTTCAGGACGACGTGATGCGCTTTGCGTTCTTTTCGCGGGCAGCCATGGAGTTCCTGTGGAGGGCGAACAAGCACCCGGACATCATCCATTGCCACGACTGGCAAACTGCCCTAGTGCCGGTGTATCTCTACGAGTTTTACCAACGCATGGGCATGACCCACCCTCGCGTCTGTCTGACCATCCATAACTACCAGCATCAGGGCGTGACCGGAGGGGAACTGCTGCGGGCAACAGGTCTGCACGATCCGCAACGTTACTTCGACTACAACCGCCTACGCGACAACTACCACCAGCAGGCCCTAAACCTGCTCAAAGGCGGCATCGTCTACTCGAACTTCGTCACCACCGTCTCGCCCCGCTATGCCTTCGAGACCAAGGACGGAGGCCAGGGCTTCGGGTTGGAGCCGACCTTGCACACCCACCACATCAAGTACGGCGGTGTGGTCAACGGCATTGATTATGGCGTTTGGAATCCGGAAATCGATGGATATATTCCCACTCGCTATGGGGTAGACTCTATCGACGGCAAATACGACAATAAAAGGGCATTGCGCGACCGGCTTATGCTGGCTCACAACGACAAGCCCATCGTGGCCTTCATAGGTCGGCTCGATCCGCAGAAAGGCTTGGATTTGCTGCGTCACGCCATCTTCTTCGCCCTTGAGCGAGGAGCCCAATTCGTCCTGCTTGGGTCGAGCCCGGATCAAGCTATCAACGCGGATTTCTGGGGACTTAAGCAAATGTTGAATGACAGCCCGGACTGCCATCTGGAGATTGGGTTTAATGAGGAGCTTTCCCACCTTATTTATGCGGGAGCGGACATGATGCTGGTGCCAAGCCGATTCGAGCCTTGCGGGTTGACTCAGCTCATCTCGCTGCGTTATGGTACCATCCCCGTGGTTCGTTCGGTGGGCGGACTGGCCGACACGGTATTTGACCAGGACGACTCTGACCTGCCTTTGCACGAACGCAATGGCTACGTATTCGAAAGCTATGACCATCCGGGGTTGGAATACGCGCTTGGCAGGGCCATCGCCTGCTATTCCGATCATCCTGACCGCTACCGCGAACTAATCAAGAATGCGATGCGCTATGACTATTCATGGAACCACCCAGGCGAAGATTATTTGAATATTTACGACTTCATTCGGGAAAAGTAACTTATCCAAGGGTCAGCCAGCCTAGCCAATTTTTCTTATGATCCTTGTGTGCGCAAACGGATCTGATAAACGGGTCGTCATCGCGTTACAAACCACCTCCGCTTGCAGTTTTGGATAGTGCAAAATCAACTGGCTTGCAAAACTGACTTGGGGTAACCGACCACAAACAACAGGAGCCACCATTACTTTGCTGAGCAGGCATCAGCGCTTGGGTTTTGGAAGGTCGAATTGATGCGATGTTTAAAGGATCGGGCAGTCTACCAGAACATGGTTTGATCAAGCAGATACTTGTGATACTGTTTGCCCAGTTCCCGGTCGCCAGCAGGAGTCTAACTTAACCTGAGTTCGGGATAAGAAAGTCAAAGGCGGATGCCTACCTTTTCGGGTAAGATTCTGTTTCCACAAACAAATCAATGCCGAACAGGAGGCATCCATGGATTCTTTGACCGAAACTTTCTGCCTGATTGACGACTTTTG
>CAIYXP010000236.1 GCA_903930145.1 uncultured Methylococcaceae bacterium
GCGCGCATTCTCGGCGAGCGCTCGCCGATCTACGAAATTGAGCATTTGCAACTATTTTCCTTATCGAGCATGACAGGTATGCTGAAGAAATGTGGTTTTTCTGAAATAAAGGTTTACCCAGTGAAAAACACCTATCCATTGCATTATTGGATGAAAATGTTACCAATGCCATTATCTTTAAAGAAAACTTTTATTGGTTTGTCAAAAAAAGTAAAGCTTGGGTACTTGAAAGTCCCCTTCTTTGCAGGAAATATGCTGGCGTGTTGTCGAAAATTGGACTGAATGTTAGACGAGGTTTGTCAGGTGCGCATTAAACGATTTTGATGCCGAAAAGGATATTGATGCAAACCTCAGCATACCGGAAACAGACTCTATAAACACTCCACTCATTTAAAATCTTTTAACTAATCATGCGCTTCCTCATTCCGTTAATCTTGTTTATTGTCATGGTTGCTTTTCTTGCCGTCGGTTTGAAACTCGACCCCCGCGAAGTGCCGTCGCCATTTATCGGCAAGCCTGCCCCAGCATTCAATCTCCCGCAATTGAGTGATTTCGGCAAATCTCTTAGCAATATGGATTTGCAGGGCCAGGTTAGCCTATTGAATGTCTGGGCCTCCTGGTGCGTATCCTGCAAGCAGGAGCATCCCTTCCTGATGAAGCTTGCCAAGCAAAATATCCTGCCCATTTATGGATTGGACTATAAGGATGAACGGGAAGCAGGGCTGGGCTGGCTTAAGCATTTTGGCAACCCTTATACTGCAAGCGGCTTCGACGGAGACGGCAAGGTGGGCATCGAATGGGGGGTCTACGGTGTGCCGGAAACTTTTGTGATCGATAAAAAAGGGGTGATTCGTCACAAACATACCGGGCCAATCACTGAAGACTCTTGGCAACAAACCTTGCTGCCGCTGATCATCCAATTGCAGAAAGAAGGTTCGCCGTCATGAAATATTGGCTAATGCTTTTCTGCGTGACTTTTAGTTTTAGTGTTCAAGCCATTGAAATTCGTCAGTTCGACGACCCTGCCAAACAACAGGCTTATGAAAATTTGGTTCAGGAATTGCGCTGTTTGGTCTGCCAAAACCAGTCTTTGGCCGATTCCGATGCCGATTTGGCCAAAGATTTGCGGACCGAGGTTTACAACATCATTCAGAGTGGCAAAAGCGAGCAGGATGCGGTCAAGTTCCTTGTAGACCGTTATGGTGACTTTGTGTTGTACAATCCGCCACTTAAGTCGACAACTTCCTTGCTTTGGCTGGGTCCGTTTGGCTTGTTGCTGGTTGGATTGGTTTGTCTTGGGTTATTAGCGAAAAATCGGAATGCCGGCCGGAAGATGGAATCTGCATTGACTGAGGAAGAAAGCCGCCGTTTGCAAGCTTTAAAGAATAAACTCAAAGGATAAACTTATGATTGGTTTTTGGATGCTGGCGGTACTGATCGTAGTGGTTGCATACGCCCTATTTCTACCCGCTTTGCTTGGAAGGGGGCGTAGTTACACCGTTGACCGCCAACGGCTGAACCTTGTGTTACATCAACAACGCCGTGACGAATTGGCTGACGAGATTGACGGGGAAGAATTGGAGGGGCTTCAAGCTGAATTGGATAAGGACTTGCTTAACGATTTGTCTGCCTCCGAAAATGGGGGTAAACAACCTAAGCAAAAAGGGTATGCGCCAGTCGTTGCTGCTTTGATTGCTGCGCCGCTGCTGGGAATCGTGGTTTATTCGATGTTAGGCAGGTTCGATTTGGCGGATTTTCGCGCCCAACCGGAAGCTCATCAACAAGCCAATGCGGCCCCACAATTTCAGGAAATGATTGACCGTCTGGCCGAAAAGCTTAAACAGAACCCGAATGACTTGAAAGGCTGGTTGCTGTTGGGGCGTTCCTACCAGCAGACTGAACAACATGATTTGGCTGTCGAAGCCTATGCGCACGCCTTAAAATTAGAGCCAGACAATTTGGATATTAAAGCATTGTATGCGGAATCGCTGAGTGATTCCCTTGGTGGCAGTTACGTGGGTGAACCTGCACAAATCGCGGCTGAAATTTTGGCGAAAAACCCCAAACATCATACTGCGCTTTGGTTGGCTGGTGCCGGTGCGGCGCAAAGTGGCGATACCAATAAAGCAATTGGTTATATTGAAACCTTGCGTGGTGAATATCCCAAAGACAGCCCGGAGGAAAAGCATCTCGCCAAAGTGATTGCCGAGATCAAAGGTGAAGGGCAGGGGGCTGAGGGTTCAGAGGTTAACGATACCAATGAAAGGGCAGTTTCAAGCCTACCTGACACTGGCGAACATAAATCCATCAAAGTTAAAGTTGCCTTATCACCGTCGCTCTCTACAATGGCGGCATCCGAAGATACTGTTTTCATATTTGCCCGCGCAGCTTCAGGACCGCCGATGCCCTTAGCCATAGTGAAAAAGAAAGTGAAGGACTTGCCGGTTGAAGTGACGTTAGATGATTCCATGGGTATGGTGCAAGGCATGAACCTGTCAGCGTTCGATAAACTTATAATTGGTGCAAGAGTCACCAAATCGGGACAAGCCATGCCTCAACCGGGAGATTTGCAGGGATTGAGCAAGCCGACAACCGTTGAAAATGGAGGTAGCTACACTGTACAAATTAGTGAGGAAGTTAAGTAGTGAAAATTTCACTAATTATTGTTCTTTCATTCATTGTCGCTTTGTTTTGGGCTTATTGATCGAATGAGTTACCGAGGCTACAACATTATTCTTTGGATTACGATACTGTTTAATGTCGGTATCGCATTCGGCACTGAATCTGGTTTTCGAGCGACATTGGCTCCAGAAGAAATTGCTTGGTTGAACGCTCACCCGGTCATTCGTTTTAGCAGTAACCCTGATTTCACCCCGGTAGAATTTATTGATGACAAAGGTCAATATACTGGTATTGCTGCCGATTATCTGGCTTTGCTTTCCAAGCGTTTGGGCGTTACATTTGAACTTGTGCCAGCATCTGATTTTTATGTGGCTTTGCAACTCGTCCGCGAATTAAAGGCTGATTTTTTACCAGTGGTCGTTAAAACTCCGCAGAGGGCTGAATATCTGAACTTTACGGACCCTTACCTGATCTTGCCTTCTGCTGTGATCACAGCGCGAAATGATGTCGAAAATTGGAGCCTGGACACCTTGAGTAGAATGAAAGTTGCCGTGGTGCATGGATTTTACACGCAAGAATGGCTTTCACATCAATATCCCGAAATTGAATTGGTGCAAACCCCGGACATTCAAACTGCCTTGCTGGCGACTTCCTTCGGTGTGGCGGATGCAATGGTGGGGACTCTCGCCACGACCTCCTATTTCACGAGCAAAATGAACATCACCAATCTTCGCGTAGCATTCCAAATTCAACAAAATTCCGAAAATTCGATGGGAGTGCGCAGAGATTGGCCTATTTTTCGCCAATTGTTAGACAAGGCTCTCTCCTCTATTAGCGTAGAGGAAAAACAGGCGATAACCCGTGCGTGGATTTATCTTGAACCGCCGCCACTCTGGAAAAATCCAAAGCTCAGGCTTATCGCTTTATCCGTTCTGGCAGCGCTTATTGGCATTATCCTCGCTATTTTGGCATGGAATCGAACATTGACAAGAAAGGTGCGTTTGCGGACGCAAGCTTTGGAAGAAGCCCATTTGCGATTGATGCAATCAGCCAAACTTGAATCTGTAGGGCGCTTGGCGGCAGGGGTTGCGCATGAGGTGAAAAACCCCCTCGCCATTATTCAAATGGGCGTGGATTACCTCTATGGGGAAGTCCCCAAAGAGAGCGAAGCCTGTCAAGTCATCAAAGACATGGAAGATGCCGTCCAGCGGGCCGATGGGGTTGTCAAAGGATTGCTAAACTTTTCACGCGAAAAAAAGCTTTCCATGCGCCAAACCGACCTGAATGACGTGCTGCGTGATTCGCTCAAACTTGTGCAGTATGAGTTGAACCATCACAATATATCAGTCGAGGAAAAATTGGCACTGGAACTCCCTACAATCAATGCCGACCCAGACAAGCTCAAGCAAGTGTTCATCAATCTATTCATGAATGCGATTCAAGCCATGGGACGTGAGGGCAAGCTTGAATTGACTAGCGAATGTTTTCGATTGAGAAAAGAGGGTGATGCTCTGCGCCTTGCTAACGGAAAGTTTCGCCCCGGTGACCGGGTGGTCGTCATCAAAGTCGACGACAATGGAACTGGTATAGAGCCAGAGAAAGTTGAAAAAGTTTTCGATCCCTTCTTCACAACCAAACCAGTGGGGCAGGGGACTGGCTTGGGTTTGTCTGTTTCCCGAAATATTATCGAGTTGCACGGCGGAGCCATTAACCTACGCAACCGCGAAGGCGGCGGTGCTTCCGTCGTACTCATGTTCAAGACAGCATAAGGAAACCAACTTTATGAAAAAAAAGATTCTGGTTGTTGACGACGAAGCCAGTTTGACTCGCTTGATCAAGGCCAATCTGGAGCGTACCGGCAAATACGAGGTGATGACCGAAAATCATGGCAGCAAAGTGATAGAAACCGCGAGGAAGTTCAAACCTGATTTGATTTTCTTGGATGTGATGATGCCTGACTTGGGCGGTGACGAAGTTGCGGCTATGCTTGAGGAAGACCCGCTACTGTCTCATATTAAATATGTGTTTTTGACGGCCATCGTCAGAAGGGAGGAAACGGAGCCGACAGGCAGTGATATTGGAGGCCATTTGTTTTTGGCCAAACCGGTCAGGACAGAAGAACTGATCGCCACCATAGAAAAAGTATTAGGCCCATGAAGATTGCCACTTGGAACGTCAATTCCCTGCGTGTCCGCCTACCCCATGTGTTGGACTGGCTGGCTAGGGAGCAACCCAGTCTTTTGGCTGTGCAAGAGACCAAAACCATCGATGCCGATTTTCCCATTGCTGCTTTGGAAACAGCAGGTTATCAAGCGGTTTATAGTGGTCAGAAAACCTATAATGGCGTGGCTTTGATTAGCAAAGGTGGCGTCGAAGACATAGTCTGCGACCCGCCCAATCTGGAAGACCCGCAACGTCGAATTTTAGCCGCAACTTACGGTGATGTGCGGGTCATAGACTTGTACATCCCCAATGGAAGCGAAGTGGGTTCGGATAAATATGCTTACAAACTTGATTGGTTGTCAAAAATCCAAGCGTTTATAGCCGATGAACTCAGTCGGCATCCCCGGTTGGTGTTGTTAGGGGATTTTAATATCGCACCGGAGGATCGTGATGTATACGATCCTGTGGCATGGCATGAAAAAATCCTTTGCAGCACGCCAGAACGCGACGCGTTCAAGGGGCTGCTGGGCTTGGGTTTAAGCGACGCATTTCGACTGTTCGACCAAGAAGAGGCAAGTTTCAGTTGGTGGGACTATCGGGCGGCGGGATTTCGACGCAACCTCGGATTACGCATAGACCACATCCTCGTCAGTGACGCGCTTCGGGATGAGTGCCAATCATGCAGAATCGACAAAGAACCTCGAAAACTGGAGCGGCCTTCCGATCATGCGCCGGTCATCGCCGAGTTTTACGCTTAATTCAAATAGCCCTTATAGGTATAGGTGTCTACACAAGTCCCTCCCCCCCCTTGGGGGGAGGGATTTAGGGAGAGGGGTACTGGGTTGATTACAAATGGCTTGTCGTCTCATCA
>CAIYXP010000237.1 GCA_903930145.1 uncultured Methylococcaceae bacterium
ATGTTAACCCACTTTCGAATTTAGTTTTCAACACGACAGAACTTTGAACTACAATGAAACATTCAACTCTATTGCCCCAGGCTGTACGCCGCGTCACTGAATCTATTATTTCAGCCGGTGGTTGCCCAATGCTAGTCGGTGGCGCTGTTCGTGATTATCTGATTAAACTTGATCCAAAGGATTTTGATATAGAGGTCTATGGTCTTAAAGCAAGTGAATTAATTATAGCGCTTGAACGTGTGGCAAAAGTTTATGCGGTTGGGAAATCTTTTGGCGTTCTAAAAGTTTCTATTGATGGCATGGATATTGATGTCTCGCTTCCACGTAGTGAAAAAAAAGTCGGTTCCGGTCATCGGGGTTTTATCATTGATTATGATCATACCATGTCATTTTCTGACGCTGCCAGACGCCGGGATTTTACAATCAATGCGATGGGTATTGATTTGCGCACAGGTGATATTCTTGATCCTTGGGGTGGATTGATAGACCTTGAGTCCGGCTACATACGACATGTTTCAGATTCTTTTGATGAAGATCCGCTACGACCATTGCGTGCATGTCAGTTTGCAGCACGTTTTGGATTTGCTATTGCCGAAGAAACTTTGGTGAAATGCCGTTCTTTACAAGTAGAGATGCCAGTTCTTTCCAAGGAACGAGTTTGGGAAGAGATTAAGAAGCTGCTTTTGAAGTCGCAGAATCCATCCATCGGCATTAAAGCAATGGAATCAACTGGTGTTCTTATACTGTTCCCTGAATTGGAGCGATTGCGTGGTGTTTTTCATAATCCAATATCACATCCCGAAGGTGATGTTTGGACTCACAATAACTTAGTGTTGGATTCTTGCGCCGCAATTTGCAGAGAATTGAAATTGAATGATGACGAAGCCTTGGTTTTGTTGTTATCTGCACTGTGTCACGATCTTGGTAAACCGGAAACTGCGATCATGGTTGACGGGGTTTGGAAAAACCCAGAACATGAAAAGGCGGGGGTTGCGCCTTCCCAAACATTGCTGACTAGGTTGGGGTGTCCGATTAATATGATTCAACGTGTCCTACCGCTAGTACGTGAACATGGCCAAACTTTACACTTGTGGAGGCAGAATCAAATTCATCCTGTCGCTGATGGAATTATTCGGCGATTGGCATTGCGGGTGCCAATTCAAACATTATGCCAACTAGCTCTGGCTGACTTTCATGGGCGTACCTCACCTGAAGCGAGTGGATCTTGCCCTATGGTTGAATGGCTGTCGGACCGGGCTTCGTATCTTGGTGTTTTGTATAATAAGCCAGTGCCAATTCTATTGGGTCGACATTTGCAAGATATGGGTGTAAAACCAGGGCCTGACATGGGGCAGATACTCAATGATGCATTTCAAGCTCAGTTAGATGGTGATTTTGGCACTTTATCGGGAGCCATTGCCTGGGTTCAATCATACTCTTTCATCAAATCGACTTAGATGCCAATAACTAGTCGTCTCATTATTGTAGTCACAATAGTCATCATCAATGAACCATAATTCCAGAGACACAATAGCAGCAGTTTCCACTCCTCCGGGCAAGGGAGGGGTTGGAGTCATCCGAGTTTCAGGCGATCAAGTCGATTTTGTCATCAAACAAGTGCTGGGCAGGAAGATTGATGCAAGAATCGCCAAATTCCTGCCTTTTCTCGATAAAGACGGTTCAATTTTGGATTCGGGTTTAGCGCTTTATTTTCCTGCACCCCATTCGTTCACGGGAGAAGATGTTTTGGAACTGCAAGCGCATGGGAGTCCAGTGGTTCTTGATTTGATTATGCGCCGCATTCTTTCACTGGGTGTTCGCATGGCGCGTCCAGGAGAGTTTTCTGAACGTGCTTTCATGAACGATAAAATTGATTTGGCTCAAGCCGAAGCTATCGCGGACTTAATTGACAGTAGTACCGAGCAGTCCGCTCGATCAGCTCAGCGCTCGTTGCAAGGTGATTTTTCAAAGTTAGTCAATGAATTGGTGGAAGAGTTAATCCATCTGCGCATATTTGTAGAATCCGCTATCGACTTTGTCGATGAAGAAATTACATTCCTTAGCAATGACGCTATTTTTCAACAATTGACTGTCCTGATTTCTCGTTTGGAAAATATTCAACGCTCAGCTAAACAAGGCAGTGTTCTGCGAGAGGGGCTTACCGTCGTCATAGCGGGACGTCCTAACTCTGGAAAATCAAGCTTATTAAATTTATTGGCTGGACGTGAGGCTGCCATAGTAACTGAGTTTGAAGGGACAACACGTGATCTTCTCAAGGAATACATTCAGATTGATGGGATGCCGTTACATATTATCGATACTGCTGGTTTGCGTGAGGCATCGGATGCTGTGGAAATCGAAGGTATTCGTCGTGCCCGAGAGGCAATAAATCTTGCCGATCTTGTGTTGTTGATGATGGATGACCGTCAATCTGAGCATGATGAAAGCTTATTCTTCAATTGTCCCGTCAGTCTACCTTTTATTCGCATACGAAATAAAATCGATTTGACTGGAAACAAATCTGCCCTAAAACAAGATGGCAAAGGGGTTGAGATAAGCCTTTCTGTTAAAACAGGCGAAGGAATTGATTTGCTGCTGCGTCATCTAAAATCATGTGCTGGCTATGATACTATGGTTGAAAATGTCTTCGTTGCCCGCCGCCGTCATCTCGATGCCCTTTCCCGTGCGCATCTTTCTGTCGAGAGGGGTCTGCATCAGCTTCAAACTGTTTGTGCGCCTGAGTTACTGGCTGAAGATCTTCGCCTAGCTCAATTTGCCTTGTCGGAAATCACAGGTGCGTTTACCAATGATGAATTGCTTGACAGGGTCTTCAGTAGCTTTTGTATCGGAAAATAAGGAGTTGCAGCGTATCCGTGATAAATGCTTCATTTCAAAATGCGGACAATCTTTTTCCTGGCAACCAACCACTTCAATTGTCTTGATGACTTAGTGATGGGTTTCGAAGTCTCTTGATCGTAATATTTATTGAAATTGTTTCACGTGGAACATTTTTTAAGCTTGATGCGTTTCTAATCGTAGAAGCCGCGAAGGTGGACATCGAGTCTTGTAGGATGCACTCTAAACCTACCCAATAATTCATAGCTATTGCCATAATGACAATTCCTGAAACTTGCTCGTTATAAATATACAGGTAGTACAAGTATGGGTTAAAATTGGCTATCAATATAGCGTTTTAGAGATGGATTCTAATGCAATCACCCATACTTAATACAACAACTCATCCAATATGAATTCTGTTCAGGAAAACTCAGTGCTAGGCAAGGCCAACACACTCAACGATTTGAATACAAATCAAAGCTCCTCCACGGCCATAGACTGGGGCCGCTGGGTATTTATCGCCGTCATGGTGGTGCTTTTAATTGGTTTGGGATATCGGACAATTTATAGCGTGGCATGGAACGATATTGAGCGAACCGACTACACGGTCTATCGTGCTGCCGGTCAAGCAGTGATTGATCAAACCAATATTTATGAAGCACATAACGTCCGTGGTT
Source organism: uncultured Methylococcaceae bacterium (assembly GCA_903930145.1). Taxonomy (GTDB): domain Bacteria; phylum Pseudomonadota; class Gammaproteobacteria; order Methylococcales; family Methylococcaceae; genus Methylumidiphilus. Next base: position 3,516 of record CAIYXP010000237.1, read on the forward strand.
GGCTGTATGTATATCCGCCTCCATTTGCTATTTTAATGATCCCATTTGCGAAACTTTCGCTGGTTTGGGGGAGTGGGCTTTGGTATCTGCTTTCAATCTTTTGTTTGGCACAGGCGACCGTAATGTCGGTGAGATTGGCTAATGAAGCTTTGCCAGCCGGGGCAAAATCCATTGATCTATGGACGCTATACGAAGTGCCTTTGTTGTTGGCATCGCCATGGTTGGTTTCTGGGTTGATGCGCTGTCAAGCCTCGGGCTATATGGTTTGGTTGATGATTGCGTCAATCTATTTGTATTGTCGGGGCCGCCCTGTCTTGGGTGGCATGAGTTTGGCTGCGGCAGCCTTGATCAAAGCATTTCCCATTGCGTTGTTGGCTTATTTTGTATGGCAGCGGCAATGGCGCTTCATTGGCGCTTGCTTTTTCTTTTTAGTGTTAGGTGGTTTATTGCTGCCATCACTGGTGTATGGTTGGCATCAAACCTTGGAATATTGGAGCCAGTGGTTCCACATTGTCGCAGGTCCGGCACTTTCCTCAAATGAGTCGCGTGAAAGCAATTTGCTTTACGCTCAGTTGTTGGATAGTCAAAAGCCACGCAATCAATCCTTGGAGGCTTTATTGTTAAGTTTACATGTTCCATCGCAACTAACCAAACCAATTTTGGCACTTATGGCTGTTGGGATGTTTTCCGTGATGGCATGGCTGGCGACAAGGGCAAATGCAAAAACCCATATCCTTATTCTTTCGGCATTTGTGATGTGGAATCTGCTGATTCCTCCGATTTCGGAAACCCATTACTTTGGCTTGATGTTATTGCCATTGGCAGTGTTGACTGCTACGTATTTGGCTGGTACAGACTCATTCTCACGCAGGATGTCTGCTGGAGTATTGGTACTTTGCTTTATTTTCACATTATGGGTGAATATTGACAAACCCATGGAATTATATCGCTTGTTGTGTTGGGCCAGCTTGGGTATTTGGTTTTGTTTGTTGCTTTTAGCCCATAGACAGACCCTTGCAGAATCCCGTCATACCCAATGAATTCTATCTTTAGTGAATATTCAGTGTTGAAAACAGTCGGAAAACAATTTGGCAAATTCATCAACGGCATAAGCCCTGTCATTGGATTGGGATCAGCTTTATTGGCCATCATATTTTTTATTAGGCTGGTTACCCTCTTTTTTTATCCACTGATTGATCCCACAGAAAGCCGCTATGCGGAGATGGCTCGTAAGATGGTGGAGACAGGAAATTGGGTTACTCCTCAAATTGCTTATGGTGTGCCGTTTTGGGGTAAACCGCCTTTGGCCGTTTGGCTCAATGCCATCAATATTAGTCTATTGGGTGTCAACGAGTTTGCAGCACGGCTTTCTGCCTTTTTGCTCTGTGCCGGGACTGTTTGGGTTGTCTATCGCCTGTGCTTGACGCGGACGGATAAAAGCCAAGCCTTTATTGCCCCAATCATTTACGCCAGCATGACCCTGCCATTCGTCATGGCCGGCAGTGTCGCAATGGATCAATGCCTCACCTTTGGCATCACCTTGGCTTTGGCATCATTCTGGCTCTCGTTGCGCATGGAAAAACGGGTTTATGGCTATTTGTTTTTCATAGGGCTTGCCATTGGTATCATGGCGAAAGGTCCGATTGCATTGATATTGGTGGGCATACCCGCTGGCTTGTGGACTTTAATTAGGCATGAATGGAGACTTGTCTGGCAACGCATTCCTTGGATAAGTGGCACATTATTGATGCTTGCCATCAGCGTACCGTGGTTTTTAATCGCCGAAAAGCGCACACCGGGATTTCTGGAATACTTTTTTGTCGGCGAACACTGGAAGCGATTTACCGAAAAAGGTTGGCAGGGGGATTTGTATGGCAGTGGACGTGCCCATCCCTTGGGGACAATTTGGCTGTTTTGGTTAGGCGCAGCTCTGCCATGGTCATTGGTATTTCTCAGTGTCGTCAGCGTTGCGATTTGGCGTAAGCAAGCAGCCAATTTGCTGAAGGGTATTGATGGCTGGCGGTTATTTTGCCTATTGTGGATGCTTTCACCCTTGTTGTTTTTCTCCCTATCGGCCAATATCATCTGGACTTACGCCCTACCCGGTTTACCCGGTTGTGCGTTATTGTTGGCCGAATGGCGGCGTGATCAGTGGTTGGGGTGGCTGAGCAATAATAAAATTGGATTTGCGCTAGGCGTTTTGCTTCCTTCCTTGTTTTTGATTGCTGTTGTGGCCTGGCAGGTTAAGCCTATTCAGTTCGTCCGAACTCAGAAAACCTTGATCGACCAGTACATGGAGCTTCGTAAAGGCAGTGAGGACAGATTGGTTTACCTGTGGGAAAAGCCATTCTCAGCCCAGTTTTACACCTTAGGCACTGTCGGCGAGTTAGCCAATGTCGAGGAATTCCAAGCCGCAATGGATAATCCCAAGCAGATATTTTATGCTTGCCCAAAGCGTAGCTGGGCCGACATGCCCGATGCCATCCGAAGCCATTTGCAGCCAGTGGGTGTGCATAATGGATACTTACTACTTTATCGCTTTAACCGACCCGAGTGACAGTGACTAGATTACCGATCAACCTTATCGTCAATGCCGATGACTACGGGTATTATTCCTGTGTCAGTCGAGGCATATTGCAAGCAGTGACCAACGGCAGGGTTACTGCCACGGGTATTCTCGCCAATGCACCGGGTTTGGAAGAACAAGTCAGTAGGCTGATAAGCCATGAAAGACTCGATTTGGGCATACATCTTAATTTGACTAGCCGCCATCCATTGAATGCCAAAATGGCAGAAAGGCTGGGAAAATGGAATGGTCAGTTTCCAAGTGCCTACGGCATGGCGCGTGAAATAGTGTCTCGCAGAATTGGATTGGATACGGTGTTTATGGAATGGAGTGCCCAAGTCGAAACTCTGTTAGGTTTGGGTTTGAAACTCCGATTCATCAATTCACATGAGCATATCCACATGTTGCCACAGTTGTTCAAACTGACTATGGAACTTGCCGAAGAATATCAGATTCCCCATATACGCCTCACCCGTGCAGAATGGATGATGCCAATAAGTTTGGCATCCTTGCTAAGAAACGCGCCGCTTCAAATGCTGGAATGGATAAATGCAAGGCATCAATCTGCCCATACACCTCTATTCATCGGTTTAAACCGCAGTGGAAAGCTTGACTTGAGGTATCTCAAACAACGGTTTTCAACCCTAAAACCCGTTCTTACGTATGAATTAATGTGTCACCCTGGTCAATTCAACCCTGCCGAGATAACTGATCCCAAGCTATTGGCTTATCATGCCTGGGAATCTGAACTAGCTATGCTAAACAGCAATGAATTCATGATCTTGCTAAATGAATATAATATTCGCTTGGTCAATTATCGAGATTTAACCTGAGTTAACCATTTTGTGGAGGAAGAAAGGTAGCCCCAAGCTTCCACAATTGTACCTAACTCATTAGTTATAAAATATTAAACGTGGTTAACAACCGCTCCCTCATTGAGTCATGCTTTCAACCCAACCGTGTAAAAACCATGAATGTCACCTCACTCGCAAAACCTGAAATCAGCCTATTAATCCCTGCCTATAACGAAGGAGAAGGAATGGAACGGGCGTTGAACACGATTGTGAACATACTTGACACTATGGGTAATGATTGGGAGATCATTGTTATCGACGATGGTAGCAAAGACAATACCTATGACCGCATTGGCTTGTATTCCCAAACCGAACCTAGAGTCAAAGGCGTGTCGTTTAGCCGTAATTTTGGCAAAGAGGCGGCATTGTTGGCTGGTTTGAAATACTCACAGGGCAAGGCCGTCATTGCCATCGATGCGGATTTGCAACATCCCCCTGAATTAATCCCCGACATGATCGCCAAATGGCGGGGAGGGGCCAAAATCGTCCATGCCGTCAAACGAAGTCGAAACACCGACAGCCTTGCCAAACGATTAGCCGCATTTAGCATCAATCAAATCATTTCCCGCTTAGGTGGCATCAATATTCACAATGCCTCCGACTATAAATTGTTAGATCGGGAAATCGTCGATATATTGGTGTATCAACTTCCCGAGCGGGAGCGCTTTTTCCGTGGCTTGTCCAGTTGGATAGGGTTCCAAGAAGAGTACATTGAATTCGATGTGTCTGAGCGCATTGAGGATGAGAGCAAGTGGTCGTTTTGGTCTTTGGTGGAATTATCCATCACCGCCTTGACTTCGTTCACCAGCGTGCCCTTGCGCATCGTCACATTTTTGGGGCTAATGACCTTGGTTTTGGGATTCGCCATCGCCAGTGAGGCGCTCTGGTCTTGGTATCATGGTCAGGCAGTTTCAGGATTTGCCACGATCATCATCACTTTGTTGTTGATAGGCAGTTTTATCATGATTAGCCTTGGCATTATTGGTGAGTACATTGCCAAGATATACGAGGAAATCAAAGCCAGACCGCCCTATTTGGTCAAGTCTACTGTGGGGTTTGCCGAACCCAATGGAAAGGCTTAGGTGCGTATGTGCTATTCTGCTCTTTAAGTTCTTAACTTTGTGCTGACCGTAACCTGACAAAGGCACAAGGAAATGTCTTAAAATGCTCTATAACGCATCTCCTATCAATCCTCAATCTCGGACTAGTGCATTGGAAAACCAAGACATCCTCAAGCAACTCGCAGCGGTGTTGGAAGAACGCAAATCCCAAGACCCGCAAAAATCCTATGTAGCCAGCCTTTATGCCAAAGGCTTGGATCATATCCTAAAGAAGATCGGCGAAGAAGCCACCGAAACCGTCATTGCCGCCAAAGATGGCGATGCCAGCAAAATTGTTTATGAAATGGCCGATCTATGGTTTCATTGCATGGTACTGCTGGCGCAGCAAGGTCTAGGGCCGGAAGCAGTCACCGCCGAATTGCAACGCCGGTTTGGGTTGTCCGGGTTGGAAGAGAAAGCTTCGCGCAAATGAAGCCAGATAAACCCGGCAATACTTAAAATGATTACAGGTTCCGCTTGGTCTATATCGGAACGACAGTTTTGCGGAATGACCTGAAGAGCGCTAAAAAAATGAGGGCATGAATCATGTTTAAACAGCCAAAGTCATCCCTTTTTCTATTCCTATTTTATTCTTGCAACTTGAGTGCAGGCCCAAATCAAGCCGCCATTGCAAGCGCCCATCCGTTGGCAACGGCAGCAGGATTTGAAATTTTAGCGCAAGGTGGCAATGCATTCGATGCGGCGGTGGCGGTCTCTGCAACATTGGCGGTGGTGGAGCCTTCCGGTTCGGGTTTGGGTGGAGGAGGATTCTGGTTGCTCAAACGGGCTAAAGACGGCAAGGAAATCATTATTGATGGACGCGAAAAAGCTCCCTTGGCTGCCCATTCCGACATGTATTTGGACGGGCAAGGCAATCCCACTCTTAAGCTTTCCTTGGATGGGCCTCTGGCAGCAGGAATACCCGGCTTGCCGGCTGGATTGGCCCATTTGGCAAAACAATACGGAAGGCTTCCTTTGTCCAAATCCTTAGCCCCCGCAATACACCATGCCGAGACAGGCTTTGAGGTTGGCGACCATTATCTGCAAGCCATCGCATCGAGAGAAAGCATTCTGCAACGCTATCCGGCCTCGGCTGACATTTTTTTGGAGCAACACGCGACGCCGAAACCGGGGTTTCGCTTGGTTCAACCGGACTTGGCTAAGACCTTAAGGCGCTTAGCCGTCGGCGGTCATGCCGGCTTTTATCGTGGGGAGACGGCTAAACAATTGGTGGAAGCCGTTCGCAAGGCAGGCGGTATCTGGACACTCGACGATTTGCAACAGTACAAGATTGTTGAACGCCAGCCGCTAATCGGCGAATACCATGGCATTCGTGTTGTCAGCGCCCCGCCGCCTTCCAGCGGTGGTATTGTGTTGGTGGAAATATTAAACATCCTGTCAGCTTACGATTTGCAACAATTTGATTCCGTGACTCGCAAACATCTCATCATCGAAGCCAAACGCAGGGCTTATCGGGATCGGGATTTATATTTGGGCGACCCCGATTTTGTCGAGATACCGACCAAGCGATTGACCAGCCCGGATTATGCCGCTGGTTTAAGGGTAGCCATCAGAGCCGATCACGCCCTGCCCAGTGGAAGCCTGAGTGACACTCCAGGCATTAACCCACAAGGCGACAACACTACCCACTTGTCCATTATTGATAGGCAAGGCAATCAAGTTGCGGCAACCCTAAGCATCAACCAAGCCATGGGTTCTGGCTTTGTGGCAGAAGGAACCGGGGTGTTGCTGAATGATGAAATGGATGATTTTGCCGTCAGTCCCGGCAATCCGAATGCTTACGGTTTGGTGGGGGGCAATGCCAATAGTATTGAGCCGGGCAAGCGCATGTTATCCAGTATGGCACCCACGTTCCTGCAAACAAAAGACCGCATCGCCATTTTGGGAACCCCCGGAGGTAGCCGAATCATTTCCATGGTGCTGCTGGCTGTGTTGGATTTTGCCGAAGGCAATGGGCCTGTGTCTTGGGTGAACATTGGAAGGTTTCATCATCAATACCTGCCCGATGTGGTTGAACACGAACCCGATGCATTGACGATAGAGGAAATGCATGGGCTGGAAAAGCTGGGTCACGAACTTAAAGCCACCGGCAAACGATATGGCAATATGCAAGCCATCTTATGGGACAAATCCACAGGACAACTGGAAGCCGCCAGTGACCCGCGAGGGGAAGGCGCGGCATGGGTGCGCAAATGACTTCTTAGAAGATCGTCCATGTCCGCAAGAATGAACAAAAATGCTTTTTGCGGGGATGGCCGATAACGACTGACTAAGAACACAAACCGGCTTGAAGCCGGTTTGTGCGTTTAAACAGTCTGGGTCAATGGCTGTCTGGCGTGTACGGCCCTTGGCGGTAGACCATGTTTTGCCATGCCGCCGTGGACCATGGGCTGCGCGGATCGGTCATGTTAAGGTTGTTGTAGGTATCTGCGTTTCCGATTGACATGACCATTTCCTTGCTCATATGCTCACCCACCTTTTTCACAAAATGGCCTAGTTTCGTCGTCTTAGTGGGTGAACTAGGCTTCGCTTCCGTTGCGTGACTCGCATTACCGGCTGGCTCATGCACTGACTGATGGGGGGATTTGACCTCGGATGCCCCCTTTGGCTCGTTGCCATGGGCTGCGCCACCCTCATCGGCAGCAGCCCCCGCGTCGGCATTTGCCCCTGCACCGGCTCCTGCCGCCTCGCCCTCGGCCGCCACCTCACCTCCGGCATCTTCCGGCGCTACGGCCATCCCCACCAATAAAGCGCTGTTCATGCCAAATGCAAAACCGGCCTCGTAATATTCGCCATGGGCAATATCCATAGGCATGTCGTAGCACAAGCCAATCGCCACCCCGACCGTGCTGATGACCATGTTTTCCACAAAATCCAACAAGCCTTTGCCAAAGTATTCTAAGTGGGTCCACCGGCTTTGCCCGGAATGGACTTGCACTTCCCCATTCGCCGACATGTTGAGGTAACCGAGCGACATGAGTCCAAGGCAATTGCCTACCCCGAGGGTATTCAAACCACCCAGCCCGGTCTGCGGGTTGTATTGCACAGTGCCCAGCGTTTTGGTGCTTAAGATGGCTGATTCACAGCCGGCATAGGCACCGGACATGAATGCGCCCACTGCCGACTCATGGCCAATTTCACCCACGATGGTGGAGACTAGCGGGGCGGATGGATTATAGGCCAGCATCGCAGCCGCGATGTAACCGCTGGGGTTGGTTGGATGCTTGATAATATTCATGGCAACCGAAAGATAGGATTTCCCCACCTGGCTCCAGAAGCTTCCTCGCCGTTCGGCGGCTCGCTTAATCGCCTCTTTGGCAACATTGTAGCTCTGGTAAGTGTAGGTGTAATGCCCCGTCGGGTCCGAGCAGCCGACAAACTTGCCGGACGTATAGGCATAGGGATTGATGCCGCCGATTCCGGGGGATGCACTATCTGGCTGCAAGAATCGGCCCGACACAGGGTCGTAGCTGCGATAACTGCCTAGCAGTTGATACCCCGTCGTGGGGTCGGTGATTTCCGTATTATAGCCAACGCCTCCCCCCGTCGAATTCGCCACCAACAGCGGTGATGCGTCGTCTGCCGGTTGCAGATTCTTCGGGTAGCCGGCTGAAGGGTTAGCCCCGGCTAAGTTGGTTTGGATGCCGGTCGGGGTGAATAGATTCTTTGCATCGACAACTTCAGTTATCACTTGGAATTGACTGTCATAGGATGAATCCTTGATCAACACCGGATTTCCCAACAAATCGGTGGTGGTCCATGTGCTGTCCGCCCCTAGGCCGATCAAAGTCTTAAACGTACTGGTTCCGGTCTGGTCTTGGCGACCGACGAGTTTGCCGCCTTCATAGTAGTTGTACAGTGCCGAACCGTCACTCAGCGATTGTTTAATTAACTCCCGGTTAGGCCCATAGATATAGTCGATCACCAAGCCATTGTTCAAGGTGACACTAGACACATAGCCCAAGGCATCATAGGCAATGGCATTGCCCGAAGCATCGAGAATCACCCGTCCCAAGGCATCATAAGCATAGTTGCCAACACCGGAGACCGCTTTCAACTGGCATGGATATTGGCTATTGTATTGGTAAGTGCTGGTGTTTGGAACCTGATTCTCCACGAGGGTGGTGGAAAGGGTTTGCAGGTTGTCCCAACCATCGTAAGAAAATGCCTGTGAACAGATGTTTCCCGAACCATTGAAGGCACAGGGGTAGCTGGTGCTGCCTTGCTGATTGGCATCAAAGCCAGTCAATCGGTCAAACTCATCGTAGGTGTAGGCTTGGCAGGATTGATTGACCAAGTTACCTGCCGTATCAATGAAGCTTTGGTTGTTGCCAATAATATTGCCCCATAGGTCGTAGCTTAGGTTTTGGGTAAAACCCAACATTGGATTTTCTACAGTGACCGGCCCATAAAAGGAAAACTGGCTGGAAAGCCCAGTCGTTTGCATCAGATCATCGTATCCATAAGTTAAGGTCTCAATGACAGCCGATGATAAACCTTGAATGGGACGATAATAGGTTTTAGTGAGGGTGCTAGGCCTGCCGAGGTTGTCATAGGCATAAACGACCTCATGAAGTGATCCATTTTGCAATTGGGATTTTCTGCCATATTGATCCAAACTGACGCTGATAGACTGACCAAAGGCGTTGCTGAAGCCATTCATATTGCCAAAGCTGTCATAGCTATAGCTAGTGGTTTTGGCGGCTTGTCCGGCATATTGCACCGTCTTGGACTCCAATTGACCGTCACCATTGTAGGTGTAAGTGTAGATGGCATCGGATGTGGACGGAGTCAGGTTGGTGAGGGTCGGCTCGGTGGCAATTGGCCCGTTTTGCTGGGTAATGATCGCTCCGTAGCGGTCATAGGTGAGCGAACTCCACAGATAATACCCGCTGCCGGTTTGGCTATAAGCCGCTGCCAGCCAACCAGTGGGGTAGTACAAGTAGTTGATTGTATTGCCCAACACATCGGTCTCCCTGGTAGCCAGGCCCGATGTGGCGTCAAAGGTGTAAGTTTTGACATTGGGGTTGTTGCCGCCTGTGGCGACCGGGGTGTAGGCATACCGGGTTGGCTGGCCGGCGGCATTGTACAGTGCCGTGGCAAGTGTATACTGCGACCCCTTGCCGGATTCGGCGGTCAGCGATAGCTGGGCCGGGAACCCCTCGACGGTGTGTTCCAAGTTGAATTGGTTGCCCTTCGGGTCGAGCATCTGCGTCAGCCGCCCGTTCACATCGTACCCTCGTTGGGTGGTCAAGGTGTTGCCGTCACCCGTCAAGCTTTCACTCACCAGGCGGAACAAGCTGTCATAACTATAGGCGGTGTAGCTGGCTTGGTTGGCGGCGGTCATCACCGCCATGTTGACCGAACCATCGTCCGCCAGCAACCCGGCGACGATGAATGAGTTGGAAAGCACAGCGTTGAGGGGGGCTCCGCTCAGCCCGGACAATTGCAATAAACTGCTGTTGAAGGTGTAGACAGCCGCCGTGCCGCCGGTCAGCGCGTCCATTTCCGCAAGACTCGCCAAGCCATAGGCGGTGATTGAGTAGGTGGGTCCGGGAGCGTAGATAAAATTGAAGCTCAACGCATATACTGCATCGCCCGTGCTAAAACCTAGCGTGGCTTGTGCCAAGCCAGTCGGTGGCACGGTGGCGATTTTCGCACCCACAGTGTTGTAGCAATACTGCGTCGTAATGCTACTGCCCTCGGCTATCTGGGTTGTCGCCGTGAGTGCCTGTCCGCCGCAGGGACCGCCGTCGGCGGTGTTGTTTGCATAAGTGAAGGATCGGATGGTCCGTAATGCACCGCTGACCGGTTGGATCTGAATACGGGTTTCCCGCCCTAGGCTGTCATAGCTGTAAATGAGTTGCGCCCCGGTCGGCGTAGTCACGGTCATGCCGGAGCCGCCCGTTTGAACGCTGTATTGATAGCTTGTGACGAGTTGCTGGTCTTGCGGCAGGTTGGCGAGTTCGGTTTGTTGCGACATCCGGCCAAGGCTGTCATATTCAGTGGTCGTCACCCGGCCCAGGCTGTCCGTGGTGGACACCGTGCGACCCAAAAAGTCCAGCACTTCCACCGTGGGCAAGCTCGGCCCTACGCCCCCGTCACCATAGGTCATGGCGGTGGTGATGGTCTGGTTGCCACTGCCATCCACGCTGTAAGTCATCGTTTTCGTACTGGAAAAGCCCGTGCCAGACTCGGTGATGGCGGTGGCTTGGCCTACACTGTTGTAGGTGTAGCTACGGGTCAACGGCCCGGCGTTGCCGTTGACAAAGCCAGTTTGGTTAATCGGCACCAGCAGTCCGTTGATAACTTTGTAAGCCGTGCAGGTTTGGGATTGGGTGATGGCCACCTCCCCTTGGGTTGGGTCTAAATACTGTGCGGTGCTGAGTTTCCCAAGCGCCCCCACACTGGTGTTGCCCGTTGGTATGGTTTTGATGCTAGTGATATACGGGTTGAGGGCGCACGGCAATTCGGTCTGCGTGTAATATTCGAAATTTTTAGTAATGCCGCTGGCGGCGGTGGAACTCAGTGCATTGCCGCCGTCGTTATAAGCGTGGGTTGTTATGCTGATGGAGGATGAACCCGTTTGGACAACTCCATTAAACATGGGGTAGCTGGTGACCTTCACCTCGCTGGGTTTATCAAAGCTAGCTGGTAAAATTTGGTAGTTTGGATAAGGCAAATCATAGGGATTTCCATCTTCGTCGGTGGTCATGCCCAACTCACCCACCGAAACCTGATAGCTGTAATCGGTCTGCGCAAACAATTGCCCATCCAACCAATGCCCGTTGCAATAATTTTGTTCACAGTACAAGCGTTGCAAGGCATCGTAGGTTTTCACCGTGCTGGTTTTCGTCCCGTCGGCATACGTAGTGGCCTCATAGACGGTGAAGGTTTGATTGTTTATTTGCTGCGACACATTGCCCGACTTGTAATTTGACCCCGTCTGGTCGGAATAGCCGCTCCAGTTATGCTCGGTGCTATTGAATAGCGGGTCCAACCAGTTGTTGGTAGGGTCCACCCCGTTAGCCATTTCGTCGGTGTCGTACATGTTCAGGTTGGGGCACAGGTAGGTGGCACTATCGTTGTCGCCGCCACTGCCCTCGCCATTCGCTTGGGCCGTGCTGTAATTGTGCAAGCGATACCACAGCCAGTTGCCGTTGCTGTCATAGTAATATTGCGTGTCCACTGGCGCGAAGGAATAGGTGAATGTGTGGTCAATGTTGGATTCACCACTAGCGGTGATATGCTGCACACCATAATTCACGTTATACCCGTTTTCCAGCCAGTTGAAGACGGTGTAGGCTCCCGTCGGGAAAGTCATTTGAGAGACTTTTGTGCTGATGGCTGTGGCCGTGTAGGCGAAGCAATACGGCTGCTCTGGATATTCCGCAAAGGCATAATGCGAGACATTCTGCCATTGCGCGTAAACTGCTGAAAATGAGATGACAATGTCATACTGGCTGCTGCTGGCCGACACGTTGGGATTGGAGTAATTGACATACATAACCGGAGTGATGGCTTGTTGCCCGTTAATCGGCGGATAAACGGAAACCATGCTGAGGACTTGCTTCCCGGCACTGTCAGTCACGGAGATTGACCCGTTTAGGATAGTGTTAGTGTCTGTGCTGGAAATAGTCGGTCGTACATAGCTAAATGTTAATGATCGGCCATTCTTCTTACTGATGCTGCCAATGAGAGGGAGACCTTCGATGGATTGCATCTCATAAACCGTGCCGTCAGGGGTGGTGTCTGATAGGTCGGCTGCGTTATAGTTAAGGCTATTATTGTTTTCCAGTGCCTTGGCATAATAAAACGCTGTCTTGGCGGGTGAGGTGTCTTCACTATTATTATTAAATTGGAAGCTTTGCCCTTGAAAGCGCAGCATTTGTGCCGAGTTATTCCAATAAATGGCGGGCAAGTCCAAATCCCAGTCTGAAGTGAGCGGACTGAACCCATAACCAGTCGGTACCTGCATGAGCATGGGTGCAATATAATCCAGATAGGGTCCGACTTTGTTAACCGAACTCGTGCTATTGTAGGCCAAATTTATTTCCAAATCCGGCCCTAAGCCCTGCATCGTCGGCATTTTCACTAGGGGCAGGATGATGGAGACTTCCCCGGTCATGCTGTTGACACTGGCATTGGCTCCGAAGGAGTTCAGCGTGCTGCCCAAATACGGTTGGTCGTTGTCCGTGTCGCCAAGCGTGGTGGCTGCTGGTGTGGTTTTTGGCAAGGGCTGGCCGGTTGCGCTCGCTGCGGGTGACACCGATGATGGGGGTTTGCTATCGGCTGGATTAGCGGTTGGCGAGTGGGTTGCGTTCTGGTCATTAAAATTAGTGTCAGACATGGTTTTTTCTCCGTTATGGGTATTAGTATGGGTATCAGAAGGCATCGGTTTAACCTGTCCAGAGCCTTAATCTATCCTAGGCTATAGATTGAGGCATAGTTTTTCATATTGGTAACGGAGTTGCATATCAGCAAAAATCTGATATTGTTGTCCTCGGTGACATTTGTTTTGTCCAACATGACGTTGTTTGAGAAAATTCGTGAAATCCATCTTAAATATTGGCTGGCTAACCGAGGCTCACGCTGAACCTGTGCAGCAAATGGAGTTGACTCAGGATAGTATGAGCATATCGGCAGTGCCTATGGCCCATGGCGCGGGGCATAGCTCCTTTGATTATATGCGCTTGGCCTTAAAAATGGATTTAATCCAAGTGGTTCATCATTTTACTCCGGGGTTGCCGGGGCATTGGTTGCCCATGGCAGAAGTTGTCGGCAAATCCAGTGAGCCGCAATTTTTAGTCCGTGAATTCTTCAGTGGAAAATCCTTGCTCCATGATCGGCAATTGGATAAAAAGCTTCATGATGGGCTTGCTGGTAGCACTTTTCATTTATTCGAGCAGATTGACCTGCAAGTTTGGCTGAACTCCGGGAAGGATGTCGAAATGGCTATGCTCAAGATGGACATCTCGACACTTTATAGTCTGATGGGCGAAGCCACAGCCCAAACCCTGCTATTAGGGTTAAGGCTTGGCAAGGGTCAGGTGACGAGTTTGCAACGAGTCCCCCCTGAGATATCGAGACTATTGCACTCCAGTTTTCCCAAGCATTTGTCCGGTGGCTTGCGTAGACTTCATGCCCAAGCCAAGGTCTTGGAATACCTCGTCACCTTGACCGAACATTTTGTGGAAGGGAAAGGAAATCGACGGGACAACATTAAAACTCAGGTGGTTCGTGAATTGCGTGAGGAGTTGCAGCGTCTGGAGGGAAGCTTGCCGAACTTGGAGGAATTCGCCCGGAGCTACGGTGTTTCAGTGCGGACATTGAACGAGCAATTCAAACGTGAATACCGGCAGTCCCTTTATTCATTTATCGCCGAGGAAAGGCTCAAAGCCGCCCATACCGCGCTGACCCACAGTCGACAGGCGATCAAAGTCATCGCGGTGCAGTTAGGGTTTAGTGATGTCAGCAGCTTCAGTAAAGCATTTACCAAGTGTTTTGGCTACCCGCCCGGAAGCTTGCGCAGGGACAGGGAGTTCTAGGCCCACACTGGCAAGAAGCATCTGCCTACTGGCAAGTTCGGTTGGGGTGAACTCATGCTGCTGATCTACCATTGTCGAGGTCTGATCGTCCAGACCAGTCTGGCGTTTGCATAACCAAACGCGGACATTCAATCCAGATTCTGATCTGACTTAATGGCAGTAACCCAAACCGTGGGAGCGACAGAATTCCTCAATCCCCTGCCTCATCCTGCAAATAAACCCGCTCTCGATAAAACCGGCTATAGCCGAAAAATCCAATGGCGGTCAGTAGCATCAAGCCGGCAAAGAACCAAAAATAAGCCGCGCCGGCGAGTTTGCTGGAACCGTCCGGGTTTTCGATGAAGAAATTCACCGCGCTGGTGAACAAATTGCCCAAAGCCACCGCCGCCAAATAAAATGACATCACGAAAGATTTCATCGTGCGCGGCGCTTGGGTATAGGAAAACTCCAAACAGGTAATGGAGACCATCACTTCGGCAGAGGTCAGCAACAGATAAGCCAATAATTGCCAGACAATACTCGGCTTTGACCCCGCATCAATCAGTGTCTGAATCCAAGCCACTAGCATAAAAGAAAATACGGTGATGAATAAGCCAATGGCGATTTTGTTCAGATAGCTCAAGTTGACGTATCGGCCTAGCAGCGGATACACCACGCGGTAAAACAAAGGCGTGAGCAATACAATCAATAAAGGGTTGGCGGCTTGGATTTGTGAGGGTAATATTTCAATGCCAAATAAAATTCTGTCCATGTGTTGCGACTGCAATACCCAGGAAGACCCATTTTGATCGAACAAGGCCCAAAACATGGCGATGAACAAATAGATACCAGAGAGTTTGCCCAAGCAACGCAATCCTTCCCCGCTCAATACCTCGCGGACAAACCTCATGCCACCCGGCGGTATATGCACAAACCGATGCCTGCCCGACCAGAATATGACAGTCGCCAACAGCATTAATAGACCCGGAAAACCAAACGCCACCGAAGAGCCATAGTGTTTAAGCAGCCATGGAATCAACAACATGGAGACAAAAGCCCCAAGATTGATGGCAAGATAAAACCAACTGAATACCCGGCTTAGATAATGCTGGTTGGAAGCGCCAAACTGGTCGCCCACATGCGCGGATACGCAAGGTTTTATCCCGCCAGCCCCCAAGGCAATTAGGGATTGCCCGACCAATAAACCCGTGCGGGTGTCATCCAACGCGAGGGAGAAATGGCCTAGGCAATACACTAATGAGAGGACGATGATGGTTCGGTATTTACCCAGCAAGCCATCCGAAATCAATGCGCCGAAAAACGGGGTGAAATAGGTAATGGAAACGAATAAGTGAAAATAGCCGGTGGCTTCGCTTTCACTCATCAAATCCGGTTTGCCGGCGGCATCCATCAAATATTGCGTCATGAAAACGACCAGAATCGCCCTCATGCCATAATAACTAAATCGCTCGGCCAGTTCATTGCCGATGATGAAGGGAATGCCGGCAGGGATTTGCTCAGAGGCGACGGGGGCAGTGCGGTAGGTTTTCATGATAAAAGTGACAATGGGTGGTTTTAACTTTCTGCCTAAATGGATTATCTCAGCCAATAATAACAGGGGCATTCTGTGAACAAGCATTATTCTAAATTGACGCTGCCCAAGTATACAGTTCAATGCTGTTGAATTAAGCCGTTCGTGCTGAGCCTCCTGAGCTTGTCGAAGGGCGAAGCATGAACGGCTTAAGTTCCCGTAAGTTGTGTTTTTCCGTTCACCCTTCGACAAGCTCAGGGCGAACGGAAAATTCCTTATCTCAATGGCAGTGTAGCTTACCCTAACATCAGCACTTTACTTCCGATCCGTGTAAAATAGCCATCAATTACCAATGAGTATTTACCCTAGGGCAATCGCATGAAGGCTAGAATCTCGTCATTCCGGCATGGATCGCCGGAATCCAGATTGCAGGGATGCCCTAAACCCTCATCCGTAGGGAGAGTTTGCCGTCCTTGGACGATGGATTTTGGCATCCTTG
>CAIYXP010000238.1 GCA_903930145.1 uncultured Methylococcaceae bacterium
GGACTGGAATGCCGTGAAACATTGAATCAATCGCCACATTGGGCAAGGGGTCCAAACGGGAACACAGCAATAAGATATCGGCTTGCTCATAGGCGTAATCCATTTCCGACACTTCATCTAAAAAAGCAACCTGATTTTCCAATCCTGATCGCTGGATTTGATCGGCCAAATACGCCGAATAAGCCGCATCATTTTCCGGGTCAAAACCCCCGCCAACCCACACGAATCGACAGGTGTCACGGAACTTTGACCGTGCGATATGTGCCGCGCAATCGAGAAAAATATCGACTCCCTTGCGGAAGTGAACCGCCCCTGCACCCAGTATCACGATGGTTTTTGGTTGCTTGTTCACTGGACGAAAAACTTTCGATATGGCTTCCCTTTCCGCTGATGTCGATACCCTATTTTCAGTGACTTCAGAGAGTAAGCAACGCCCTTGTGGAAGAATTAAGGAATGATTACCGACTAACTCGGGATGTTGAGAAATGGCATTTTCCCGAATGATTTCGTCAGGAAACACTACTTTGGATGCCCAAAAGGTGGCTTGAATGAACGCTTCCTTTGGTCGAGTATAGGCGGCAAATTCATGAATTAGAGCCACCGTAGGGACAAAGCGCCTTCCCAAAGCAGGAAGCACGTTTCTTGATTCAATGGAATTGACGATAGCGAATCTGATGTCAAGATAATCCAGCAACTTATCGACAATATTGGAAACCGATAACTGGTCATATCGATTTTCAATAGGTCCAATGACAATATCAGAGTTTCTCTTGAAATCATCAACTAATGCGCCAGAACCAAGTAATAAAGAAACCACATTGTATTTTTTGTGGAACCCTTTGGCTAGGTTAAGGCTTAATATCGGCGCTCCCGTTCTTGACGCTTCATGGGTGACAATCAAAACAGTGCCACGATTAGGGTCGATATCCACCTTGCTCCCAAAGTGGTCCAGTCCTTGAAAAACTTTCGGTTCGGGGGGAGTCTCTGATTTATGCTGCACCATTGACTTTAAATCAGCATAGGCATTCCGGCAAGTGGCAATGATTTTATCTGCATGGGCTGTTATGCGTAACCACCGCAAAGGGGCACTGACCTTCCAACTAGTGCTATCAAATATTTCCTGGATGGTCTGATTTAATTTGGCTATTTCCTTATCGCGCTCTTCCAGTTGAAGTTTGAGCCTCTCAATTCGATCATCGTGGGCTTCCAACATAGCAAGCCAAGAAAAATATGCCTCTGGCTCGACGAAACCTTGCCCACTATGCTTTGCCATCAATTCAGGAAAATCATCGGTTGTAAACTGATTTTTTTTTTGCATTTTTTTGATTACAACGATTAAATAAAATAAATCGATTCAAACGATTTGGGTTAAATCCTTGACTGCCCTCATCTGCTTGCGATATTGGTAAACCACCCAGTCACTGGACTCCATTATATCTTCTGTTGGTTTTCAAGCCATCTCGCAAAACGCATCAGACCCTCCTCAAAGGAAATTTGGGGTGACCAATCGAGCAGTGAAATCGCCTTGTCAATCGCCAACACATTGTTGGGTACGTCAAATAGCCTGGATTTTACATAGCGACGCCGGGTGGGGTAAAGTGTGATTTTTTCGATGCTGTCGAGTAATTCGTTCAAACTCACGCCTTTTCCAGAGCCAATGTTAAATACACGTTCCTCGCACGAGCAATCGAGCGCGGCAAGCAATGCCAAAATAACATCGTGGATATACACAAAATCACGGACGACCGAACCGTCACCCCATATTTCTATGGTTTCCCCACGAATCGCCTTGCCTAAGAAAACTGCCACGGCGCCTTGGCTTGCATCTGTCCTCTGGCGCTCTCCAAATGGATTTGACATTCGCAGTACGGTGTAGTCCAATCCGTACAATTCATGGTACAAACCCAAATACTTTTCGATGGATAGCTTGTTAATGCCATAGGAGCAAAGCGGGTTGGTCGGATGTGTTTCAGGGATAGGGGTTTGCAGGGGTTTGCCATAGACCGTCCCCCCCGATGAGACGAAGATCATTTTTTTCAAGCCACTTTTCACAGCATGGTCCAGCAGCCTGATGGTTCCCAACAGATTACTTTCCACATCGAACACCGGATCGTGGTTGGAGGATTTTGGCTGTGTCGTTGAAATGAGGTGAAAGCAAACATCGCAACCATCAAGCGCCGCAACGATATCCGCTTCGCTGACAAAATCACCTTCAAATAATTCGTAATTCGTATCCCCCTCATGATCCTCCCCCAATGACACCACATGCGGGCGTTCGAAGCAGCGCACAAGTGCACCCATGGCCATCAATGTGTCAACCAAATGAGAGCCAATGAAGCCTTTGCCTCCCAACACTAGGTAGCGCAAGTTTGTTTTAATTATTTTTTCCAAATATTTGAACCCCGTGAAGCTGTCAGCTACCAAATGAATTGCCACGGCAAGCAAACCGAACAGGTCAAGCGGTTAACTTGCGGTTCAATGCCGGGGATTGATGTGTATATTTTGCCACAATCAGACTCATGTCATGCCAGTTTAAGTCCTCTCCCAGCAATTCTCAATTGACCAAGGCATCAAAGGCTACTTCGGTTTAACTTACAGCGAACAAGGCACATGTAGACGGAGACAATACCGAATACAGGGATAAGGCAGATCACTCGGGTCATGAACCAGGCATGGATAAAACCGTGGTTGCTAAAAACCAGGAACCAAAGAGGGACAACCATGGCTGCTAGGAATGGCATCAAAAAATATAGGATTTCTTTAGTGTTACGTGAGATTAAATAGTTATACCAGGAAACGCAAAGTGCCAGTATCCACGCAAAGCCGCCAACCCAAAAGACGATGCTACCCCCCTTGGCTCCGCCAATAAATGCATAATCCCTGTGAACCCATAATTCCTTGGTGGCCATAGCTGCGGCATCCAAGCGACCTTCTGCATTAATTTCCTCACCTGACATGCGCCACAGTAGCTCCCCTTTAAATCCGGGAATCGCGTCAGGGTGACCAAGCAATACTGCCGCAGAAAATAGCTTGATGGTCACAAGCATAAACACTGAAAAAACATAGGCTAGACATAATATAGCAATGCCGATGAACAGCCCTTTGAATTCTTGGTCTTGTAATGGCATATTTAACCATAACAAATACCAAACAAATATTGACATAGCAAGCGAAAATGGTATTCCACCCGAAAGCAAATCAAAGTAACCGGCTATTGTCCCTATCACTGCTCCAAATGTAGCCGCCTCAAAAATGGTTAATTTATCAAAGCCTAAAACAATGAAAACGGCAAAAGCAAAAAGCGGTAAGAAATAAGTCGGAGAATGGCCTAAATGCCCACCATACGAATTGATTCCAACCCCGGAAAAGACTCCGAGGCAAACCAAGATGAGCGGCACTCTAAGGTCATGCTTTAATTTAAATCCAGCTAAGCATAGGCAAATAAGTGACAGCACCATGGCGAATTTATAAATGTATTGAACAACCGACAAGTCAAAAAGTCTGAGCGCGACTGTCGCTAGATAAACCGACCCATGCCAATAACGATCATAACTATTCCAAAGAACTTTACTTGTATCGAGCAGAGCCGCATCAATAAATGAGCAAGGCTTGTCAATGATGAGTTTTGGACTCCCAAAATACTCTAATAAGTTTAGGTCAGGGACTATGGTTCCCGATATCACTAGGCAATCTGTCCAATTATCCTTGGTTGTATTCAAGCTCTCAATTTCTTGCAAACCAACTACAATATGCGCACGGATTTTTGCTTGTTCTTTATGCGAGATAATACTTGCAAAGCCAAGCAAAACAAATAAAGATATGCAAATTAAAAACCCACGACTCCAACCCTTTATAAAGCTAATATTCATATTTGTCACAAAAATTTACGGTATTGATAGTTCTCTACTTTATGCCTTTACACTATCCAAGCCATTCCCTAATGCGCCTTGCCACGGAATTAAAGCGCAACCAATGCCCAAGACGCGAACGAAAGAAGCGTTCGAGCAACCATTGCAACCTGACAGGAATGGCGGGTGGAGTTGGCGGCAAAGTCGGCTCGTTTGATGTTGGAGGGGGTTCCGTACTCTGTTGCGTTTCCCTGCTCCGTTGCCAGTGTTCCCAAAGGAAACTTGCCGCATTGCTTAGGCGCGTATACTCGACCCCCTGGGTAGCCAACTCTATTTCCAAGCTAGCCGGAAGACGAACAGGCGGTTTACTTCCGGCCATCGCGACGGCCCGGTTCAGCGTTTCAACCAAATGGGCATCGGTAAACTCACGGTTAAAATGGCCGACTATCCTTGCCCGCGCCGCAGTGCCTAAGCTTGAGCGCAGGGTTTCGTCGGCTATCAGCCGAGCGAGTGCATCGACATAGGCATTCAACTCATCCTTCCCGTGCGAAATCAGAAAACCGCAATCGGGCAGTATTACTTCTTCCTGACCTCCAACTGCGGCGGTGACAGGAACAACCCCCATGCCCATCGCTTCCAGCAGGGCGACCGATATGCCTTCATATAAAGATGGCAGCAAGAAGGCATCGGCAACGGCCAAGGCTTCAAGCCAAGTGTCGTGTCCGACGTTCCCAAGCAGACGGGCGTTGTCGGCTAGGCCCAATTCGATGATTGAGGATTCGAGTTGCGGTTTGAGTTCGCCGTCACCAATGATAAGAGCCTGAAAGCGAATGCCATGTTCACGGAGCGAACCGAGAATTTCAGCCAGAAACAGGGGCCTTTTCTGCTCACAGAGTCGCCCCGCGAAGATGATCACTGGCGACGAGGCATCCAGTCCGAATGACTCTCGGGCGGCGGAACGCCTTTCTGCCTGCGGAGTTAACTTGGAAACATCGATTCCGGTGTAGCAAACCTCAATCCGACTAGGATCGGCGCCTCGCCCAACCATCCACTCTTGCAGATGGCGTGTCGTCACCAAGTTGAGTTCCAGCAAATCTTGGTAACCTACCCCAAAACGAGGATGCCCGCCATTATGCCAATGGGGCTCTTCCACATGGCAAAGATCAACAAAGGCGACCCCAGGGTGCTTGGAACGAAGGCTAGGCAACATTAGGTAGCCGAAGGTGCTGCCCGAAATCATGACCAAGTCGGTGCCGCGTGATTCGATCAGGTAGCTTAGGAAACACGGAAAATCGACAAGCCGCAAGAAGCTTGGCAGCACGAACACGTCCGGGGTAAGTGAGGCGAACCGTGGCAACCAATCGTGGTGCGACTCAAGCGTCGCACAAACCGTGACCTGCCAACCATGGTGTGTGAGCGTCGTAATCCAGTCGAGATTGACTTTGTCGGCCCCGCCAGTCACCAACCAAGGATAAACCATAAGGATGCGCTTGCCGATTCCACGCTTTAACGGATTGTCCACTCCCACCGTCAAGGGGACGCTTTCAAAAGGCTCCACATGACGGATGATAGGGGCTGGGAAATTGTCAGCAAGGCTTTGGTATTTTAGGGCAATCCATTGCTCGAAGTCGCTATTGGTCGTACCTGTTGACATCACTTGGCTGAAACGACCGTGGGCACGTTTGCGATACCATGCCAAGTATTCCGGCAAAGTGTGACCCCAATGCCCTAGACTGGCCAATCTAAGCCAGAAATCCCAATCCTCGTGCCCAAAGCGGATAGTCTCATCAAACCCTTCCGCCTCGGCAAAGGCTTGGCGCTTGATGACTGACATCGGCGGAGCGCTGTTGGCCTCCAGATATTGGCTGCCACGCTCAAACCCCAATTCCCAAAGAAACTCTTGGTCGCCAAAGTTTACCGACCAACTATTGCAAAACCCGAAATTCGAATTTGATTCAAGGAACCAAACGCATTTCTCGAGGAATGTCGGCTCTATCAGGTCGTCGCTGTCCAGCAGGCAGATATAGCGGCCTACACTGTGCCGAAAGGCGGTGTTACGCGCCGCTGCCGGTCCGGCATTGTCTTGCCGGACTACACGAATTCGCCGGTCTTGGGAGGCAACGCGATCAAGCTGTGCCAGCGACGCGGCATCGGTGCTGCCATCGTCGACGATGACCCATTCATAGTTTTGCAGCGATTGTCTCGCAATTGACCCCGCTGTTTCCAAGAATACCCCATCGGTGTTGAAATAGGGGGTTATGATCGATACCAGCGGACCCAGTTCTGGATTTTTCGGCATATACTCATATAAAGCCCGGCTATGGCAAGACGGCGGGGAAGCATAATTTGGCTGTTTAGGA
This sequence comes from uncultured Methylococcaceae bacterium, assembly GCA_903930145.1. GTDB lineage: Bacteria > Pseudomonadota > Gammaproteobacteria > Methylococcales > Methylococcaceae > Methylumidiphilus. Next base: position 6,209 of record CAIYXP010000238.1, read on the forward strand.
TCAATCATGGCTTGTTGGATGAAAAGTAAAATTCAGGCGAAGGTTGCCAACTACGATTGCCGGACATTCTGTCGCAATCGTAGCCTTGGCATATCGACGCAGCCTGCGATTATCCGATGGTTAATAGTTGACTAATCTGCTTTTTCTACCCCTTGGTCGCCACAAACCAGCCTCTAGCCCCGGCTGGATAACCTTCTACGGTGATACGCGGGTCGGCAGGATTTCGGCTATTGCAATCAGCCTTTAATGGCATCCTGACATCCTTGAAACCAGCGGACCTGAGCATTCCCATAAGGCATTCATCACCAAATATCCACCAATAAGTTTCATCGCCCCAGAAGGCACCCTCGACAAA
>CAIYXP010000239.1 GCA_903930145.1 uncultured Methylococcaceae bacterium
ATCGTGCAAGGATGGCAGACTGTGAAGCTAGTCTGCCCACTCACTTGATACCACTATTCGAGGATTCTTGAACCCAATCAACCCAGATTATGTTTCATTCCATCAATTAGGTGATATTCCTATGCACTATCAAAATGATCGTAACATCCCACCGGTAGCGATTATTATTCAAATCGTAGACTTGCAAATAAGCTTGATGTAATCCGGGGGGGATATCCGCCTTCCCAAGTTGCATGGAGATTTGATTGGAAGCCGATAAATCGAATATTTCAGAATCAGCACTGTCAATAATTTGTGATTCATCTATCACTAGCCGAACGCGGGATAATAATGTGTGATCGATACCGATATTATCAAGCATTAATTGCCAGATGATAAAATTACTATCCCCAAGATAGACCATTTCACACAATGTTTGCTTGGCTGTTCCGGTTGAACTGGCATACCCCAGTATTTGATTGATGGAAGTTAAACCCTGAAATTTGAAGACTTCATGTCTGACATCCAGCACACCGCTTGCAATTGCGTGTGATACCACCATGGAATCGAGATTGATGAATGTGCCTAGCGTTGCCTTTGCTGTGTTTTTTGCAGTAGCCGAGCCGAATAATGCGACAGAGGCACTTAAAGCACCGAGCGCAGTGGACTGCGCCAAAGCATTTGCAGCAACAGAAACATATGATTCTAATTCCCCAGAGGCTATGGCTACAGTTTCTGCATATCCATGTAATTGTTTCGTAATGACAAAAGCATAAGAAACGACATTACTGAAGTCGCTATAGAGCGGGGTTCCTTCATTGTCCATTCCCTTAACTGCATAGTAGTTTGGGGCTGACCCGGTAGCCCGTGCATGGGTGAAAATGCACTCATCAGGCCCAATCGTCGCCGCCACTTCCGCCGTGACCAGCCCTTCTTCCGAGCTTGCCACATAAAGCGCATAGCCATTATTCGGATAAGTTCCGGGGGTTGATGGGATGCTGATCGTGATGGTATCGACGGTGCGGTAACTATTAGGGTTGACCCAGTTTTTCGGCTTGTATATCCATACATCGCCTTGCGCGGGAGCTTTGAGCAATACGAACACGTCAAAGCCGGGCGAGCCATTTTTACCCTTGGCTTTCTTCCATTTGCCGAGTATGCCGCCGTTTAAATCGGTCGTATCGTTAGCTAAACCATTGCCTGGTCCGGCAATGGCTTCGGGATTGTCAATGTCGAAAATCCAGCCGTCTGCATTCCTAGGCTCCCGTAAGGTGTAGACAAAATCTCCACCTTTACTTAAGAAAAATTGATTGCGTACCGAGTCAAACTCTATTCCCGTGGCGTTAACATTGGCAATCGTTTCATACGCTCCAACGTTATTGACATCTGGATTGAAGTTATGGATGGGGTTATTGGGTCCAACTAAACTATCCCGTAAATCCCAATACGAGAAAAAGGTAGGGCTGCCCGTCTTCACATAAAGCTTGGAATAGGGGTTATACGCGCCACAACCTTGGTCGCCCCAATACGGCGGGCCTGCAATCTTGCCAATGGTGTCAGTGGTCAGAGTGTCGACGCTGTTGATCGTGTACTTGAAGATACCTTCCGATTGCTGGATCAACACAACATCCTTGCCGTTTTCTATGTAGGTGTCTGTGGTTCCCGCTAAGAAATTATTGTTTGGGATTGACTGCCCTGACAGGTAGTAGTACATATCCCGATTTTGCCAAGCGCCAGAACCTAAATCATTAGGGTTAACCCCTGAACCAGTGACACCGCCCACTTTGTTTGCATCAGCCTTCGCTGGGTCAAAAAAGAATGGTCCTGTGTTAACTTGGATTTCATTACGTAATCTTTTGAATGTCCCCATAGCATTGAAGCATGAGCCGCCAAAAGTCATGAAGCGCTTGGATACTGGCAGAAATACATTATTGTCGTAGCAGTGCGACGCTTGTGGCGAATCCGGGTCAACTGTTAGGTATGTCTCTGCCGATATGTCTGTCCTATGCACTATCTGTGTTGGCAATGAACCCGCCCGCCATTGCAAAGTGGTACTATCCCATATCAAAACCGAATTGTTACCCGTGTTGGCATGTCCACCGCCAAATATAATTATCCCTCCATTTTCCGTATCCCATGCAAAACTTGACCAAGCATTAATAAGCGCAAACTGGTTGTCGCTTCCGCCTGACAAACTTTTGTTGTTAGGTGTCCATACCGTAGATAAGTAATTGGTGTTAACCTTCTGCCAAGATTGCTCTGGCATATTTTCAATAATAGCCAGTAGCGGGTTATTGGCAGGGATTTCCGGGTCGGCATGGAGTACGATGGAAGGCGCACTCGGCGCAACTAAATTGCTGTCTTTCCAGATTGTTATATTGTCAAACTGCGGGGCAATAGCGCCCGTCCACATTGCAATTGCGACATTGCCATCTGCTTGAATTTCCGGGAAACTCGCTTGTGAATAGGTCTGCGTCCGCGTGTAGACACTTGTACCACTTGAATTTTTAATGTCTATATTAAGTGTTGCGGGGTTGCTTCCGGTTATTTCGGCGGTGACTTTGTACCAAGTGTTTGCCGCCAGTCCACCCGATATTGTATCGCCTATTAGTCCATTGTTGATTGAGCCACCAAACCAATACCCTGCATTTACCAAAGATTGGTCTGCAAACCTTCTAATTACTATATGCAACCCTGTTAGGGTCGCGAAACTTGTTCCATTTGATCTTAACAAAAAAGAATGTTGCGAATTGGAAGATGTTGTTATAAGGTCAAATTCAATTTTGTTATAGATACTTGATTCAGCTTCAGGGCGTGCTAAAACCCTACCAATGAACGATGCACTTGCATACAGATTACTGGGATCAGATGAACAGTATTTTACTGCTAGTTTCCCGTCAATAATTTGAGCGCCGGAATAGGCATCGACCCAATCGCCGCCTGCCGCGCCCCAAGCAGAATTGGCGCGGTTACAGTTATCGGTGTATGCGACTACAGCCGTCATGAGCTTAGTTGTCGATTTGAATAGTCAGAGAACCCGCCGAGAAAACGGCGATTGCATCCGCAGCCAGCGCAATCGGGCCGGAGGTGATGAATCCGTACAGGTAGACATTGACCGCAGCCTCGTCCGTTTCAAACCACAACCCGGCATTGCCGCCCGTGCCAGCATTGAACGTCAATGCGTTGTTGGGGGAAGTTGTGCCACTGGTGCCAGAAGATGCCGCCGTGCTGCCCGCCGCTTGCGTCCCCGCATAATTGGCTAGGCTTGCCGTGATGCTTTGCCGCGCATAAGTACCACCTGTGAGTTCTACAGGAAGGGTCGTACCGTTAAAACTGGCGATGGTTGCGGCTTCAAGCGCTGCATATTGGTCGGTCCACACCGCCGAGCCATCCGTGACCGTGCCATTGTTGGCGGTTGGGGCTATCGGGGCCGTACCGCCCACCGCGCCGGACGTGGTGCATTTCAAAAGATGCAAAGTACCCGCCGAGTCAGGCCGGACAATGAAGGTATTCAGGGCAGGAGTCCAAGCGGTAATCCACGCCGAAACCGACAGAATGCCGTAATAGTAGACGGGCGCTTGGTTCCATGTGGCCGTAGCACCGCCGCGTGTCAGGGTTTGGCCTCGATAAAGAAAATCAATTTCTTGATTTTCAGCCTTATTGGTTTTGGCTGCCATAGAGTTTTCCTTTTGTATGATAGTGCATCGTTAAGGGCTGTTTATATGACTACTGTAACATAATCCCATTTTTGTTGAAATGCGGCTTGAATGAGAAAGACAATACTCCGACAATTAAACTGGGTTGCTCACAATATTAGGAATTGGGGAATATTTCGCTGGAGACCATTACCTCGGGTAGTAATAGGCATCGGATTTCAAAAACTTTATGGATGTCGTCTAGCCCAAAACTCTTTATCCACCCAACGCCTTTCATAGGCATAAAACGTTGCCCGGTTGCCCAGATAGGTGGCGTAAATCTTTGCCAAATGTTCGGCATATTCTGCCAAAGCCGAAATGTTTCCCCGCAAAGCGGCATCAAGGGCTTTTCCAGCCCGTATGCCGGTATGCAGGGCGTTGAGTATGCCTTGTGAAGAAAGCGGATCGAAAGAGATTGCGGCATCGCCCACCGCCAACCAACCTGGCCCAACGACTGGGTTCAAGCGGGCGCTGGAAGCATCTGCCCCGCGTGGTTTTTGACTCACGTCGTAGCCATGTTCCAAGCATAATTGACGCAGATGGATGGTTTCATCTAGCTTATCGCGAAATTTTTCCATGGAAAGCAGGGCAGGGCGGTCAGCCAAATCAGCGTCGGTGAGAAATGCGGCCAAGCGTTTCCCCGAAGGCAATAACACGCTATACCACCAGCCATCGGGTCTGGATTCCACCAAGGTGCGACCATCGCAGTCTCCGATTTTCGTGGAATCAAGCAATGTCCAAAAAGCGAGTAGCCGATCTTGGGCCATGCGCTTTGCACCGAATCCACGGGCCAAACTGGCGGGTCTGCCAGTGGCATCCACCAGCCATTGACTGTTGCATAGCTCTTCCCTTACCGGCTTGTCGCCACGCAAGCAGAGTCTGAAGCTACCCGGCTTCACCACATCCAGTATGGGTTCCAAGCGCATCCCTTCCTGCACTTTCGCCCCTGCTTCAAGTGCCGCCTGACGCAGCATCGCATCAAAACGGGCGCGGTCTAGTTGATAACCCCGCCCTTGAAGGTTGAAAATGAAATCGCTGGCTTGGAGTTCGTCCGAACCCCAAGCCGAAACCGTGCCATAGCTTGTCCTGTGTTGGTCGGCCAGAAATCGCTCCAACATGCCCAAATCCCGCAATAACGAATGCCCCACCGGGGCGAAACCCTCGCCCAAGCGGAATGCCTCGGTGTCTGACATGTCCGCCAATAAGACTCGCCAACCGCATTTGGCCAGTGTCAGGGCTGTGGCCGCGCCGGCGGGCCCACCGCCGGCGACGGCTACATCATAGTCCGCCATTGGTTTATTTAGGCCGGTGACGCACTGGAACGGGTGCTAGTGCTGCTTCTGAGGGTGATGTAAAGTTCGCCGCCCGTTGCGAGTGAGCGCCTGTGGGCTTGGCTGCGGTCAACCCTGCCAATGCGGAGGATTCGGCTTTGTCATCCGCTGCCACATCCGGCCCATAGGAGGCGACCAGCATCACTTCGGGGAATGCCGGGTCTCCCTTGACTCCCTCACGCAATTCGAGCAAGCCCATCGAGCCGAAGACCCGCACCATTTGCTCCATCTGTTGTGCCGCGCTGCCATGCAATGGTTGGTTCCAAGAGGTACGCTGGGCATAAGCTTGCAAACGGGTTTCGCGAGGTTCGGCAGGGTTCACCACGACAGCGTAATCTTGTTCGGTCAGGACTTGATTTGGCACTCTTGCCGGCCAGAAAGTGGGCAAGAAGGGGTCGTAATCCGTGTTGTAACCGGAACGGCAATAGGCGGTGTCGCCCTGCCAGGGCAATCCCATCCAACGGGTGATGTCGCCCGGACCTTGATTGTGCAATGGACCCGTGGCCGACAAGGCTTTTTTCTGATCCAAGGTTTCGCCATAATCCGGTTCAGCTTGGTCGGCGGGGCGCTGGCGAATGCGGAAAGGTTGCCGGTATAGGGTCAGATGACGCATAGGCCAAGTCGTCTCGCATCCGGGGTGGAAGGCATCGGCTAGGCAGAAGTCCAGCGCAGCCCGATCCAGCGTGGCGGGTTGTTCCGGCATTGGCACTTCGTCTATCGAGGACGGCAAAGGTGGCAGCTTGCCCCAGTCGTCGGCAAAATTGCCATGCGCCCAACTTTGCAGCACCTTGTATTGAGTGTCGGTGATGGTCGAATTCTGGCGTGGGCTGACTCCGCCTTTGACTTCCATGGCATCCCCATAAATCCAAGGCCAAGGCATGGGGTTGCTGTCTGCATTGCTGGGATTGCGGAACGAATTCAACACCTGTAAGCGCAATTCTGCATATAAATCGTATTCCCCCGCAGCGGGTTTCCAAGCCAATTTCGCGATGAAGCCCTCGTCCTCAAAATCATTGTTGCCGCCATGACCGAATTGCACGGCAAAACCTTGGTTGACCCATTGCAATCCGGTCAGACGCTTGAGTATTGGGTAGACATCGCGACTGAAGGAAATGTTGGCAGGGGCCGCCAACCAGCTTTGTCGCACATACAAGTCGAATAATAAATCGTACAATGTCCGTATTGCCTTGACTTGAGGGGCATAGTCGGGGGGCGCGGTGATGACCCAAGCGGATTCCACCGGGATTTCTTCGCCATTGATGCACACTTCGGCCATGACCGGGCCATCGGAGGTGTCATCATACCAGCCGTTGGCGTTGATGAAACCATTCGGGTCGGAACTGTCAAATATCGGACTGCCATTCGGCGAGGCGGATGTCCCATGACCTCCAAGAAACAGCAAGCGCCCTTTTTCGTCGGTGCGCAACTCGCCCAAGTTGACCGGAACGCCCATGAAAAAACCGTCGAATTGATAGTCTTCGCCGCTGGCGTTGTCACCTGAGATGGAACGCAACCCTCCATCAATGACCAATTCCTTGCGGGCTTGAGAGCCTTGTAGGGTGGAGTTGCGCAAAGGGACTATAGTGCTGGCTGCTTCCGGTATATCCAAGGCAATCTCCCACTGAAACCATGCCGGCTTCTGATTGGCAACATGAACCGACCATCGGATCTCGGCACAATCCGAGGTGATTTCTTTGACCAGTTTGCCCGCTTGATTGTAACCATAAATGCGGAATTCTGCTGCTTGGCGCTTGATCGCACCTTCGCTGTCGCGATAAAACCCAACTGGCATGGGCGCAGGTTCTATCACCTGCGGGCCGATGAAATATTCCAGTTGGGAATTTCCGACCCTCGCAACGCCGATGGCCGGATGGATCGAAGCCCGAACAATGTGGGTGTCTGTGGGAGGCTTGGCGTGGTCATGCGAGGACGAACAGCAGGTTTGTTGGCTCATATTTCCCTCCGGGATTAAAATTGAATAGGGTTATTTGGGGTTTGAAGCGGGATTAGGTTACTTTAAAATCACTTGATATTAAATACTTATTTTAAAAGTAAATAACTGATAATGAAAAAATGCCAATTCACCTATTGGAGCCAACTGATTGTCCAGTTGCGGGAGAAGAATGCTTGGTCTCAAGAAATGCTTGCCGAAATACTGGAAACGGATCAATCCACCGTTTCACGCTGGGAATGCGGCGATAGCGAGCCCCGTTCCCACCATCCAGTACGAAAAAAATTGGAACAGCTTGCCAAGGAAGTCAAACTGGGGGCATTAGGTGACACCATCGATATGGTCAAATCTAGCCCTTTCCCAATGATATTGGTAAACAAGCAAGACCTTGTCGTGGCAGCTTCGGCTTCTAGTGGATTTCAAGAGGGCAAGACTTGCTTTGAACAAACGCCGCAAGAAGAGCAAACTTACTTGAGATCGTTTGAACAGTATTTGGACGTTTCTGGGTTTTGGCAGACGCAAATCTCCCGGATGGATTATGAGTATATTGGAGATGACGGGGTAAGGAGGGCAATCGTGACCCGATTTACCTTTTGGGGGGAAGTTTATGCCCTCGTGCAAAAATCTTGGTGATTACTCGTTGAGGTTTGCTGAATATAAACGATGGGTCATAGACTTTGCCAAGTCTCTATATGACAATCACACGGGAAAGCCAGTCCTTGAAGCGGTAGCTTCCCGATTTGTTTCCAATAGTCTAGCGTAAAATTGAAAGCAGGGATTCCAAATCGGAATTTGCAAATAGTAGAAATTACACTTAAAAAGGTCAACCAACATGAATCGTTTACTCATAAAGAAAACGACTAGGAGAGTCGCATTTGTTGCTCTTGCCAGCGCATTGAGCCTGATGGCCTGTGCGCAAAGCCCCACCCACGTCAAACCTTCCGCCCCGCTGGGTTCCACTCAACAAACCAACCCATCCCCATCCGCCCCTGCTGCCAAGACTGGCGGCTTCAATAAAACTATCGTACTGCAAGGCATTAGTTTCCAAGTGACCAGTGCCAATCGAGGTTCCTTAAGCACGCTCCGCATTGTCCCTAAAGGCCTAAGGGGCGACAACCAGCCCATCGAAAAGGAAATCGACGGCACGGTGACCGGGGCCGAAATCGCCGACCTGAACGCCGATGGTTCCCCGGAAATCTACGTTTACGTGACTTCGGCAGGCAGTGGCTCCCACGGTTCGCTGGTTGCTTATTCCGCTAACAATCGTAAATCCTTAAGCGATATCTATCTGCCGTCCTTGCAGGACGACCCCAAGGCAACGAAAGGCTACATGGGCCATGACGAATTCAGGGTCGTGGAGGGTAGCTTGGTGCGCCGCTTCCCGGTGTACGGCGACAAAGACACCAATGCCAAACCGACGGGCGGAACCCGTCAAATCCAATACAAGCTAAAAGCGGGTGAAGCGGGTTGGGTGCTTAATCCCGTGCGGGTCGATAATTTTTGAAAAATTGATCGTTCCCACGTTACGGCGTCACTGCCATTAAGTTAAGGAAAACCTCGTCGTTCCGGCATGGACCGCCGGAACCTAGGCTACATGGATGGTGGGGCTTGGGGCATCCCTGCAATCTGGATACCGGCGATCCCTGACGGTATGACGGCTTAACCTAATGGCTTTGACGCCAGAGCGTAAGGAACCATAAAACATTTATCATCATGAGGCAAACCAGACGGGGAAGGGATTCCACACCGTCATCAAACAGACGTAAAAGCCACTTTCACTTAGGCTGTTTTCAAAAAAATGAGGTTTTTGTAATTTAAACCCAACCGAGAAGAACGATGAAAACATACGACAAGAACAATCCAAGAACCGGGGCGATGGGGCTGCTGGCCTCACTCGCCCTAACCTGCCTGCTCATCATCGGCGGCACTCAGTCTGCCTCGGCAACTACCTATGAGGTGACCTCTAGCCTATGCAATGGGGGAGGGGGGACTTTAGAGTGGGCCGTCCAGCAAGCGAACGCCAACCCTGGGCCTGACATTATCAACGTCTATTTTGGTCTTGAGATCGACGGGGACACCTGTAGCCTTGGCTTCTGGACCCTTCCCGTTCCGGATGCCGTTGATTATTACATGGTGAATGTCACGGACTCTTTGACCATCGAGGGCAATGGTGCTAGGATCATAGGCCACATGGGCTGGGTTGACAGCAGTGGCAATCTCAATGGTCACGAAATATGCCCATGGAGTTTGCCTGGAGTAGTCGTCACGAACATCCCTCCGGGGTTCATGAAAGTCGGTAAATTCAGGGATGCTGCCGCCAACGCCGGGCTGACGGTGACGGTGAAGAATCTCAACATTAAGCAACTGAACGGCATTGCGCGGGTGAACGATGGTGCCAGCTTGACCTTGGACAATGTCAACGCCAGCGACATTTGGAGCGTCTACCACGGGTGCGGGGATGCTGCCCTGATTGGTCAGAACAATGTCAATGTCACCCTCAAGAACAGCCGATGGGATCGCATTCTGACCTGGTCCGCTTACTTAGTGCCTGAAGTGCCGGGTGAGACGATCGCCGCCGAAAGCGGCAGTCTAAACATTGAAAACAGCAAGTTATTCAGCTTTGATTCAGCCTCTGTCTCGTGGTCCGGCACTGCCACCGACAAGGTCAACATCGTCTCCACGGAGATTTTCAATTCCGGAGGAATTGCCGTGCGCGGCGATGTTACGACGAATGTTGTCAACTCGCTGTTCTATGCTGATCCGCTTTCCCATGAAAGGTTGGATCAGCGGTTTGTCAACGCCTCGTCTGGGCCGATGAATCTGATCGCTTCCACGTTCCTTTTCGTTGAACTGAAATGCGGGCAACTATGCCAAGAAGCCGCTTCACCCGGTTATTTCTATTCAACCCTACCGGGCGGCGCCATCAATTTCCAGCAAAGCGCGGTGGGTGTTGGCTGGCCGGACCCCGTCGCCTCTGCAGGTGCCTATCTTCTCAGGACTATTTCCGCGAATCCGAATGTTTTTTCCGCGGATCAATACACGTTCATGCAACCGGATGGCCCAAGCAACACGCCGGAAATCTTGCGGGACATCACTCACCAACCGCTGCTCCTCACCTCTGGGTTGGCCTTTTCCACCGACCCGCCCCCATTGTTTTCCGCAGGCGCTTGGGCCACGCCACTGTCGCCGGGGGTGTTGATCGGGGCCGTGCCTAATGCCGGCACTGGCGGTGCGAACGAATTGAAAAGCCCCATCGACAACCAGCCCATCCTGCTGGATGTGTTTGGCACCCCACGGGTCAATGCCACTGACAACACACGCAACATCGGCGCATTGCAATATTCGGGTACGCCGGTTTTGTCTGTGGATGGCGTCGGCGACGGTTTAGTGAAATTGTCCTGGACCCGTCCGCCCGACCCGCCGGGGGGCACCATCACCGGCTACTTCCTGTATTACCGTGTGAAGGGTCACCCCGACCAATGGGGGGTTCACGATATCGGCGGTGCCTCCGTGCTTAACGATCAAATCACCGGCTTGACCAATGGTCAGGCGTATGAGTTCTGGGTCGCCGGAGTTATTGATCGTGTCGAACAACAGAGTAGCAACATCGTCACAGCCACCCCATTTGGCCCGGTCGGCATCCCCACCGTGACCGGGATACCGGGCGTGAATCAGGTGGAACTGTTCTGGACTGAACCTACCACCCTGGGCGGCCATCCGGGTCCGGTCAGCTACTTTGTGACCTACCGAGTCAAAGGGCAAACCCAGTGGATTGCTGGCCCTGGCAATCTCTCGGGCAGGATAACGACCATCCCCGGTTTGACCGGAGGCACCGAGTACGAATTCGGCGTAGCCGCACAGACTTCCGATGGTGCGACCGCTCCCGTGGTGGGCACGACCACCGCAACCCCTATCAAGTCCTGTGACGTGAATAGCGACGGGTCGGTAAACAAGACCGACATTGGGCTAATCAATGCAGCGCGGAATACGCCCGCCAGCGGGACGGGCGACTTGCGCGACCATAACTCGGACGGTGTCATCAACCTGTATGACTCTCGCCAGTGTGTATTGCTTTGCACCAAGCCTTTGTGTGCGCTTTGACCGTTAGAAGAAGCTCTATCGTTCCCACGTTTCGGCGTGGGAATGCCGCCTAGACCGCTCTGCGGTATATGGCGCGGAGCGCTATAATTCGGGTTCCCACGCAGGAGCGTCACTGCCATAAAGTTAGGCCGTCATACCGGCAGGGATTGCCGGTATCCAGAACACAGGGAGGTGAATCTGGCTTGCCCTCTTTTGGCTTCTGGGTTCCGGCAATCCCTGCCGGAACGACGAGATTTTTCTTAACTTTATGGCAGTGACGCAGGAGCGTGGGAACCAGCTTAAAACTTATTATTACGAGGCAAACCAGACGGGGAAGGGATTCCACACCGTCAATAAATAGAAGTTAGAGCCACCGTCATCCAGGCTGTTTTCAGAAAAAAAGAGGTTATTTTGTTAAACCCAAGCGAGAAGTATCATGAAAACATACGACAAGAACAATCCAAGAACAGGGGCGATGGGTCCACTGGCCTTCCTCGCCCTAACCTGTCTGCTCATCGTCGGCGGCACTCAACCCGCCTCGGCAAATACCTACACCGTCACCTCCACGCAGTGCAATGGGACGGGTTCCCTGCGCGAGGCCATTGATTTGGCCAACAACAACCCCGGGGTGGATACCATCACGTTTTCCCCGCCGGGTTTGACCATCAATGTCTCCGGTAGTCGATGTGTCGTCCCAGGTGGGACAGATTATATCGCCAATGTCACGGAGTCCGTCATTTTCCAAGGCAATGGTGCGGTCATCAAGGGCAATCAAGTATTCGTCTCGTCCAGCTTGGCGATTAATCCTTACCGTGAGGATATCTGCCCGGCAGACCCTAATCAACGGTATTTGCTTGCAGCCATATCACCCCCCTTTCTGAAGGTGGCGGTTGCCGGTGTAGAGGTCACCATCGCGGACATGAGCTTTAAGGCATTGCCTTGGTTTGCCCAGTTTAGTCAAGGTTCTTCCCTGACTCTGGACAACGTCTGGTTGCGGGCCATAAACGAGGTGCAACATTGTGGTGCCACTAGCCACGCCGGTATTCAGGTTAGTGACGGCGGCAAGCTGACCATCAAAAACAGCCATTTTGAACAAAATCACAACTGGTCGTGGGATTTTGGAATAATTTTTGGTGCATTCCTGCAAGGTTACAATAACGCGCAACTGGTGATTGACAGTACCCTCATTGAGAACTCAAACACAAAAGGAGCCATCAACTGGTTCGGCGATGTCACGATCACCAACAGCCGGTTTGTCTATGCTGGCGGGATCGCCTTGCAAAGTGGAAACTCTGAAATCGTCAATAGTGTTTTCTGGCTGTCTCCTGTCAGAGATTGGAGCCGTATCATTGCCAGTACAACGGTATCCCCTCCGGGGAGTGCGACACTGGATATCACGGCCTCCACCATTGTGGCCGAGATGAACGATTGCTCACCCAATTGCAGTAGCTACCCCGGTGCACCCTTTTATGTGTCGAGTGGTGCCACGGTCAACTTATACCAAACCGCCGTGGGGGTGATGTCTCCTACTGGAATTGACCCGACCTTGGGGGGGGGTGGTTCTTATACGGCGGATGAATATACCTTCGTCAAGCCAGTCACGAATCAAGATGCGGCGACATTGAGATCGTTGACTGGGCAGCCCAGCCTCTTGACGGGTACGCCTGCATTACCGCTCGATCCTAAAATATTGGACCCCGTCTCCAGTATCTGGCCGGAATATCCGGTTATTAATAAATACCCAGGCATTGCCACTCCTTTGATCGGCCCAGCCAGCCAGCCGGGTGTGTTGATTGATGCAATTCCAAATGCCGTTTGTCCGGGTGGGGCAAACGCAGTGCTTAACCCCATCGACGGTTCGTGCATCACCCAAGATGTGTTAGGCAACCCCCGCTGGGATGCCGGCAATGGCAAGCGCAACATCGGCGCAATCCAAAACGTACAAACTCCGCATTTAACGCTACAGGGCAGCGGTGATGCTTCGGTCGATCTGGGTTGGAACCAGCCGACGGGCAGCTTGACCGGATACAAGATCATCTATCACCCGGTTGGCAATCCGAGCACCCAGGAAGTCACCATTCCCAGCCCGACCACACTCCAGAATCAGGTCACTGGCCTGACCAACGGAACACAGTATTGCTTCATCATTCATGCGCTAACGCCTACCGAGGGTCCAGACTCGAACGAAGTGTGTGCCACACCTTTTGGCCCAGTCGGCATTCCCGTCGTCACAGCGATTCCAGGGGTAAGCCAAGTGGAACTTTTCTGGACTGAACCCAGCATGGGCGCTCGCCCGGGCCCCTTCAGCTACTTCGTGACCTACCGGGTCAAAGGGCAACTTGAATGGGTGAACGGTCCCGGCTACCTTTCGGGGCGGATCACGACCATTCCGGGGCTGACGGGCGGCATCGAGTACGAATTTGGCGTGTTTGGTCAAACTGACGACGGCGCGACCCCTTCCGAGTTGGGCACGACCACCGCAACCCCAATCAAGTCCTGTGACGTGAATAGCAACGGGTCGGTGAACAAGACTGACATCGGGTTGATCAACGCAGCACGGAACACGCCAGCCAGCGGGGCGAGCGACTTGCGCGACCATAACTCGGACGGCGTCATCAACCTGTATGACTCCCGCCAGTGCGTGTTGCTTTGCACCAAGCCCTTGTGTGCGCTGTGACCGCAAGAAGTAGCTCTGTCGTTTCCACGTTCCGGCGTGGGAACGGCATCTTGACTGCTCTGCTGTTGATGGCGCGGAGCGCCGCCCTAGGGGTTTCCACGCTATGGAGCGTGGGAACCATTCAACTCAAACTTAAGAGGAAATTAATTCATGAACCTACACCAAACACTCCTGCGCACCGCACTGGGCATCGCCCTGCTGTTGGGTGCATCCCAAGCCTCCGCCGCCCCGGTTACGCTGCGCCTGCTGCCAGCGGTGCAGAATGCAATTCCAACCCAAACCGTCAACCTGGCTCTTACCATCAGCGGGCTAGGTGAACATACCGCACCCTCGCTCGGTGGGTTTGATATCAATTTCGCCTTTGACTCGTCTATACTCACTTTTACTGGATACACGCTAAGCAGCTCGCTTGGCGCGGTGGGAACCGAGGCTGATGACCTTAGCACCGGTGCAACGGGCAACACGATCAACCTCGCCGAAGTCAGCATCCTGTCGCCGTCGCAACTCGCCACTCTCCAGCCGTCCGAATTCACCTTCGCGACCCTGAGTTTCCGGGTGGACAATCTGCCCCAGTTTCAACAGACTTTTGTTTTCTTTGATTCGATCAAGGTTCTGAGCGATGAAAATGGCGATCCACTGCAAATTGCCTCACTCAACGGTGCGCAGATTGGCAACCCAATCCCCGAACCACCCGCCATTTTGCTGTTTGGCTTGGGGCTGGCGTTGCTGATCCGCAACCGGCGGCGCGTGTGATTTTTATGATCGTTCCCACGCTCCGGCGACAATGCCATTAACTTAACAATTTTTCCGTTTGCCCTGAGCCTGTCGAGTGGTGGGCGGAAAATACAATTCTTTGATGTTTAAGACGTTCATGGTTCGACAGGCTCACCACGAACGGCTTAAGTTAATGGCAATAACGCTCCGGCGTTGGAACCATAAAAAATTTATCATCACTAGGCAAACCAGACGGGGAAGGGATTCCACAACGTCAATAAACAAGAAGTTAGAGCCACCTTCATCTAGGCTGTTTTCAGAAAAAAGAGGTTTTTTTTGTTACAATACCTTCGCCAAAATTCATGCCGCTTTAGCATGAATCCTGCCGATTTCCGCAGCTTGAAAATCCTGTCGTCGATTAAAAATTCCTCGCCCGTTTTGCCGAGCGAATTTAAAATCCTCCGCGTGTATTTTCGCGCCCTGAAGGTCGTTTTCAAGTCCAGCATGCTGCCTCCGTTCAGGCCCTCCATTTTGCCGCACAATAGCCGCGAGAAGGTCACCATGAACAGGGAGAAGTTGGCGAAATTCCCGACCTGCGTCTCCTTGACGTTCATGAAGTCTTCCAGCCCCCAGTATTGCTTGGCATGCCTGAAGTCAAACTCGATCTGGAACCTCAGCGAGTAGTATTCGATCAGGGTATCGGCGGTCAGGGCCAAGTCGTCGCTGAACAGCAGCACCTTGGCGCTGCGCCCGGTCTTCAGGTTGGTCTTCACGATGACGACGACATTCAGCCGCTCGGGGAAGTTCCTGTGCCACGCCTGCGCCTGCAGGTTCAAAAAGCACAGGCCGGGGAGCGGCTTGTTGTAAATCGAAGAAAAAAAATCCCCAAACCATGTGTTTCCTTGCCCGACTTGGTCACCACGACCTCATCGCCGGTCAGCAGCCAAACCCGCTTCGCCCCTGCCAAAGGCTGCTTGACGAGTTGCCAGCGCAACGCCGGCCAATCGATTTTTTCCTTGAAAAAACGCTGCACCGTCCGGTAGCTCCCGCCCTTTTCGGCCCAGCGGGACAGCCCTAGCATGGTGACGCGGCCTGTCATCGCCAGCACGGCCTCGACGATGATGGCGAGTTGGTTCAGGGTGCGCCGATTCAAGTGTGGACTCAAGGTGCTTAGAGTTGCTATGATTTCAGTAATGGTCAGATTGGGATCAGATGCCGGACGTTGAGGTAAACCCCGGTATTCTACCTTTTCTGACCACCCATCCTTGCCCCGAACCTCAAAAAACACTCATGCTGATTGGCGAAGGTATTGTTGTTATAAACCCAACCGAGAAGTATCATCAAAACACACGACAAGAACTATCCAACAACCGGGGCGATGGGGCTTTTGGCCTTCCTCGCTCAGACCCTAAGCCTCCTTCCCGCAGTCGCCGCGTTGCTGCTGGGAGGGGTACAGACCAGTTTAGCGGCCACTTTTGAAGTCACGGAAGTGGACTGTATGGCTTCGCCGGGCGGGTGGAAGTGGGCGGTCGAACAGGCCAACGCCAATCCGGGGCGGGACACCATCCAAATTAGGACGGATTTTGGTCCCGGCAATTGCCCGCACCATTCCGCCGAACAATACCCTGACTTTCACGTCACCGAGTCGGTGGACATTGTTGGCAACGGCTTTTACGTCTTAGACGATCCGATGTGGGTTGATGCCAATGGCCAAGTCAATCCCTTGGGGAGTTGTCCTAATAGTAGCTTCGACAAGATGATAAGCGATGGCAGTGGTTTTATCGATATTGGTCAGCGCAACACGGACAACACAGGGGTCGAAGTCACGATTAACGGGCTGAATATGAGAAATTTGTTCGGGGTAGCCATTGTCCGCAAGGGCGCGAAGCTGACGATTGAAAACGCCTACATCCATGATATTTATAGCATTTTTACTTTTGGTCAATGCATTACACCCATCATTGAAGCTCAAGAGAAGGTCGATTTGACCCTGCGCAATGTCAGATTTAGCATGATGACTCTGACGACAGACGCCTATATGTCGACTGAGTTTCCGGTGAGCACTGCGTTCATCGATGGAGGACTCGGCGGTGGAAACCTCGTCATGGATGGGGTTTTGATGGAAGGATTCGTCGGCAATCACGCGACGGCCATTCGTTGGGTTGGTGGTACCGTCAAGATCGTCAATAGTCAAATGGTTAACAGCCACGGCATATGGTTATTCGACACGACCATGGACTTTGTCAATTCGACCTATGTTGGTGGTCCTGCCGGGTTACTGTTCAACGACAATTTCCTGATCGACAAATCTACCGTTAAATTCCAAGCCAGTACGTTCTGGTGGGGACTGACGGGTGACCCCTGCGACCGCACAAAACCGGGATCTCAATGCGCTCCCAAAGTCACGGGCTTTTACGCCGAACATCCGGCAGACGTGCCCATTGAAAACAGCGGCAGTAACATTCGATTTGAGAGTTCAGCTATCGGAGCGTGGGCAATTGAATCGTGGAAGGTTTTGATGGGTGATCCGATCCAGTTCACCTCCGATGCCATGACGTGGTTCCAACCCCGTGCAGAACAAAATGTCGCAGCCATTACTGCCATACTGCCCAATGCGCTGACGGCCCTGCCGGGTCTGCCCGATTTCCCGAATGAGTACTTGTGGGACATCACTCCATTAGTCCCCGGCACCTTGATCGAAGCGGTGCCCAATGCCGGTTCCGGCGGTGCCAATGAGCTTAAAAGTCCCACGACCGTATTCGCGTACACTGATGATTTCAACCGCGCCAATTCCGATTGGGGCGCGGCAAGCGGCGGTTGGGTTGATACTTATTCTGGTATTCGTATCAACAATAATGCACTGGAAGTAAAATATGGCTTAGGTGATTCTAACAATTACTTCATTGGATGGGCAGGAAGAGATACAAGTTTAAATAGACCAGCTTCAGAAGCCAGCATATACAATAAAATTGAAGCAGACATCTATATAAGTGAACCTAGTTCCCATGGATTTTTGCTGAGATTGAATGGAAGCGAGAGAGCTACTTTGTCCGCACTCGCTATTTGGATAAGAAAAAACGCCGGAATATCCTATGTAAACGTTGTCCATTGGGATGGGGGCTGGGTAAACCCCCAAGCAAATGAGGGTGCGATCTCTGGTGGGTTGACAGTCGGCCAATGGTACAAAGTCACCGCAGAAATTTCAGGCAGCAACCCAGCAGCATGGAGTTTGTCGATAAAAAACAGCAGCAACACAACTGTTTATAGCGCAAGCGGCAATCTTTCAGCAGCGACTTATCCAAAACTTCAAGGAACCGGAACGGTAGGTATCGCCCCGATTGATTCACTAGGTATTGGAATCTACGATAATATTACAATTTGGAAAGATATAACTCTAGTCGCACCAAGCGCTCCTTCCATCATACTCCATTCCGACCCGGAAATACCTGCCAATAACCCGCTACTGGCACTCATTGAGAACATGCCAGAGCAATCGTGGCAGAAGGTTAACACTAACGCTATTTCAACGCAGTTCACCCCCTATAACAAAAGTTTGTCAGGCGGCGATGACAATCAAGTTGCACTCATCAATGCATGGTCTAGCTTTGCATGGGACACTGAGAATGGCGGGATAATCCTGTTTGGCGGTGGACATGCCAACACGGGTAACAATTCGGTATTAATCTGGGATAGTGCCACCTTGCAATGGCGGGCCGGTTCATTGCCGACAAAATTAGTACATCGGACAGATATAACGGCAGAACTTTATCTAACTGTTGACCCCGACTCCCCACAAGCCGCGCATTGCTACGACAATAACGTATTTCTGCCAGTATCCAAGCGCTTCATGACGTTTGGCGGTTCCACATTTAACGCAATGGGAACGTTCAAAAAAATACGCAATGATGTTTTAGTTGATACCGGCCCGTTCATGTTTGACCCGTCAAAAGCCGATGCCACCAAAGTGGGCGGTGTCACTGGCTCAGGTGTTGACCCCAACGACTTAGGCTCTGGCGCTTGGCAAAATCGGGATATGTACTATTACCTGTCAGGGCAGTCAATCCCAAATAATAATTTCTTGGCAGGAACCACAGACACTTACATCGAAAACGGCAAGGATGTTGTATTGTTCCAACAATCGGAAGGTATCTTTAAGTACACGATCAACAGCGTCGACACTCTGACCACTGACACCATTGGCAAGATTGCAGGTCCGCCGTATTGGGGCGACCAAGGTAGCGGTGCGTATAACCCCTATTCCAAGCTTTATGTGAAGACAGGCAGCCCTACATTGTTCTCATATTGGGATTTGCGGGATAGCTTGATCGGTGCTAATAACCCGATCCATAACTTCAATCCAGATGTCAATAACGTTGGAGCGTATGAAACGATTGCCAATGTTAACGCCACTGGAATAGAGTTTGACCCGGTACGCAATCAATTCTTTTTGAGCAAAGGCGGGGATTTTGTCTACACCTTGCGCGAGCCTAGGAATGCGGACGGCTGGATTTTCGACATTGACAATCCCGAAGCAATTACCGGACCAGGCAATGGTTCAGCCAACGATATGACCGACTTAAACGGCGGCATACTCGGCAAATGGAAGAAAGCCAAGGGTAAAAATGGCTCGCCCGGCTTTGACGTGTTCGTATTGCTCAAAGCTCCCGCGCAAGGCGATGTATGGATATACAAGCC
>CAIYXP010000240.1 GCA_903930145.1 uncultured Methylococcaceae bacterium
AATAAAGAAAATCCTATAATAAATCCTATAATAAATCCTTTAATGAAGTTCGGAACTGATATAAATAAGTTTGACCCCTTGAGTACTTTCCTTCGTTTTTTTGCGGTGGAACCTGATAATCTAAACGACTAGCCCATGCCCACTTACCTCCTCAAGCTCTCCATCGGCCCGGTGCAAGGGTTCATTGCCGCCGCAAGGCGCAGCCGGGATTTGTGGTTTGGCTCCTACCTGTTGTCCACCGCATCCAAAAGCGCCGCCAAGTCCTTAAAAGAAAATGGGGCAAGCTTAATTTTCCCGGCGGACGAAGAAGGCTTGCTCGATGCCGGACCCGGTCGGCAAATCTCCAACATCATTCTGGCCCAGGTGGAAACCGGCAAGATTGAGGACGTGAAGCGCTTGGTTGAGGATGCCAAAAAAGCAGCAAGAGATGTCTGGCTCAAGGAAGCCAATGCGGTATTTAATCGTGTACAGCAAGCTGCCAGACCGCCTAAAAAACTGCTTCATGAATTACTTTGGAAGCAACAAGAAGCCGATGTATTGGAATTTCAAGCGGCTTGGGTTGGCGTGCCTTGTGGGAATGATGGCTATCTGAAAGGCTATGAACGCTTGGATGAATTATTGGCTGCCCGCAAAAACACCCGCGACTTCTTACGCGCCCAAAACACCCAATTTGGCATTCAAAAATCTTCGCTCGACGCTGCGCGGGAGTCGGTGATAGCCAACCGGCACAGGCTTAGGCTGCGTGTTTTGGGCATAGGCGATACCGAGGAACTCGATTGCGTTGGTGTCGTCAAGCGGGTTGGCGGAAAGTTCGCCCGTCAAAGAGGCGATGGCAATGATACGGAACATTTCACCCCTCTATCGAGGATTGCCCTCGACCCTTGGGTAAGGGGTTTTGACAGTAGGCAACGCAAACACCTTAAAACTCGTTTGGATCAACTGGTTGACGGGAAGGTTTTAAAAAGTCTGCTTAAATATGATTTGGTGACAAAAGTCTCCGGCAATCTGAACGAGATTGGTGTCAGCATCTACCGAAATTTTCCGTTTGACGGTCAATTATTATTTGAAAATCGCCTCAGACTCGAAAAAGCGGGAGCAGGGGAGGTTTTGCGCCGACAACTTGAAACCTTGGAACATAAATTGGCCCCCTTGTTGGCGGATAACAAACCCAACCCCTACCTCGCCATCCTGCAAGCCGACGGCGACTCCATGGGCGGTTTGTTGAGAAACCCCAAATCCTGCACCTTGCAAGCCCATACCGAAATTTCCAAAGCACTGACTGAGTTCGCCCACCGGGCGCAGTCCATCATTCGCGAGCATTATGGTCATGCCATTTACACGGGCGGCGACGATGTTCTGGCACTGGTTCCGTTGGACCAGGCCATCAAGTGTGCGGATGCGTTGCGGCTGGATTTTGCCAAGTCCATGCAAAAAGTGATAGATGCCTTGGGCGATAACCAAGGCATTAAATCGCCAAGCCTGAGTGTCGGGCTTGCGATTGGTCATTTCTTGGAGCCTTTGCCGGTGTTGTTGGATATGGCGCACCGGGCCGAGCGTTTGGCGAAAGGCGACGGCAGCAAGCAACCGCGCAACGCGCTAGGCATCATCCTCAAGCCGCGGTCGGGCGGCGAGATAGAAATGCGTAGCCCTTGGGTCGTTGAACCAGAAACGCCCGAAGACCAAGATAGCGAGGAAAAAAAGAGGGTTTTTGATACCATTAAAAAAACGGCTCAACGCATGGACGTCTGGGTGCAAGCGTTTTATGAGGAACGCCTGCCCGATGCCATCGCCTATTTGCTGCGCGAGGCCGAAGAACGCCTAAACACCATCAGCCATAACGCCAACAAGAACATCCAACAGGATTTGTGGTCGGGCATGGTCAAGCGCATTGTGTCGCGGAGGCAAATCGCACCCGGCAAGGATGTCGATCAAGCCGAAACTGAGGATTCGGCCTTGGCGGAAAAACTGAGCTTGACCGGTGAGTTGCTTTGCTTGCCCCAATTGGCGGCAGAGTTGCTGATTGCGCGGAGGATAGCCGCTGCCCGAGCGCTTGTTGGCGATGACGGCCCAACTCAACAAACCGAAGTAATAGGGGGGCAGGCATGAACAGTTACTTCCTGAGACCTAAAGTGCCGTTGCTTTTCCGCTCTGGCCGTCCGTTCGGTTTGCGTGCCGAAACCTTGAATTTCCCGCCGCCCAGCGCGGTGGCCGGGGCATTGCGGGGGATTTTGTTCAAAACCCGCCCGGCGGAATTTGCAGGACAAGCCAATCTTAAACATCTCAACGCGGTCGGGGTGTCCGGGCCGTTGTTGGCCCGTCGTGCTTTGGACGGGGGGCGGGTCGAATTGTTTTTCCCCAAACCCACCGATGCCGCATATTTTACCAAGTCCGGCGAGGTGGCTTTGCACCACCTTTACCCACTGCCAATGACGGCTGAAACCGAAGGCATGGATTTGCCGGACGGCGGATTGCTCCCCTTGTTTTTGCGCCCCCACACAAACTCCAAGCCCTGTGACGGCCCTGCCTATTGGTCTTTGGATGCCATGTTGGCGTGGCTGCATGGAGCTAATCCGGCCAAACCCAAGAAGCAATATCCTTTAGAGAACTTGGTCGAATTAGGTGTCAAACGTCTGCCCATTGACCGCCGCGCCCATGTCGCCGTCAAACCCGACAGCCTAACCGCGCAAGAAAGTGCTTTGTTTGAGAGCAACCGGCTGGATTTCGGGCCGCGTGAACTTGGCACGGCTTGGGACAATTACGAATATGGCTTGTTGGCGAAATGTAGCGAGAATTTGCCGGAGGGTCTGTTTCCACTCGGAGGCAAGGGCGGGCTGACCTATCTGGAGGCGCAACCGCATTGGTGGCCTGCACAATGTCCACGTACTCTGTCTCATGCCTTGACCGGGAAAGACCGGCTAAGGCTCGTGCTGGCAACTCCTGCTGACTTCAAAGATGGCTGGAAACCCGGCTGGCTGATTAAACAATCTGACGGCAGTTGGCAAGGCAGCCCCCCCGGCATGGAAGGGGTATTGGTGTTGCGGCTACGCGCCGCCGCCTTGGAACGCTGGCAACCACATTCGGGTTGGGATTTGCTGGCTTATAAGCTTGCTCACCCCGCCGGGCGTGATTTCCCCATAACGCCTGTCCGCCGCTTAGTCCCAGCCGGTAGTGTCTATTGGTTCAGCATCGAACAGGGTGACGCAGAACAGGCAGCCCGGTTGTGGCTAAGGTCGATTTGCGACGACGAGCGATCTCGGCAAGACGGTTTTGGACTCGCATTGCCCGGCATCTGGCAAGCCCCGCCTAAAGACTCCACAGGAACTTCACCATCATGAACGCGAACCTATTAAAACCCCGGATTTATTACCTCCACGCCTTGACCCCGCTGCATATTGGCACGGGTCGCGGCGAGGGCTTCATCGACCTGCCCCTGCTGCGCGAAAAGTCCACCGGCTTGCCCTGTGTGCCCGGCTCGGCAATCAAAGGCGTGTTGCGGTATGAGCATACATCACCACCTGAGCCGGGGAATGACGAATCGCCAAGCAACGGGCAAGAAAGCAAGCCGCTAACTGCGGCAGATAGCGTGTTTGGCAAGGAGCCCAAAGGCGGTGGCGAAAGCGATTTCAGCGGCCTACTGCGGGTGGGCGATGCCCATTTACTGTGCCTGCCGGTGCGCTCTTGGCAAGCCGTGTTTGCATGGGTCACCTGCCCTTTTGTGCTGCGCCGCTATCGTGGCGATTGGCGGGATGCCGGGGGGGAAGTCGTCGGGCTGGACGTTCCAAGCATCAGAGATGATGGCGAAGCCTTGGGGGGCGATGACAACCGAGTGGCATGGCACAATGACACCGTTTATTTGGAGGATTTGAGCCTGACTTATCGTCGCGAACCCTTGGTCACAGCATGGACAAGGCATCTATCTGGACAGTTATTTCAAGAGTCCGACAGGGCAGATTGGCAAAATGAATTCAGTGGCCGGTTTTTGATTGTCTCGGACACGTTGTTCGCCTTTCTAGCCCAACACCACACCGAAGTTCGCCCCCATGTGAAACTCGGCGAAAACCGCACGGTGGCCGACGGCCCTTGGTATGAGGAATCCCTGCCTGCCGAAAGCCTGTTGTGGGGGATAGTGGCCCAGGATGTGTTTAGGTGGCAAAGCCAACAGGCCGATAATGCCAGTGTCGGGCAATTATTGGAAAAGATAATGAAGACCAGTCAACGCCTGCAAATCGGCGGCAATGCGACGACAGGATTAGGGCAAGTGCTGTGGGTGTGCGGGGACGGACAATGATGCCGATTCAACCATACCAATCGATATTATTGAAAGACAAGCGAGTTGACTTTTCTGCCAACCGGCAGAGTTATCATGCGACACAAGTTTATGGCTGTATAGACGCCATTTTGCAGCTAAATAATGAATCGCTAAAAAGCAAATTCGCCACCTTATGCCATGACCTGCCGTTTCTGTTTCGCCGTAACGGTTTGTTGGCTTCATTGGAATGGATGCACACCAAGTTCGACCCTAACAAGCCGGACGATAATATCGTCTATGAATATATGCTCGCCAATTTGTTTTGGTGCTTGCGGCATTTGACGGGTGACAATTTGCTGGATGAAGCACTCGTTAAGTTGGAATGGTCGAAGCAACTGCTGGCTAACGTCAAAGCTGCCAACCTGACCGAATATATGCTATATACCAATCATTGCGTGGAAATCAGCGAATGGTTTCGCTTGATTGCCCAAAGCAAACTAGGCAAACCCAATGCCTGAAAATGCCATGAAGCCGTTGCCTGATCCTCATATAGTGACTACCCAAGAACCCAATATCGGGGCGTTGCTTGATTATGGCTTAGCCCAGATGCCAAGGCAAAATCACACATCGCATGACGATGACCATCATGCGGTCAGCCCGGTCAGTGAATTGATCAAAATAGCGGCGGGAATTCCTGCAACTGACTTATATCAGAAAGCCTATGACCGTTGGCTTCGGCAAATCAAGCAAAACCAAGCCCAAATTGCCTGTTGGACGGCGGAACTGGACAGCCGAATGTTCCTGGCGCGGGGTGAGACCAGTATATTGGAGACCTCGGTGCGGCTACACCAGACTTACGGCGTTCCCTATATAGCGGGCAGCATGCTGAAAGGCTTGGCTCGGGCTTACGCACTCGGCGAACTTGATCGGATAATTGGCCTTTCCGAGCGTTTTGCCTATTTGTTTGGCCGGGAGCCCAATGACAATGAGCAGGACAAAGGGGATGCCGGTTTTGTGATCTTCCACGATGCTTGGTGGGTTCCTAAGTCTGCCCCCATGCCTCTGCTTCAGGAAGTCATCACACCGCACCACGGCGACTATTATCAAGGCCATCAACCCCAACCAAGAGATACAGACTCCCCGACCATCACCCCACAAATTGCGGTTCGCGGGGCTTTCATGTTTGCCGTTGAAGGGGAAGGGAAATTAATTGAAATGGCCCAGTCCCTTCTACAGTCTGCTTTGCAAAAAGAAGGGTTGGGCAATCGCAGACATTTGGGGTATGGGCTATTTGATGGTTTTAGCCAGAGTTTCAACTGACGAACGCTGATTTATTTGGGTTTGGGGCGAAATCGGTTGGGACAAATCTTTTATCCCAACTATTTTTTGTACCGCTCTGGTGGACGATATTTTTCATCCTGCAACAATTGCAGCAAGATTGGATGAAAGTCGTGGTTTGGAAATTTAAGAGATTGTTTGACCATCCGTTGAAAAAAGGAAATAAGTATCCAAGTCGAGTTGGAGGGCAATATGTGCGGGAATGCAAATATCCATAGGCCGCAATGTATGCTACCGAACAGACTGGCCTGTGGTTAATGGGATAAAAGTTGTGCTAACTCTAAGCTGCCCATCTATTCAACCCACCCTTTGGAGCAACTTAAGGCCGAAGAGTCCAGTCTGCACAGGGAACACATCGGCGTAGAGTCCTTAATGGCTTGAGAACCCACATCGTGAGATAGCCGGTTGGCTAATGTGCGAGCCGGTGGATTGCGAAAATATGAGGAGAACAACGTGAACAAACAAGCTGGTATTTGGATCGACCATCGGGCCGCATTCATCGTGGTCGAAACAAGTGACAAGATGACCAATCCCCAGATCGTGGCAACAGTTCAACAGTTCTATCAGTAAGCAGGATGAAAGCGCAGTGGGCTTGGTTATTCATCCTGAGCAACCTAGGCGGTTGCATGTTGGGGCCGGATTACCGGGAAACCCCGCCCGCCGTTCCCGCTCACTGGCAAGCCGGGCAGGATGCCAGCGCCGAACTTAAAGCCGTCGATCCTCAAACACTGAAAGACTGGTGGAAAAGCTTTGGGGACACTGGCTTGGATCGTTTGATGAAACAGGCGTTGGCGGGCAATCTGGATTTGAAAATAGCCCTGACGCGCATAGACCAAGCCCGTGCCGAACGCAGTGGAACCCGTGCTGAACTGTTCCCCAAGGTAAATTTGGCGGTTGGAGCCTCTCGCTACGAAAACCCCCTGCCGGGGCTTGTGCCTGGAACTCGCTTCAATTTCTTCCAACTGGGTTTCGACACATTGTGGGAAATTGATTTGTTTGGCCGTCAGCGACGCCGTTTGGAAGCCGCTTCAGCCGATCTGGACGCGGCGGACGAGCAATACCGCTTCGCTTTAGTGACACTGACCGCCGAGGTGGCGCGGAGTTACATCGAATATCGCAATCTGCAAAACCAGCAGATCATCACCCGCGCCAATCTCACCGCGCAGCAGCAAATTTTGAGTCTGACTGAAACCCTGTTCCGCGAAGGCGTTGGCACCCGCTTTGAAGTCGTGCGGGCGAGGGCATTGACCGAAACCACGACGGCCCAACTTCCCGCATTGGAAGCACGGCAAACTGGCGCATTGCGTCAGTTGGAAGTGCTGGCTGGCAGCCAACCCGGTACTTTGGATGCCGAACTGAACGATCTAGGGACTGTTCCGATGGCACCCGGCAAAGCCATCTTGGCGACACCCGCCGCGACGATCCGCCACCGCCCTGACTTGCGCATCGCCGAACGCAAACTCGCCGCCGCCACTGCGCTGCAAGGTTCGGCGATTGCTGAACTATTTCCCAAAATTTCGCTCTCGGCCTTTTTTGGCTTCCGTAACACCGACCTTGATGCCTTATTCAAATCGGCGGCTTTTTCCTACAGCACCGCTGCCAACCTCGTGCAGCCTTTGCTCAATTTTGGTCGCATCCAGGCTGGCATCGACCTTGCCGAAGCCAAGCAACAGGAGGCTTATCTGGCTTACCAAAAAGCCGTATTGGAAGCCTTGCAAGAAACCGAAACGGCAATGACACGCTATTTAAACGAGGAAATCCGACGGCAGACCTTGTCCCGCGCGGTAGTGGATTTGCGCGAAGCCGTCCGCTTGTCGCAACTACGCTTTCACGAAGGGGCGGTCTCGTTTTTGGATGTGCTGGACGCGCAACGGGCGCAGTATGTGGGTGAAATTGAACTGGCCCGCTCCGAAGCCGAGGCATCCACTAATCTGATTGCCGTATACAAAGCACTTGGCGGCGGTGCGAATGCCGAACCGCAACTGTCACAGAGGGAATGATGAGCGAAACGACAACACCAGCCACACCAGCAAAACCCACTGAACCGGGCAAACCGGCTGCGGCAGAAAAGCCAGTAAAACCAGCCGTATCGAAAAGATTAAAGTGGATGCTCGCCCTACTCGGCATCGCCCTGCTGGCAGTGGGTGTCGGCATTTGGTGGATGATGCGCCCAGCCCCGTTGCCGCCCAGCATCGTATCCGGCAATGGTCGCATCGAAGCCACCGAAATCGACATTGCCACCAAGACCGCAGGCCGTATCGTCGAGATTCTGGCCCGCGAAGGCGATTTCGTCCAGGCCGGTCAAGTGCTGGCGAGGATGGACACACAAGTGCTGTTGGCTCGGAAGGCCGAAGCATTGGCCCAAGTGCGCCAAGCCGAAAATGCCTACTTGACGGCAAAATCCGTCGTCGTCCAACGCGAGAGCGAACACCATGCCACGCAAGCGGTCGTCGCCCAACGCCAAGCCGAACTTGATGCCGCCGATAAGCGGCTGAAGCGCTCGCAGCGGCTGGTAGGGGAGGGGGCCACACCGCAACAGGAAGTGGACGACAACGGCGCACGGGTGCTGGGCATGACCGCCGCCGTCGTCGCTGCACAGGCCCAAGTCGCGGCGGCGCAGGCCGGCATCACCGCCGCCAAGTCCAAGGGTGTGGAAGCGCAATCGGCTATAGAAGCAGTCAAAGCGACCGTCGTGCGCTTGCAAGCCGATTTGAACGACAGTGAATTGAAAGCCCCGCGTGATGGACGGGTGCAATACCGCATCGCCGAACCGGGGGAAGTTTTGAACGCCGGGGGGCGGGTGTTGAGCCTAGTCGATCTGGCCGATGTCTATATGACCTTCTTCCTGCCCACGGCGGCAGCGGGCAAAGTCGCGCTAGGCAGTGAAATTCGCTTGGTGCTGGATGCCGCCCCGGATTATGTGATCCCTGCCCAAGCCAGCTTCGTCGCCAGCGTGGCGCAGTTCACGCCAAAAACCGTGGAAACCGAAAGCGAACGCTTGAAGCTGATGTTTCGCGTCCGGGCAAGAATCGACCCTGTGTTATTGAAACAGTATCTCGCGCAAATCAAGACAGGCGTTCCCGGCATGGCCTATGTCAAACTCGACGCCAAAGCTGCTTGGCCCGTCAAGCTTGAAGTTAAGTTGCCGAGATGAGTGTCCGGCGTTTTCAGTTGGGTAGAAATGGAAATGGGCAAACGGCTCTATTGTTTGCCCACGATGAACCAGCGTATCCGGGTGTTCTGCAAATCAGTCGGCGCAACCAGATTTTTTTTGTCACCTATCCACGCCTTACCCGCTTACCCGATAATAGCCCAACAAACCAACCCGTCAGCATCAAAGCAACCGTGCCGGGTTCAGGGACGGCAAATGAGGCATTGTCAATGGCAAAGCCATCCAGTGTGGTTAAATCATTGCCGAAAGCGACCGAGCTAAATTTTGCCAATCCAATCACGCCAAGAAAGCCATCACCTCCGCCAATTGTGTTGTTGACGAGAATGCTTTGCGCACCCGTACCATCGAAATTCCCTATTAGAGTCAACCTGTCTAAACCAGCACTGATAAAATCAGCCCCAAAGGCAAACACATGGGTAGTGGGAAACGCCCAAGTTATCGTATTGGAAGCAGTGCCATTACCCGCTTGGGTAGCATTATTGAATACTTCCCCAGAGACGCTGTTATTATCGAAGGGAGGGTTCGGGAGTGTAATAGGGCCTGAATTTGTCGAAATTATGCCAGAATCTAGGGTAATCGATTGTGCCGAACCGATAGGATTGCTAAAGGTATCCGTAGTAATGGAATGCCCTGAGAGCGCTGCTTCCCAAGCCACCCGACTTGTATAAACGGAATATGCGTTGGCAGACGATATTCCACCCAACAGAAGCGTGGCTGTACCTGTGACTAAAGCCAAGGATTTGAACGAACTTAGTTGCATAGCTTGGGTTCTCCCACATTAAAATGACATAAAGATTGACCCTTTCAACAGGCTTTGTCGCCTGTTTAGGCTTAAAGTATAGATTCGGGGTAAAGTTGAGTCAATCAGGAGGTTTTGCTGCAATTTGTTAAATTCACGCAGAGCATCGACACTTTGGTGAAAAAAACATATAGCCCAAATCAAGACCAGCGTTTCCAGCATGGCCAGAAACGCCTGTTCATCGCTACACCCAATTTGATTTATGGTAATGGAGAATCGCGGCATGAAAATTAAGACCACCCCCGTCATCCGCATCCAAGCCGTTAGCCTACGTTACGGCAACACCCTCGCGCTTTCCGACCTAAGCCTGGATATTCCGTCAGGCCAGCGGGTGGGCTTGATCGGCCCGGACGGTGTCGGAAAATCCAGTTTGATGGCATTGATTACCGGCGCACGGATCATGCAACAAGGCCACATTGAGGTATTAGGCGGCGACATTGCAGACACGGCGCACCGCCGCGCCGTCTGTCCGCGCATTGCTTACATGCCGCAGGGTTTGGGCAAGAACCTCTACGATACTTTGTCGGTGTTTGAGAATGTCGATTTCTTTGGTCGCTTGTTTGGGCAGTCCGAAGCCGAGCGCCAGCAACGCATAGCCGAACTATTAGCCAGCACTGGGCTAGAACCGTTCCGCGACCGTCCGGCGGGCAAGCTGTCCGGCGGCATGAAACAGAAGCTCGGCCTATGCTGCGCGTTAATCCACGACCCGGATTTATTGGTGTTGGACGAGCCGACCACCGGAGTCGATCCGCTGTCCCGCGCCCAATTCTGGGATTTAATTGACCATTTGCGGGAACGCCGCAGCGGAATGAGTGTATTGGTTTCAACCGCCTACATGGACGAAGCGGAGCGTTTCGACTGGCTGGTGGCGATGGATGATGGCAAGATTCTCGCCACCGGCACTCCATCCGAATTAAGGGAGCGTACTAAAACCGACACGCTGGAAGCGGCGTTTATCAGCTTGCTGCCAGAGGAAAAACGTCGGGATCATAAAACTTTGGTGATACCCCCGCGCAGCAATACCGGCACGGCGGAAATAGCCATCGAAGCCGAGAATCTGACCATGCGTTTTGGCGATTTCACCGCCGTGGATCAGGTCAGTCTGCGTATTGAACGCGGTGAGATTTTTGGTTTTCTCGGCTCCAATGGCTGCGGCAAATCGACGACGATGAAAATGCTGACCGGCCTATTGCCGCCGACCGCTGGCACGGCGAAGCTGTTCGGTCAAGTTGTCGATGCCGGCAATCTCGCCACCCGCCAGCGCGTCGGCTATATGTCGCAGGCGTTTTCGCTATATGCCGAGCTGACGGTGCGGCAAAACTTGGAGCTACACGCCAAGCTGTTTCATCTGCCCGCAGCCGGGATGGCCGCCCGCGTTACCGAAGTTGCCGAGCGTTTCCAACTCAGCGCCGTCATGGATGCGCTACCTGATGCGCTGCCCTTGGGTATCCGCCAGCGCCTGTCCTTGGCGGTGGCGGTGATTCATCAGCCGGATTTGTTGATCCTCGACGAGCCGACCTCCGGTGTCGATCCCATCGCCCGCGACCGCTTTTGGGAATTACTAGCCGAATTGGCCCGTCGGGATCAAGTGACGATCTTCATTTCCACCCATTTCATGAACGAAGCCGAGCGATGCGACCGCATTTCGTTAATGCACGGCGGCAAGGTGCTGGCAAGCGATGCGCCCGCCGCATTGGTTAAACAAAGCGGCGAGGCTACGTTGGAGGCGGCTTTTATTGCTTATTTGAAGAAAGCAAGTGGGGCAAGCGATAACCCCCTCTCCCCAACCCC
>CAIYXP010000241.1 GCA_903930145.1 uncultured Methylococcaceae bacterium
GGCATCGGCGAGCTTGCGGTTCTGTTGCTGAACCTGTTCGCGCAAAGAGGCAATCTCCTTGGCATCGTCTTGCAATTCTTTTTTGCGTGATTCGATCTGGCTTCGGTCTACCCCGCCGCTAGTCAGCCACTGAGTCAGTTCGCCGGATTTTCTTTGATAACTGATGATCTTGTCATTCAATGCCGCTTGCATGGGCGACAATTCACTCCGCTGACTTCCGACTGGTTTGACTGGGGATGCTTCCGCGCGTGGGGAAGCGGCTATGGTCTTCTCTTGACGCACCGTTTCCCGTTCGCGGTTGACCGCTTGACGCTCCTTACTGACTGAGGCCGACATCGCCGCCACCTTGGCCTCTTGGGACCTTAATTGGGCTTGCCGTTGACGCAATTCTTCTTCCAATTGGCGTAATGCGCTATCGTCTGCTTTGGCTGGCTGCGCCTTTTCTTGTTGGATTTTCCGTTGCGTGTCTTCCAATTCATCACGGGCGCGACTGAGTGCTTCTTGCTGGCTTGCCAGTTGTTGCTTGGTTTCCGCCAGTTCGCCGCGCAGTTGGCTGGCTTCCATTCGGCTTCTTTCCGCATCCTCACGGATTTTATCGGTGTCGGTCAAGGACTCGGTCATGGAAGCCAAGCGAGCTTGCTGGGCTTTGAGTTGTTCCTCTTTCTGCCTTAATTCAGCTTCCAACTGTCGCAACTCGGCATCGTCAGTCTTGCTTGGCATCGCTTTTTGTTCTTGGATTTTCATCCGAGTAGCTTCCATTTCATCTTGCGACCGTCGCAAAGACTCTTGCTGTTCGATGATTTTGTTCTGAGCCTCTGCCAATTGGGCGCGGGCCTGAGCGGCTTCCTGACGGCTAAGCTCTGCTTCGCGTCGGCTGGTTTCAGCCTCCCGGCGCAACGATTCCAATTCTTTGCTGTTATCTTGTGGGATTATACCCCTGCGACGCAAGGTGTCTGGTTCGTTAGTATCGGCTTGGGCCAGCATGGTTTCTTTAGAGGGTTGGCCTGTTGACATCTGCCTGTCTCCAATCGCCGAGGTGAATTGCAGTCCGACAGTTTCCAAACCCGAAGCCTTGCGATACCACCTATTGGCGGCTTCAATGTCCGCTGAGGTTCCCAGACCCTTCTCATACAGATGGCCCAAGTTAAGCTGTGCTTCCCCATTGCCTTGTTCCGCCGACTTCTTATACCATTCAAAAGCCGCCTTAAAATCAGCGGGTTGTCCAAGCCCTTTTTCAAAGATTTGGCCTACGATATTCTGCGCTTCGGGGTCACCTTCTTGCGCCCTTGGCAACCAGACTTTGAGTGAACTGGCATAATTGGCACGATCATAAGCGACATATTCGCCGCCGCGCACCTCGCAATCCGCCGCCGTGGTTCGTATCGGCCGGCGGGCAGAGAGGTAAGTCATCTGCGTCCCCATCTTGCGCACCTGTCCCGGTAGCAAGCAATCCACCACGAATAATTTATTGGTGTCCTCGATATAGCCTTCGGTCGCTTTCGCCATGTCCTCCTTGCTGACATTGCGGGCGCAAGCGGCCAGCAAGATAGCGCTGACCGCGATGACTATGGTGCGTTGTTTCAGACTGGCTTTGGGCATGGCTCGTCACTCCTTCAGATAATAATTCAGCTTGAATGCAAAACATAGCAGTAAACTGTAAAAACGCAAGCAATGAATAAATGCATCGGTCATTTTTGCTAAAAAATTTTGGTTTCTTCGCCGATCAATCGGCCATTTTTGACTATGATCAAAATGATTTCGGTGTTCACAGCCATGAAATCAAGCTGCTTTTTGCAATAATCCACTGTCAAGGGCAGGCAAGAAACCAACCGCCAGACAATGGCGCAATGCCTGAGACTGGCAGGTTTTAATCCAGCATCCCATGAAAAGGAGACTGACGATGCCATCAGCATGTGGCCATTCGTACCGTCCTTCCTTGGCTGTATAGCCACTCAAACTAATTTTAGAAGGGGGCGAAGAACAAAAGTCTTCTGGTTTTTTCAAAAAGATGATTGATAACCTCCAGTGCAGCATAAGCGGCTTCAATATCGTGACTCATGCTACTTCCTCAAGTTCATCCACTTCAATGCCAGAATAGCTATCATCCCTATCTATCAAAGAATAATAAGCGGAAGTAGGAACCTTCTCTGGATACCAATTATTCATTTCTGCTTTATTAATGTTATTTCCGATAATTTCTGCGAGCAAAGGTGGGAAGGCGTTGCCAACTTGAATGCATTGCTCTTGTCTGGGTCCTTTAAATTCAATGCTATCGGGAAATGTCTGGATTCTGGCTGCTTCCCTTACTGTTAAAGCTCGATCTAACCATGGATGAATTGGAAAGGCATTGTGTCCGGGAACCATGGTAAAAGCAGGGCGATCCCGGTGTAATCGTTTAAAAACATGAGAATAGTTTTTCACATTGTCAGTTCTATAACCAACCTTTAAATGAGGGGGTAAAGCATCGGTAACTAGACGACCACCTTCAGGGATATACTTATATCTTTCAACGAGCAATGGCTTGTGTCGCATAGGTACATGGCAGGTAAATCGCTCATGAGATATTGGTGTGGCAAGGTCTGAAATAACTTCACCCACAGTCCTGTATAGGTCTTGCCAATCCTTAGGCTCAGCAAAAAATTTCTTTTTCGGCCATGGGATAATGTGGCCTGTTCGATTGCCAATGATAAGAAGGCGACGCCTTAGTTGCGGAACTCCATAATCGGCAGCATTTAAGATACGTGCTTCACATTGGTCATACCCGGCAGCCTTAAATTCCTCAATAACTGCGCTCAAGAATAAGCCATTATCGAGATTTGCCAATCCCGGAACATTTTCCATAACGAACCATCTTGGATGAATTTCCCGTACCATATCAACGAACGAGAATACTAACTTATTTCGTGGATCATCCTGTGGCGCATAACCTCTAGTATTAATAAATCTGCGTTTACCAAATATCGAAAAACCTTGACAGGGTGGCCCACCAGCAACGATACCAATTTCTATTCCTTTCAGTCTATCCACCACATCCATCTGTACCACCGCCAAAGAAATGTCGGCTTCCAAGTGCTGACCATGCGAAAAATTATCTCTATGGGTAATGTTTGCATATTTGTTTAAATCAACACCCAAAGTTGGTATCCATCCTGCCCGTTCCAATCCTATTGTAATTCCTCCTGCACCGCAAAATAAATCAACAAATCCAGAGCCTATACGAGAGTAAGATAATTTTTTTGTTGCTATATTAAAGTCAAATAATTGGGGAATACTAAATTCGCCAGTGATTCGCCTATTAGCATGTTCGATGATTGAACATCCAATTGCCTCAGCAAATTTAGGAGGAACTGCGTTACCTACTAAAATACACTGATTTCGCCGATCACCAGCGAATATGAAATCATCAGGAAATGATTGTAGACGAGCAGCTTCCCTTGGTGTCAAGCTGCGGTTAAGCGTGGGATGGATAGGGAAGGCATTATTGCCTGGCACCATTGTCAGAGCAGGTTGATCCCTATGCAACCTTTTATAAGTATTGCCAAAGTTACCTCGCCTAATTTCGATAGGTATATCCTCCGGTGGAGGAAGCCTTCCACCTTCTGGGATGAGCCTGTAGCGCCGTACTACCTTTTCTGAATGGTTAAGCACTATATGGTTCGCTACTTCTTCGCCTTTCCATGCCAAATCACTAATGGCATCCCAAGTCGTGTTATAGCTATTTTGTCCTTTGGGGCCATGTGAGGGATTGGGAAAAGAAAAGCTTGCGGTATGTTTAGTTCCGAAGAAGAAAACCCGTTTTCTGAATTGAGGAACTCCATAGTCAGCAGCATCCAATACAGAGCAATATATTGTATATCCAAGCTGCTGAAAAACAGTCGAAATGTGGTCTCTGAAACGACCACCGTACATGGTAGTCAAAGCTTTTACGTTTTCCATTAAAATAAATTTAGGCTCCAATTCTTCGACTATTCGTGCGAATGATGCGAACAAATTGTTCCTTGGATCACCTGATAGCTTATCCCCAAGCGTGGAAAACCCTTGGCAGGGAGGTCCACCTACAATGATATCTGGCTTAATTCCATACGCTGCCTCGACCAATTGGATACCAGAAAGCTTTCGGGCATCTTCACGGATAAACGGTATGTTAGGCCGATTAATTTTATGTGTTTTTTCAGCATGAAGAGCAATGTCACTGGCAACAGCAATTTCAAAACCCGCCTGTTCAAGGCCAAGATGAAGCCCTCCTGCACCCGAAAACAAAGCAAAAACAGTCAGTTTTTTGTTTTTCAAATCTTGCATCATTCTTTATCAATCTTCCTTATGATTAGTAGCCAGACAAACCCGTAACATCATCTGAATAGCTAAACACTTCAATCTCCAGCGCCTGCGCAACGACGCGGGCTTTCGCATCCACCATTGGCGAAATGACTATTTTGCGCTCTTGCTCATCCCAATGACGGCGCTGGTTTTCCCGATCCGCAGCCAATTCATTCATCATCCGGTCAAAGCGCTCGTCAAAGCTTTCCTTTGAGACTGTTTGACGGCGGATGAAATCCTGCAACCATTCCCTAAAGGCAGGAGATTCTTGCAAAATCACGGGAACTTCGGTTTCCAGCAATTGTTTGATTTCAGTGATATTCATTGGGTGCAGTCAAATTAAGCAAATGATGGGGGATGTCAGTCCATTATAGATCATTGATGCCTAGGGATACACCGAAGAGCTTAGGGGGATAAATGCGATGCAAACGAAGAAGAAGTTGTTGATTATATCGGGAGTGCCGGGCTTGCTTTGTCCGGGTATGATCTCGTCAGAAAATGCCGATAGGGGATAAAGCCATTGTTATTTCGTCACTGAAACAACACTTATCCGTGGAAAACATTAATGCACAGATACGAAAAAATTGGTAATTAATTAGCACGGCGGGAGCGTCAAAGCAAGCCCTTCGACTTCGCTCAGGACGGGCTTTGACGCTCCGATCCTATGTAACATCAGTAATCCAATAACGTTGCGGCTGCTACCAAGTAAAGTATTTTCACATAAACGTTGAGACTTGCATCAGCAAGTCATAGTCGCCGCTGCACCCGCCGACAAGGCCATCTCAAAGATGTTAGGCGGAGGGTGGCGAATATTTTACTTCGTCTCGTCTTGCTCCCACTTCGGCCACCACATTTCCCTAGGTAACCACATCTGCATCAACGCGGTGAAAATCATCACGGTCGAGGCTAAGCTGTAACCGAATCCGCCAATCATCGTGAACCAAGCAAATACCGGGATGTATTTGGTCAACCACCACGACATCACGTCAATAATCAAAAAGGCAAACGGCGTGGAGATGAGGATCAGCTTCCATTTGAGTTTATATTCCGACATGCCGAATATCCAACCCACAAACAAGAAGATGAAGCTAATGCCGAATAAATGAATATGCGAGACTCGCGTCAAGGTGCCGATACTGGCCCCTTGGTCCACTTCGGCGACTTTTTGCACATTAGCCAGTTTGGTGAAGTCGGGAATGGTGGCCTCGGCATTATGGCAGGATACGCAATACTGCTTCATAATCGGCTCGATTTTGGTGGGCCAATCTTTAGCGGGGGCCTCGTCTCTCGCCCATTGGATCAAGGCGAATCGCTCCTCGTCCGGGGCCATGGCTTTCATCGAGCCGTTGAGCATGGATTCCAACTTGGAACCGGAACGGTTGCCATAATAGCTGTAAACGATGTCATTGATCGAAACCCCCGGTTTGCCGTCGGCTTTGCCGTGGGTCAGCATGATTTGCATGCCCGCCATCATCAAACCCACGCCGATCACCAGCAAAAAGCCCGTGAACAGAACTTTGTAAGTGATCGAAAGTCGGGCCAAGGTGGTTCCGGGATTAATGTCAATCATATCGTTCTCCTGGTTTAAGCTATGAGTAGTGAGCAGGGTTTTCCAAAATGATGGATGAGGTTTGGTGGCGGCGGCGCATTGCTTTCGGCAGCGAGGCCAAAAGGCAAACGCAATCACGGCGGAGGCGATCAATAAAATCAATAAGTGGTCCATAGTCGGTTCCGTGGGTTATCTTTTAAAGCCAATGTTCGGGCAAAGCCAGCTTTGCAATTCCAAACGATGTTTATTTAAACCGCAACAACCCCTGATCCCACATGACGGGTGCTTCATAGCCAAGTAGGTTGACGACGGTCGCGGCTAAGTTGCTTAAACCCGGTTGTTCCAATTCCGCCAAACTGTAGGTGTCGTTCAAGCGCTTGGAGTAGAAGATACAGGGCACAGGATTGAGGGTATGCGAAGTTTTCGCACTGAATTCGCCGTCCGCCTTTTTCTTAGGCTGTCCGGTTTTGGCATTGATTTCGTACATTTCATCGGCATTGCCATGATCGGCGGTGATGATCGCCACGCCGTTGAGGGCATCAATGACGGGCAATAAACGGCTGAGCGCCAAATCGACCGCTTCAACGGCGGTGATGGTTGCTTGGTAATTGCCGGTATGGCCAACCATGTCGCCATTCGCATAATTGACGCGCAAAGCACGGTGTTTGCCGGTTTGCAATTGACGAATCAATTCATCGGTGATTTCCGCCGACTTCATCCAAGGCCGTTGCTCGAAAGGGATGATGTCCGAAGGAATTTCGATGTAAGTTTCCAGTTTGTCGTCGAATTTACCGCTGCGGTTGCCATTCCAGAAATAAGTCACATGTCCATATTTTTGGGTTTCAGAAATGGCGAGTTGGGGTATGCCAGCAGAGGCTAGATATTCCCCCATGGTGTCCCTGATTTTGGGTGGCTCGACTAAAAACCGCTTCGGAATTTTCAAGTCGCCATCATATTGCAGCATACCCGCATAGGTGACTTGGGGGAAACGCACCCGGTCAAACGGTTTGAAATCAGCTTCTTCGAAGGCGCGGGAAATTTCGATGCCACGGTCGCCGCGAAAATTGAAGAATACGACGCTATCATGATCGTGAATGGCACCCACCGGTTTGCCGTCCTCGACAATGACGAACGGCGGCAAATCTTGGTCGATGATGACATTGGGGGATTCGCCCCGGGGGGCTCGGATGGCTTCGGCAGCAGAGGTGAAATTCGGGCCTTCGCCTAGCACATGGGTCTTCCAGCCGCGTTCCACCATGCCCCAATCCGCTTCATATCGATCCATGGTGATGTTCATACGACCGCCGCCGCTGGCAATCTTGACATCAAAGCCGGGTTCTCGCAGTTGTGAGAGGAAGGCTTCAAAGGGTTCCACATAGTCCAATGCAGAGGTTTCCGGCACATCACGACCGTCCAGTAAAATATGGACGCGCACCCGTTTGACATGTTCTTGCTTGGCCCTACCTATCATGGCTTTCAGATGGTCGATATGGGAATGGACGTTGCCATCCGAAAACAAGCCCAAGAAATGGAGCGTGGAATTGTGCTGGCTTACATTTTCAATTACTTCCCGCCAAGCTTGGGACTCATACAAAGCACCCGTGGCGATGGCATCGTTGACCAAGGACGCACCTTGGTTATAAACCTGACCGGACCCGATGGCATTGTGGCCGACTTCGGAATTACCCATGTCCTCATTGCTGGGCATGCCGACAAATTTGCCATGCGCTTTTAGCAAAGTATGGGGGTAGTGAGCCAATAGGCGGTCTAAGGTGGGCGTGTAGGCATGGTAAATTGCGTTGCCTTCATGGTTTGGCGTGTAACCAAATCCATCCAGCACGATAGTCACCACTGGGCCTTCCGCACCGGAAAAAGAGGTCAATTTTTTTAGCATAGTTTTAGGGTGTCGCTAGGGATAGAAGAAAATGGAATGCTTTGGCACTAGATATACAGGCATTTGCCAAGGCGGGAAAGAGAAGCCTGTTAAATTGAGTTGATGCAAATTGTCAGGAATTCAATCCCGGCACTCTCAGTACAACCCAATAAAATCTTAAGCTATTGAAAGATAGTTATAAAAAATCAGACAAAGCCGCCAAGCAGCGGCTTCTGCGGCCAGTCTTAAATTTGGGAAAATGTCCATTTCCTAAAGGCTTGCCAATCATTGGCTTCGGTATGGGTTCAATCTCCCTCAGCTAAGGGATGTTGAAAACAAGGCAGACAAGCCAACGGGCCACTTTCGCCCCGTTCTATCAATTTCAGGCAGCACTCCACGACGGAGGGGTCGTACAGGGTTCCAGAATTTTCCCTGATTTCCACTGCCGCCATATAAATACCCAAAGCAGCCCGATAAGGCCGACTGGAAGACATGGCATCCACCACGTCGGCGACGGCGATGATACGGGCTTCCAGTAATATCTCTTCCTTTTTCAAACCGCGAGGATAGCCCGAACCATCCATCCGCTCATGGTGTTGCAAGACCATTTCGGCTATCGGCCATGGAAATTCCACGCCCACCAAAATGTCAGCCCCGGATTGGGGATGGGTTTTGACCAATGCATATTCCAGATTGGTCAGTTTGCGCGGCATGGTCAAATAGTCTATCGGAACGGATATTTTGCCAATATCGTGAATCATTGCCCCAAGGCGTATGCCGGTGATTTGCGACGCTGGCAAACCCATTTCCAAGGCGATGGCCTCGGCGATTTGCGAAACTCTCTTTTGATGCCCGTTGGTATAGGGGTCTCTAATTTCGATGGCCCTTGCCAAAGCGCCTATCGCGGTTTGGTAGACGTTCAACAAGTTTTTATTGGCATCCTCCAATTCCTTCCTATGGCGATGGGACTGAGTGGATTTTTGAATGGCTTCGACGAGTTCATTGGGGTCTAGTGGCTTTTTGACATAGCGGTCTATCCCCAACTCTATGGCTCGGAGAAAATAATCGGTTTCGTTGTAGGCCGTCACGACGATGATGGGCGTGTCCAGCGAACGGGTCTTGATGTTAGCCGCCATTTCCAAGCCGTCCATGACCGGCATTTTGATGTCAGTGATCACTAAATCGTAAGGGTGGCTATTGAAAAGCGCCAGACCCTCCTGACCATTAGCGGCAACATCCAAGCGCGCGAAACGGCGGCTTAGGAAATGTGTCATCGCTTCGCGGACTTCTTGCTCGTCTTCGACATACAACACTTTTAAGGTACTCAGAAAATCCTGTTCGTTTGCCGTTATTGATGGTTTCATAGTGGATTTCTTCAAGCAACGATTAGGGGGATGGCAAGGGTGATTAACGTGCCTTCGCCATGGTTGACAGCTATGATACTTCCTTTCATATTTCTTTCCATAATCATCTTAGTCATGTAAAGCCCTATGCCACTGCCTTGCTCCTTGGTGGTGTAATAGGGGTCAAAAATTTTTGGCAATACTTCCTCATCAATTCCCCCTGCATTGTCTTGTACAGTGAGTATGGCTTGGCTCCCTGATTTGCCCAAGCAGATTTCTATTTTACCCGAAGAGACCTTGCGTTCCAAAATGGCATCTTTGGAATTGACCAATAAATTGAGGATCGCCTGTGCCAATTGATTGGGGTAGCCATGCCCAACCAGCCCGGCTTCGATTTTTTTTTCCAATTGAATGCCATTGTTCACCAAAGTGTCACCAATAATGAAAATGGCTTCCTCAACCGCGTGGTCCAATGCAAAATCGCAAGATTCCTTGTCGGGCCGGAAAAAATCGCGGAATTCATCCACCGTGGTGGACATGCGTCGCAGCAAGCGGCGCGATTTGTTCACGCTCTCCTGCAAACTTTCCGCCGTCAATTCGCCATAGTCATAGTCATCCTTGATATTGGCGATGATGATGGACAGGGCATTCAAAGGCTGCCGCCATTGATGGGCAATGTTATGCACCATTTCCCCCATTGCGGCCAGTCGGGACTGCTGTATCAACAATAAGTCCTTTTCCCTATTCTTCAGGCTTTCTTTCTGCACCAACTGCTCCAAGTCGAGGTTAAGCCTTAGCAATTCCTCTTGAGCTTGCACCCGTGGGGTGATGTCTTGCACCACGGCGATATGGTGGGTCGGTGTTTCGCCAAAAGACCACATGGCAGACACTGTCAAATGAACCCAAACAATCGTACCATCTTTACGGCTAAATCGCTTCTCCATTGAATATTCCCTAGCCTTGCCTTCCATCAGAACATGCATATGCTCATGGCTTGCTTGAATATCGTCAGGATGGGTAATGTCATGGAGCGTCTTGTTCATCATCTCTGCCAAATAATACCCACAAATGTCACAAAATCGCTGGTTGACGCGGACAAATCGACCCGTATTGGCATCCACTTGCGCCACTCCCACTGCCGCCTGTTCGAACAAGGCGCGAAAGCGATTTTCGCTAGTGGCCAAAGTATCCAACATATCATTAAAGGCATGGGCCAAGCGCGTGATTTCGTCGGTGCCTTGAACATCGGCACGCACGTCGCGCTCCCCGGATTGGATCATAGCGGTCACTTCTGCCAATGCCGAAATGCGACGGCTCAAACGTTTGCCTATGGCAAAGGCTTCAAGCAGGGAAAAGCACAAGGCCGCGCCGACAAAAATCATACTTCCCCAAACCATGGTGTTCAATTTCTCGGCAATTTGTTCCC
The DNA here is from genome assembly GCA_903930145.1 of uncultured Methylococcaceae bacterium. GTDB lineage: Bacteria > Pseudomonadota > Gammaproteobacteria > Methylococcales > Methylococcaceae > Methylumidiphilus. The sequence continues at coordinate 10,509 of CAIYXP010000241.1, forward strand.
TGCCCAATCCTACCCTCGCCCAGCCGACGTGCCTATGTTTTAGCAAAATAGGCACGGCTACATCAATGATGGATCGATTATCAGCTATAATGCGGTTTTGCGGGGTGGAATTGATCAGTGCCTTGCTGTCTTTATCGGTCAAATACTGGCCTCTCTTCGTTTGATCGGTATGGGCCAACACCCGCCCTTTTTCGGACAGCACCATCGCATAGTGCAATTCAGGGTAGGGTTTAAGGGCTTGGACGATTTCCTCCAAACCCGCAACATCGTTTGCCAACACCCAAGAGAGTGAACTCACCGCCATCGATTGGGCCAAGGCACTCGCGTGCAAGTTGCTATTGTTGAATAAGTAGTTTCGCTCTGCCCAGACTAAATAGGTCACAAACAAGCTGATCAGCAGGAAGAAGCCTACCACATAAGTCAAGATGATCTGTCGCTTAAAAGGGCGTGTGGCCATTGCGGTAAAGTCCTTTAATCTAGCCTACGCACTTGCTTGCTGAATTTGGCTAGAAACTTCTCAACGACACGGTAACGTGAATTGTCTGCCAGCTCAAAGCGGGAGAGTTGAATCCTTGCCAGAATCTCATTGCCCTCACGCGTCGTGTGCAAGGAATCCAAGATTCGGGCAACCCCCATTGCAATGTTCGCAGGAACATCATCCCTTGCCATGACACTATTATTGATTAGTGTCTCTGTTTGCCATTGGACGGTCAATTCTTGGGCTAACTCAGGGTGATCCTGTTGAAACATCTCCCAAGGCAAAGGCCAAGTGGTGGCGGCGGCAACATCACCCAGATAAACATTGAGGATTGAAGACTCTTGCGATCCGACATACTTGATTTCAATATCACGATTCACATTTAAACCATGAGTATGCAAATAATACTGTGGCATCAACGTCGCCGCCAAGGCGGTTCGTGCTGGAAAAGCCACTTTCTTGGCCTTAAGGTCGGAGATTTCGCGTATGCCGCTGTCCCGGCGCACCAAGATGATCCCTTTGAACTTGTGGTCATCGCCCATTTTAGCGATGACATGATAACCATGGCCCATGGCTTTAATGGTTTGGTAAGGATTGGGCAGGGCAAAGTCGAACTGCCGGCCATAGAGCTTTTTTTCAAATTCGTCATAATCGCGTGACGCTTCCAAGCGAAATTTTACGTTGGGAATGCTGTTATTTAACAAATCGATCAAAGGGCCGAAAATGGCAAACAAGCGCACCGGATTGTGCAGGGGATGAATGCCGAAAACATAGTCTTTGGTTGTTTCAGGTGCTTGGTGACTGAAGCTGGGTTCGGCCTTTCCTGCATCCTCCCGTCCACAGGCCAAAAGCCCCATTATCATCACCATTAGCAATAAGCTTTTTAATACCATATTGGCAGACTTTTTTTCACGAATGCCCAAACAATTTTGCCCTTTCAAATTCATGTGCAAATACGGCGAACAAAATGAGCAAAGTTCCAGACACCAAACGGGCAGTGATCGGTTCATGGTTGGACAGATGCCCTATCATCAAAGCCATCACCGGGGTGAGTAGGCTGATTAATGACACTTGCGTGGCCGACAAATGCTTCAAGATATAAAAGTACAACGCAAACCCCAAGGGTGTGGCAAAAAAGCCAAGATAGGCAATGGAAACAACGCTCAGCATGGGCAAGGATGCGGGGAGGTTCCCGTCCAGAATCACCAAGACAATTAAATAAAGCGGAACCGATAATACTAAACCCCCACCCACTTGTGTCAATGCGGGCAAGCCGGAGTGTAACCGTTTCACCCATACTGAACTGATACATTGTAGAACCGCAGCGACCAAAACGCCTACAACGCCGAGGATTGCCGACTCGCTATGATCCAATGCCGTGCCAAACATCAGCACCAAGCCGGCTAAGCCCATGGCATAAGCGATGAATTTGCGAATCTTTAGATGACGCTCGCCCAACCATATCGCCGACAGCAAGGCGGTAATCATCGGGTTCAGGCCGCAAATAACCGCCAGCCAACCGGAGGGGATGAATTGGGATGCCCAGTACAAAACCAGCATGGACGGGCAAAGGTAGATAAAGACAGCAAAATAATTCAGCAGGGCTAGTCGGTTGCGCGGCAAGGTCTGGCGGAATAGTGCCATCAACAGCAGCACACACACCATGCCTATGCTCATTCTGGCTACGACCCCAAACAAAAACCCCGGCCCCACACCGCTCCATTTAATGGCTAAAGGCGTGGTGGACCACATTAGAACCAGCGTCACAAACGCCAGCAGTACGCGCATAGAGCTTTCTCGGGTTGAGGATTGAGGGCAGGGAAATGAATTATACAGGCAAGTGGAGTGATGAGCTTGGGGAATATCTGTGCCTTTCGATTACCTGATTAGAAAGATGCTTCAGCTATTCCGTCATACCGGCAGGGATTGCCGGTATCCAGATTGCAGGGATGCCTCCAAACCCTGCCATCCATGGAGCCTAGATTCCGGCAGTCCATGCCGGAATGACGGTGTTTTGAGCTTAGCTGAAACAACTTGCTAATCAGGTTCGATTATGCTCAACATATTCGTTCCTCGATGAAGTAGATTATATATTTGAAGAAAGCGAAAAGAAGCGATGACAGGGTTTCTGATCAACTCCCCTCTCAGCAATTCAATGCGCTCGGCTTATCGGTTAGGCATGGTGGAGTTGGCCAAACTGAGCCAATTTTTCTTCTAATCGTTGCACCATATCAGCGATGGCATCCCATTCAAACCAATCCGCATCATCACCCAATGTTCCATTATTGAATTGACGTTGAAACTCATGCGTTTTCATGTCGTATTGTGCCTCGAAATCTGAAAGTTTCCGCCGAAATTGCTCTAGTTTTCCTAGGTCGTTTTCGAGCAAACTAGCGATCACTTTATCCAATAAATTAACCGTAGCCGCTTCATCCACTGACAGGCGCTCAATAACATGGATTTTGTCTGCGATGGCGTTCATGGCTTATATCCTAGATTACTATTGAAATTTCGATTGCAATTTTCAATCATCGTAAAAACATCCCAACTCATGGCTTATCAGGTTTGTCTTTAAGCATTTCCAAACTTTCCGCTATTGTCCACGGACGGGGTTCTTGACTGGTAACTTCTTCCAGCAAACGCACGGATTTTTCGCCTATAACACTGGCAATAGCGGAGCGATCAATGTTAGCGGCAGCACAAATTGAATGCCAAATTCTAAATCTCATACATGCTGATTTCTGAGTATTTTTTAAATAGCCAAAATTTATTTCTAAACCAATTTTAAGCATAATATAAATAAGCATAAATATCAAACTTAAGAATGTTACTAGAGAAAAATTAATAATTATACTTTTATCTTGATTAAAAAAATAATCTGCATA
>CAIYXP010000242.1 GCA_903930145.1 uncultured Methylococcaceae bacterium
GATCAGCGCCACCCTGCTGACCTTGACCATGCTGCCAGCTTTGTACAGGAACTTTGAGGAAAACCCAACTGCTTAGGTGCAACCATGAAAGAAATTCGCGCATACATCCAACCGTTCATGCTGCCTAAGCTCACGCAGGCGCTGTTGGAGATACCTAACTTCCCAGGAATGAGCGTTTCGAATTGCGAAGGGTTTGGACGTGAGAAAGTGACAGGAAACCAAGATTACACCCCTTTCTTGGCGAAAAAGAGGGTTGAGATTTTTGCTACAGATGCCATGGTTGAAGTGATATTCGACACAGTCATGAAACATGCTTGCACTCACCAACACGGCGCTGGCAAGGTCTACGTGATCGAAGTTTTGGAAGGTGGTCGAATCAACACCGGCGAAAGGGGGCCACAAATTGCTTGACACACCCCACTAAAAAACTGACCAATGTAGTCCATAGATCACTTACGCATTAGGAGCTTGGGATTCAGTGCAATAAGCTAGATGAATTTACTTGGTTTTAATAGTAAGTTTTTATTTTAATCAATAGCATACCCTATTTAATATTGTTTAATAAGTGCGGAAAATTATATTTTGTTGACAATTCATGAAAACCAGGTCTACAGTTTGAGCCTAAAGCCAAACCCGTTCGTAAGGCGGGGACGGAAAGTCACGGGTCCCTGAGCAGGCCAGATTAGACCAAGGGAAAGCCGGATTGCCATTAGTGCCTCTGTTGAGGGGGTAACTCATGTCATCCGGTTTTTTTGGCCTAGAGGAATCACTTGCAGGGGTGTTCGCTATGTACCGTTATTTAGTATCTCGGAATTTCGCATTATTAGCTGCTTCTATTCATAAAGCTGTCTTTTGTCTAAGCAGCGCCTTATTGCTGCTATTGCTAAGCATTCCTTATGCTCAAGCCGAATCCCAGTTTTTTGAAGATTTTACCGGCAGTTCGGTGGATGAAACAATATGGATATATCCAACTGGGGACGCTTCCTTTAATGGGCGGACTCAAATGCGGGCGGGTTACCCTAACGTATCCAACGGATTGCTTCATCTGCAATTGGACACTTACAATCCGACGGGCAACCCGGTTGGACAATCATTTTATGGGTCGGAAATTCACACGCGAGGCACTGCCGAGCATGGGACTGGCTTGATCGCGGAAATACGTGCGCGCATGGTCGCCCCCGCTAAGGGCTTAGTGGGCGGGGCCTTTCTTTATAGTTTTTTCCCGGCTACGCAAACCCATAGTGAAATCGATTTTGAACTGCTTAGCAATTTGCCAAACAAGGTTCAAACCAACATTTATCATCTCGAACCATTGGGCGAGGGGCATCCTGAGTTTGGCAGCCTTTCCCCGTTTGATGTGACACAGTTTAACAATTATCGAATTGAATGGTGGCCTGATCGGGTGCGTTGGTATGTCAATAACCAACTGCTAAGGGAGAATACGACATTCATTCCACAACAAGCTTTGGCACTTTATCTCAATTTTTATGCCCCCTCTTGTGATTGGGTCAGTGCCTGTGATGCCAATTTACTGCCAGCGTCCAAACCGGAAGATAACCAGTCTTATACCTTCGATGTAGACTGGGTTCGTGCCATATTTGACGTGTCGCCCGAAACCGCCTGTTTTTTCAATTGGGCGGAAAGAAGCTACGGTTTCTTCTTTAGCCCGGCAAACTCTTCCACATTGGTGTGGTCGGTATATACCTACCGATATTATGCAAAGACTAACACCTATTTGGGGGTTTCATCGGCTGACAATCATGTCTATTACATAGGCCCAGACGGGGCTATGCAAGATGCCGGTGCTTTGTCAACGTGGTTGCCGGTGACGGGTTGCTCGGGGGCTAATTCAGCCTCCCTGCAATTTACCTCAGTGCCGGCTTATGGTTCCACCAACCCTTTGGTCGGTAAAGTGGCTAACGTATCCACTAATGCTTATCAGGTCGCCCTCTATATTAAAGTGGGGGCGGGGTGGTGGACCAAACCGACCTTTGCCTCGCCATTAACCTCGATCAAATCCGACGGTACATTTTCGGCCAATATCACGACAGGCGGCTCCGATGCATCGGCAACGGAAATAGCGGCCTATTTAGTGCCTGCCGGTTACGGTGTACCGTTGATGAATGGTGGTAGTTCCTTGCCCTCAATATTGGACGCATTTCCAAAAGTGTCGGTCACGCGCAGTCCATAATAGTTTTGTAATTATCTCTTAGCGGGTTCCCAAACTTAAGTTTGGGAACCTTTGTTAAGTTATAATCCAGCGTGACTAAAACCTAGGTCGTAAATTTACCACCCACTATTCCGCTTGATAAAATACAACAGCTTAACCGGAGAAACCCTATGCAGTTGATCTTAAATTATCCCGAAAAACTCCCAGATGCCCTGCAACAATCACCAGAGCAATTTGAGCGTGAGGCAGTCATGGCGATGGCAGTGAAACTGTATGAGATGAAGCGGATTTCCAGCGGCACGGCTGCGGCTTTAGTCGGTGTCGAACGGGTCGAATTTCTGCTCGATCTGCATCGCTATGGCGTCGCGGCGATTGACTTGACCGCCGAGGAATTGCTCAAGGAAATCAAACGTGACTAAAACCTGGGTCGTCAATTCGTCGCCCACTATTCTGCTTGGTAAAATACAGCAGCTTAATTTACTTTCGGCATTGTGTGCGCAACTCTTGATTCCCCAATCCGTTTGTACAAATGCATGATTTAAGTAGCGTAGTCAGCCAAAGCTTGCTATCCCTAGACGCTGGATTTTGGCATCCCTGCCAAAATGACGTTTCCACAACAGACACTAGGGCAATCGCATGAAGGCTGAAACCTCGTCATTCCGGCATGGATCGCCGGAATCTAGGTTGCAGGGATGCCGCAACCCTTGTTCATTGGGAGAGTTTGCCATCCTTGGAAGATGGATTCCGACATCACTGATCGGAATGACGTTGCTTTTTTTCCTATTTGACGGTTGCGAATTGCTTCATGCGATTGCCCTGCAACAGATACTTGGCTCCTACTGAGAATTGCTATAGTAAAATATCGGGTATTGCAAATCCCGGTTTGTTTAGTAAAATGATGGTTGACAACCCCAAGCTGTTGAACCCGCCAAACCCCATCAGACATAATGCCATGCCAGTTCGCCTTCACACTCTATTCATCAAGCTTATCCTGCTGCTTGGCTTGCTTGCTGTAGGTTATGCCCATGCCGACGTACCCAAGCTGATTAACCATCAAGGGTATTTGACCAATGCCACGGGTAGCCCGGTCAATGCGTCGGTGTCTATCGTCTTCACCATTTACAACGCGCCGACCAATGGCTCGGCATTATGGACAGAAACCCGCACAGTGACGGTTAATAAAGGCGTGTTTGATGTTAATCTCGGTGAAACAACTCCGATTAACTTAGCCTTTGACGTACCTTATTATCTAGGCGTCAAAGTCGGCAACGATGCCGAAATGTCCCCCCGGCAATCCCTCACCAGTGTCAGTTATGCGTTCCGCTCGGACCTCGCTAATTCGGTGGCGGATGGTTCGGTCACCACCGCGAAATTAAGCAATGGTTCCGTCACCACCGCCAAACTGGGTATCACTTGCCCCGATAAGTACTATTTGCAATACACCACGCAAACCGGCTGGACATGCAGCGTAGGCACACCGGGACCGCAGGGGGCAACCGGCGCAACGGGGGCGCAAGGGCCGCAGGGTTTGAAAGGGGACAAGGGCGACACGGGTGCTGCCGGTCCACAAGGACCTCCTGGTTATGCTGCATCGTTAACTGTTTTTTGGACATCAGCGGGCGGAAATAATTGCTCATCAGCATGTTCATCGCAGGGAGGGGTATCTGCTGCGGACTCCAACGGTTATCTTTGCAAAAATATCAGTGGAGGACTTGGCAATGGCATTTGCTATATGAACTCCTGTAGCTACCCTAATGGTAGATGCGGGTATCATTGCACTAGCGGCGGTTGCAATGATTCTGCAAGTACAGAACAAGCACAGTGCCGTTGTTTGTATATTAAATGAACCCCATGGCTTTATTGCGCTTACCGATTCAAAAGCCTAACTAGCCGAGCCAAGTAGGTCGGGCAACGATGAAGCTGTTGCCCGACCTA
>CAIYXP010000243.1 GCA_903930145.1 uncultured Methylococcaceae bacterium
CGAAAAATAACGGCAGCAACACTGCAATCAATAAATCATTGCAAACTACAAACTATAATATTCCGTTTGCAACAGTCACTATGCTATTTTTCGTTTGGGGATTCTTAACCTCCCTCAATGATATTCTTATTCCGCATTTGAAAGGGGTTTTCGATCTTACTTATGCACAGGCCATGCTCATTCAGTTCACGTTCTTCGGGGCGTACTTTCTGATGTCACTGCCTTCTGGAAAGATTATTGCCCTACTTGGCTATAAGCGGGGCATTGTCATTGGATTGCTGACGGCGGGACTCGGAGCCGCCTTGTTTTACCCTGCCGCAAGCACGACATCTTACCCCTTGTTTTTGATGGCGTTATTTATCCTAGCATCAGGCATCACACTGTTGCAAGTCGCGGCAAACCCTTACGTAGCTGTGCTGGGGAAACCCGAAACAGCTTCTAGCCGATTGAATCTTACCCAAGCATTCAATTCTCTAGGCACGACCATCGCTCCTTACTTCGGCGGGTTATTCATTCTGACCGCAACAATGGTCGGAAGCGACATTACTCAAACGTTTTCACCCGAACAATTGCAAGCCTATCGTTTACAAGAGGCAGCCTCTGTGCAAATCCCCTATCTGGGTTTGGCCGCTGCATTGGTGATGTTTGCCGGAATCATGGCACTGATGAAGCTTCCTGTGATTTCAGAGGTTGAGGATCATGAGCATAAACCCGGCAAATTGTCTGATGCCTTGAAGCATTCTAATCTCTCTCTTGGCGCGATTGGCATATTTGTCTATGTCGGTGCCGAAGTATCGATTGGGAGCCTTCTGATTAGTTTTTTTGGGCAACCTGATATTGCCGCACTAAGCCAAAGCCTAGCGGCCGGCTATGTTTCCTATTACTGGGGTGGCGCAATGGTCGGACGTTTTATAGGCTCTGCATTGTTGCAAAAAATAAACCCCGGAAAATTGCTTGGCGTGTTTGCATTGATTGCCTTTAGCCTCGTTGTCATGGCAGTCTTTACAAAAGGACAGGTGGCGATGTGGGCGATTTTAAGTGTGGGATTGTTTAATTCAATCATGTTTCCAACCATTTTCACGTTAGGAATCAATGGGCTCGGAAAACTGACAAGCCAAGGATCAAGCATCCTCATTATGGCTATTATTGGCGGGGCAATAATACCCTTGATCCAAGGTATTATTGCAGATACTTATGGGATACAAAAGGCTTTTGCATTGTCGGCATCTTGCTATCTCTATATAATCTATTATGGCTTCAAAGGCTCCGTAATCCCCAATAGTCCAAAATGAAGGCTTACTTCCCACTAAGCGATTTGGCTATAACCCCTTGATTACTCGAATACTAGCTTCAATCTGGGGCTTTGATTTGATCAACGAATACGTTTTCTGACTTACCCGGATGTTTGCACACTGGTGATAAACGCAATGGAATGTTACATTAAAGCCTAATGACTAACCCTTATTCTGTACAATCATGAAATTCAATCCTTTTCCATGGCTGTTGATCCTGACCATTCTGGGCCTTTCTTGGTGGGCAAGAAACCATTTTGTGGAGGCGCAAGAAGTAGCCATTTTTTGCCAAGAGGGCGGGCAAGGCTTTCCGTGCAAGCTGCGCGAACTCGTTGAAAAAATCTTCATCCAAAGCGGCATTGGCTTCTTCGTCCTGTTGCTTGGCTTGGTGTCGACGGTCACCCGTTCAGGCTTGGTCGGTCTGTTGGCCGGCATAGTCGGCGTGGCAAGCTTGATACTTCATGGCGGAAATCATGCCGCTTTGGATTCAGCAGCCCTTGGTTTCTTGCTAGGCGTTTTGACGCTTGCCCGTGAGCAGTTCGACGAATATCGGGCCTAGCACCGAAGCGGCCAGCAACGAGCATAGCAGCGCCCATTCAAGTGCATGAGGGTTGATATCACTCGCCCAACGCCACGGCTCGCCACGCACCAAGACAATATGCTCGGCTATGGCTGTCCACAGCCCGGCAAAGCCGATCCAACCCGCAAGCACGATTTCCTCCAGATCCGCTTCAGGCTTGCCTTTGATCCAAGCCAACAAGGCAAGTCCGACGACAGGCACTGAAAACAGCGCCACAGGAAAATCCTGAGAGCGCAAATCAAACACCAACAATACGCAAGCCAAAGCGGCCCCGAACAAAAACACGAACCGTAATGCGCTCAACAGAAGGAAACTTCCCTCGAAGCTTTGGTCCTTACGCCGAAGCCACCGAGCCATTTGGCTGGCCGACGCAAAGCTTGGCGGTGGATTGCCGGTCGAACACCAACTGGCTAGGGTGTTGCCCAGTACCCAAGTGGCGATTATAAGCAATACGGCGAACAGACCGGTGCTTGCCCATTCCAACATCATGCGATTGGTCATCACCATGTCGCGAAAAAAAGCTACCCAAGCACCTCCGCCACTGATACTGATGGCAAGCAGTGCTGACAGGGAGGCACCATCCAGTTTGCGCCGTCTCCACTGGTTGATTGCAAACAAGCCGAAGAATGTGAACATCGCCCCATAAGCAACTTTACTCCAAAACGGGGCTTCGGGTACGGGACCGCGAAAAGGAAACTTGGAGATGCCGTCAGCCGTGTAAAGCCCCCAGTAACCGCCCACTGCGCCTTCTGAGGTGCGCTTCCAAGGCTGGTCGAATGCTTCGACGACGTTATAGGGGATTTTTTCCACTTCCGCACGTAGTGCAAATTCGCGGATGAATCGGGCTTGGTTGACCAGCGAGGGTTCCGCCTCCTGACGCTGGCGACCATAGCTAGGCCACCCGGTCTCACCAATCAACACCTCCTTGCCCTTCAACTCATCCTTTACATGCTTGTAGATGTAGCTAACATGCCCGACCGCATCGTCTATCCCAATTGGGTCATCCTCCCAATAAGGAAGGATATGCACGGTGGCAAATGACACTGAATCCAACAAATCTTTTTGATAGCGTAGCCAGAACTCCCAGACATCGGCGTAGGTGACCGGCACGCCTGCGGGTACTGCTGCCTTGACCCGCTCGACATAAGCGCTGACCTGCTTAGGCGATTGCTCTGTGCGCAGCAGCACCTCGTTGCCGACGATGACGGCACGTATGACGGAGGGGTAATGGTTCGCCAAATCAATGGCAATAGCCAGTTCCTTTTCGTTGCGGCTTTGCTTGGCTCCAATCCAGACTCCGAGCAAGACTTTCATGCCAAGCTTTTGCGCGATCCCCGGCACTTTATCCACTCCTTCAAGGACGGAATAGGTTCGAACACAATCGAAACTTTGTGCCAGTGCCGTCAAGTCAGCTTCGATTTGTTTCTCACTGATGGTTATATTCCCGTCCAAAGGCGTTTGACCCGGTTTATGGAAGGGTGAATAGGAGACACAGCTAAGATGGTCATTCGGGGTGTCGACAATCGTCACCGGCTGGCTCAATTTCCACCAATACGTGATCGAAATCAAGGCGCAGAACGCGAGGATGATGTAAACGAATAGACGTTTCGAAAGCATATTGTTAATCCAATGCATTAGTGATGATAGGCTTCTGGGAAAGAATTGATAATGCATCCCTGCTTCTCGCAAACAGTTTTGCAAAGCCTTTGGAGATCATGCGTAGTTTATATCAATCTGGGATTGGACACCGCATTATAAATCATTGTAAATAATCATGACTTGCTTCGAAGTCAATTGAAATTCGAGCCTACCCGATTCTTCATCGAAGGTAAAATCGGTCATTACCCCGTTGGACACTATCGACGCAGGGCGTTTATGGATATAAGCAATGAATCGACCACTACCGCGCATCCGCAAGCTAACAATATTGGGCAG
>CAIYXP010000244.1 GCA_903930145.1 uncultured Methylococcaceae bacterium
CCGAGGAATTGCTCAAGGGAGACCCTGACATCGTGAACTTTGTCAGTTATATAGGGTCAGGTTCCCCACGATTTTATCTTCCCCTAGACCAACAACTCGACCATGATAATTTTGCCGAAATCGTGGTATTGACCAAGGATTCACTGTCCCGTGAACGGGTGCTATCCCGGTTGCGAACAGCTTTTGACAATGATTTCACCTTATTGCGTGTCCGTTTGAACCGATTGGAAAATGGTCCGCCCGTTGGCTTTCCCATCCAATTTAGGGTCAGTGGTCGCGAAATTGACAAAATCCGCCCGATTGCCGAAGAAGTGGCCGCCATTGTCCGTAGCAACCCACACACCCAGGATGTCCATCTGGATTGGGGGGAACCCAGCAAAGTGCTATACCATGAAGTGGATCAAGACAAAGTCCGGGCTTTAGGGCTTAGCTCGCAAGAGATTTCGTTCACTATGGATACTTTTCTGTCGGGCTTGGGGATCACCAAATACCGTGAAAGGAATAAACTCATCGAAGTGCTAGGGCGGGCAGAACCCGACGAGAGAAAGAATCCATCTTTGGTCGATGAAATCAATATTCAAACCCATAACGGTAAAAGCGTGCCATTGAGCCAATTGGTCTACACCCGCCCTGGATTTGAAGAAGGGATTATTTGGAGACGCAACCGATTTCCCACATTCACCGTCCGTAGCGATATTCGTAATGATGCTCAAGCCCCCGATGTTGCTGCGCAAATTGATCCCTTGTTGGATCCCATTCGCGCCAAACTTCCCGATGGTTATCGCATCGAACTGGGGGGAACAGTTGAAAGCAGCAAAATCGCGCAAGACTCCATCAATGCCGTCATGCCTCCGATGTTGTTGACTGTGCTGACATTATTAATGATCCAGTTGCAGAGTATGCGAAAAACCGTGCTGGTGGTGGTGACAGCGCCCTTGGGAATGATCGGTGTCACGGCTTTCTTGCTTTTGCTGAATGTGCCATTCGGGTTTGTCGCCACGCTGGGTGTCATCGCCCTATCGGGCATGATTATGCGAAACTCGGTCATCCTTGTGGATCAAATTGAGCATGACATTGAAGCGGGGCTTGCCCCGCTGGATGCCATTACGGAAGCCACAGTCCGGCGCTTGCGGCCTATATTACTGACTGCCGCTGCCGCCATTCTCGCCATGATTCCTCTGTCACGCAGTGAGTTTTGGGGGCCGATGGCGGTGGCGATCATGGGGGGCCTATTGGTCGCAACAGTATTGACCTTGATTTTCCTGCCAGCACTTTATGCGGTATGGTTTAGAATCAAGGAGGAAAACCATGCGTGATTTCAAGTTTTCTGCGAGTTTTGTGACAGGGCAATTTAAGTGGCTGTCATTGCTGTCTTTGGTTGCCGCCTTGTCCGCTTGCAAAGTAGGGCCGGATTACCATCCGCCTGAAGTGGTTACGCCGAAGCGTTGGAGTGGAACTTCGCCTGTTGCTTGTGGGGGCGAATTTATTCGTCAACTTTGTGATGCAAAGGAGAATAATCGCGCCCCTACCGAGCCAAGCCAAACCAAAACCACTGATTTAGCGCACTGGTGGCGCGGATTTCAAGACCCTAAGCTCAATTCATTGATAAGAAGATCATTGCAAGGAAATTTGGATTTGCAAGCGGCCAATGCCCGACTGCTTGTATCACGCGCTCAAGTGACCTCTTCGGCGGCGGCGCTTTGGCCTAGGCTGGGAATGTCCGGCGGCTACCAGCGTGAACGGCTCAGTCCCAATGCATTGAAAGGGATTTTAAGCGGGGCATTTGAGGGCGGAGAATCGACAACGGGGTTATTGTCTTCACTCGGTCCCCTAGGCGAGCCTTTCAATCTGTTTCAAGCAGGTTTCGACAGTTCATGGGAATTGGATATTTTTGGCGGCATCAAGCGGCAAAAGGAAGCCGCGCAGGCTGCCGCCGAAGCAACGGAGGAAAGTCGGCGTGACATTGGCATTACTTTATCCGCCGAAGTGGCACGTTTGTATCTGGAAATGATCGCTTTGCAACGCCGTTTGGACATAGCCCACCAGCGAGTGGAAAACCAGCACAAGATTCTTAGCCTTGCCGAAAATGCCTACCAAGAAGGCTTTGCCAATGCATTGGATGTCAAACGGGCCAAGACCGAAATGCAGGCAGTGGAAGCCTCAGTACCTATGATTGAAGCCCAAATCAACAACATCCGCCATGGTTTGGCGGTGTTGTTGGGTCAGCAACCCACCGCACTCGACCATGAATTCGCCACCCTTAATACAGAAATCCCCCATCCCCCGGTGCTTCCCGTTGGTACGCCAGCCGATTTGTTGCGTCGTCGGCCCGACATACGAAAGGCAGAACGCCAAGTGGCCGCTGCCAATGCCATGATCGGGGCAGCCACAGCGGAATTGTTCCCCAAAATCACCATCACGGGCGCAGTGGGTTTGCAGAGTCAAGACATGGGGGATTTGGCGAGTTTTAACAGCGGATTCTATGGGGTCGGCCCACGTTTTTCGTTGCCGATATTTCAAGCGGGTCGATTGTTGGCGAATATTGATGCCCAAGAAGCCAGAAAAACAGAAGCGCTTAAAGAGTATGAAAAATCGGTATTGCTGGCCCTGCGGGAAGTGGAAGATGGCATGTCGACATTGAACGGCGAATATCGTCGTCAACAAGCCTTGCTAACCGCCGAGACCTCGGCGCGGAATTCCCAAGAAGCCGCTTCCTTCATTTATCAGGAAGGCGAAACCGAATTGCAATCCGTCCTTGATTCCAACCGGACTTGGTTCGACGTGCAAGAGCAACTGGTGCAGAGCCAATTGGGATGGGCCACCGGGCATGTGGCTTTATATAAGGCGCTGGGCGGGGGCTGGGAGCTTGAATCGAAATGATGGGCATCAGCTAGCTCTACCGATGGATCGCCGACACCAGCGTAGCGCCCACATCCGTCATCACCGGGCGCAGATTGGACATCGAACTTTGCAACTGCCCCAGCAAGTCCAACACTTCCCAGGCATCAATGGAGACTGTGGTGGTCATCGGTGGGGACTCTTGAACTTTGCTGATTTGTTCAGGCTTTATCGCCTTCGTGAGAATACAGGCAAGGCATCTTACTATTTTGAAATCTTCACTTTTGAACACTTTGTGATCGTTCCCACGCTCCGGCCCACCGCCATTAAGTTAAGGATTTTTCCGTTCGCCCTGAGCGAAGTAAGCCCCGCTTCGCGTGGCATGGCGTTGCCAAGAAACGGCTATTACTAGTGCTGTTTGACGACTTTTCGACAATTTACAAGTCATTGTTTCAATTGCCATAAAATAGCTGTTTCTTGAGAGCCTGTCGAAGGGTGCACAGTTAAACCAACTCGTTGTAAGTTAAGCCGTTCATGGTTCGACAGGCTCACCACGAACGGCTTAACTTAATGGCAGTGACGCTCCGGCTGGGAGCGGCATACTGTTTGAACTTTTGGGGAATTAGTGTATCCTATTGGGTGTAACGATTGACCGACGACGCTCCTGTTAGTGCGTGAGCAGTAGTCAATTGGGGCAGGTAAGTAAACAGGCTCCTTACCTGCCACACCTATCTCTGATAAATCAAAACCCCATCTCGCTTTGTCTTGAAATAATTCCAGTCAAAGCTCTGGTATCCAGTCCAACCCTCCCACAACTTCCCTTGATTCCTGAAAACCGTTAGGACACTAGCTACATCACGCTTAATCTGAAACCTTGACAACAGATACAAGGCGGAACTTTCGTGTTCACCTTCTCTCAACCATATTTCGTCAGGCTTTATTATCGTATCAGCAACGAACAGAACATACCTTTCCCGTCTGTTTTTGGTGATTTTCAATAGGCCCGTCTTGTGATCGGTGAACAATTGACGGGAAATTAACAGTTCATGCCCTGTTTGGGCAGTGACTTGAGCCTCTCCGTTCCATTCAGCGTCAAATTTCCTCATGAATTGCTCCAAGTAAAACCGTTCGCTTTCGTCACTTGGAAGCAATTCTATTGAATTGTCCTGCTTAGGCTCCGGCATGGGCTTGTCCCTATCCAGTTCCACCGCTATTTGCGACAAAAACCTATCCCCATAGTCTTTACACCAAATCGGCTTATTATGCCTCCTCTTCCCCGCAAGATGAACCGCCGCAAACGAACCATCGCACTGTGAGATTTTGTCGCATATCCTCTTCCTAAACTCCTCCAACCTATCCTTGAACGGATTGTGCTCCCGGCCCGGAATTGATGCGAATGCAAGAGGGAATCTAAGCTTTGCATTTAGGTTACAATAAATATCCACCAACCTCCAACCCAATATAGAACAAGCAAACCCTATGCAACACATCAGCGCAGTAGAATTGAATAAACGCTTGCACTCGGATAGTCCGCCGCCCCTGCTGCTGGATGTGCGAGAACCTCATGAATTTGCCCACTGCCGAATTGAAGGCAGCGTAAATATGCCGATGAACCAAGTGTTTGCCAATTACGCGACTCTTGACCCACAACAGGAAATCGTGGTCATTTGCCATCACGGCATGAGAAGTGCCCAAATTGCCAATTTTTTGCAATCCAACGGATTTTCGAAAATTACCAACTTGACGGGCGGCGTGGCTGCTTGGGCCAGCCAAGTTGATCGAACCATGCCTACCTATTGATTGCTGCATGATTAGTGTGATCCAACGGGTGACCCAAGCTGAGGTGACTGTTGACGGTGTCAGCGTGGGAAGCATAGGACGCGGCATCCTCGCCTTGGTGGCGGTGGAGCGCGGCGATGGCGAGGCTCAGGCGCGGCGTTTGGCCGAGCGCATCTTGAATTACCGAATATTCCCTGATAGCGAAGGGCGCATGAACCTCAGTTTGGTAGACATAGACGGGGAGTTGCTATTGGTTTCCCAATTCACCTTGGCAGCCGACACCCGCAAAGGGGCGCGACCTAGTTTTACGCCAGCCGCCTCACCTGAGGAAGGATTGCGCTGGTTTGAGTATTTTGTGGGCTTGGTCAAGGAAAGACATCCCAAAACTCAAACTGGTCAGTTTGGTGCGGATATGCAAGTTGGATTGGTCAATGACGGGCCCGTCACTTTTTCCCTACGCGCCCCGCCTGTCGAATCCTGCTAAGGAAGGTCGAAACCCTAGTTGCTATCTCACTTAAGTTAAGCCGTCATAACGGCATGGATGCCGGTATCCAGGCCATGGCCGGTAGCTATCAGATGACATAAGCGCTTGATTAAGACTAACGGGTAGATGATAACTTGCCATCCATGGACGCTGGATTTCGGCATCCCTGCCAAAATGACGAGTTAGCCAATCCTTAACTTAATGCCAGTGAGTTGCTATCTACAAACCATCAACTGGGAAATCCTCGACCAAATCAGGCAAATGATGTGTTGGCTCTTGCCCTTCAAGCTGGTAAATCACCAATTCCGCAATTTGACGGGCATGTTCGCCTATTCGTTCCAGTGCTTTCATCATCAACACTTGGCTGACTGTATTGTTGACGTTGGATTTTTCCGCTTGCAGAAAGTCAATTAAATGATGCAAGGCTTTCTGAAATTCTTGATCTAGGGTGAGATGATATTGGACGACTTGACGGGCTTGTTCGACATCCATATCTTCAAATGCCTCCAGGGCTGATTGAACGATTTCAGTGGAAACCCCACCCAGCCGGTAAATGTCCTCCAAAGAAAAATAATGGGTATTGACTTGTTCAGTGGTATGCATCAAGACGACGAAATTGGCTAATTTCACGACTTTATCGCCGATTTGTTCCAAGCAGTTGACGATTTTTGATGCCGATAACACTTGGCGAAGGTCACTCCCTTTGGGGCATCGCCTAACCAAGATTGCGCATATGGTCTTGTCAGCAGAGACCTCCATTTCATCAACCACTTTTTCACGGTCAATGATTCCCTGTGCCAATGATAAATCCATGTATTTGACTGATTCCAAAGAAAGGCATAATTGATTTAACACCAATTCTCCCATTTCTATGATTTGGTTATGTAGTGCTTTTAATTCTTCATCAAATTGATGTATGGTGTGGTGACCGAAGATGCTATTCATGGCCTTTACCCAAAATGTCCGGTGATGTAGCGTTCTGTCAATTCTTCGCTCGGATTGGTGAAGATTTTTTCCGTGGCACCGACCTCGATGATTTTCCCTAGATGGAAGAAGGCTGTCCTTTGCGAAACCCTTGCCGCTTGTTGCATGGAGTGAGTGACAATCACAATCGTGTATTGCTTCCGCAACTCATCAATCAATTGCTCGATTTTAGCCGTGGCTATCGGGTCCAAGGCCGAGCAGGGTTCGTCCATCAGAATCACTTCCGGGTTGACGGCGATAGTGCGGGCAATGCACAGCCGCTGTTGCTGCCCCCCGGACAATCCAGTGCCGGCCTGCTTTAACCTGTCTTTGACTTCGTCCCACAAACCCGCCCGACGCAGCGAGGTTTCGACAATTTCGTCAAACTCCGCTTTGGTGCTGGCGAGTCCATGTAGCCTAGGGGCCATCGCGATATTGTCATAGATGCTTTTCGGGAAAGGGTTGGGTTTTTGGAAGACCATGCCGACGCGGACGCGCAAAGGCACTACATCCATGTCGCTGGCATAAATGTCTTGATCGTCCAGGGTAATCTTGCCACTGACCCTGCATCCTTGAATGGTGTCATTCATACGGTTCAGGCAACGCAACAGGGTGGATTTGCCGCAACCGGAAGGGCCAATCAGGGCCAATACTTCATTGCGCAGAATTTTTAGGTTGACATCATCGACGGCAAGTTTGCTATCGTAATACACACTGACATTGGCGCATTGCATCCTTGGAAGCCCAAAGGCGACCAAATCGTTATCCCTGTCGCGAGAAATTTGAAAATTGAAAAGTGAACTAGAAGGAAGGGTTAAATCGATGGCTGACATATCGGTTTGCATACTATTGTAAGTTGTTGTGGCGTTTAGGTGCATCCTAAAGTTCTCTGATTGGCTTCCAAATGTGGCGGATTATAGTGTAAACCAGACAAATGGTCTTGCTACCGAATAAAGTATAGTGAGAAATTTACAAATATTACGCCAGAATCCTATCAATTCGATAAGTTCAACTTTAGATATAAATAGGTGCCATTTTTCGCCATGCCGATGCCCGATGCGCCCTGCCATCCCAAATGTGCAAGGCATGATGGATGCCTTTCTCCCCCAAAACCCGGCTTAAATGCAGATTATTGTCCAAAAAGGGATCGTCCCTGCCGATGGTTAGAACGATGTCCATGTCGCGTAAATGCCGTAACCGATGTTCGCAATTCAGATTGGGCAAAAAGTGGCTAGGATTATGGAAATAGATATTTTCGTCATGATAACCGTCGAATAAATCCCGGAAAGATTCAATATTCAGGGTCAGATCGTAGCGACCGGAAAATGCGGATAGTTTCCTGAATAAATGCGGATGGCGAAAAGCAATGTTTGCGGCGTGATAGGCGCCAAGGCTGGACCCCTGCGCAATGGTGCAAGGATGCGGGTTGATGGATGACATGAATGGCAACACTTCATTCAGGATGTAATCCTCAAATTGCATGTGGCGGCGAATGCGGTCAGCCGGGTGGCGCCAGAAGCAATATAAGCTTTCATGGTCGACACTATCCACGCAAAACAACTGGATTTGCCCCGAATTGATTTTGTGTGCCAAAGAACCGACGATGCCGATATTTTCGTATTCATAAAAACGCCCATCGCGGGTCGGGAAGAC
>CAIYXP010000245.1 GCA_903930145.1 uncultured Methylococcaceae bacterium
AAAGCATTACTTTTTATCTGCAATTAGCCTTCATTTCCTTAGACTACCCTCCGATATTGACTGAACAAGTCTTTTTTTAGGTAGCCAGCTTAACCGATTGAATCAACGAATAGGTAAATCAATGTCCATCACACTCACCGAAAAAGCGGCGAAGCAAATCGCCAAGCAATTGGAAAAACGTGGCAAAGGTCTTGGCCTGGGCTTGGGGATCAAGAAAGCCGGCTGTTCCGGCTTCAGTTACGTGGTCGATTATGCCGACGAGTTGACTGAAAGCGACCGGATTTTTGAACAGCATGGGGTCAAAGTGATTGTCAAAGCTGATGCATTGGAAATGTTGGACGGCGTGGAAGTCGATTACACCCGCGAGGGATTAAACGAGGCATTCCGCTTCAACAACCCGAAAGCCACGGGAACTTGCGGTTGTGGGGAAAGCTTTACCGTCTGATTCAATCAAGGCATTATTCGCAATAGCGGCGGCTTTAAGTCTTGCATGGGCGAATGAATTCGCCCCTACACTCCATTTACCGATGAAGGCATTACCTTCCAGCGATAAATCCAGTAAGATTAGCTGTTTTGGTTTCACCCCTGAGAATCGGGGATGAACTTACTCGATTGTCAAAATCCTTTTAATCATAAATGACCCTACCATCAGGAGTTCCAATGGCGGTTGAACGCACTATTTCCATCATCAAGCCCGACGCGGTAAGCAAGAACGTGATCGGCGAAATCTATTCGCGCTTCGAAAAAGGCGGTTTGCGCATCATCGCGGCGAAAATGGCCCATCTTAGTCGGGAAGACGCGGAAGGCTTCTATGCTGTGCATAAAGAACGGCCTTTCTTCAAGGACTTGGTCAATTTCATGATCTCAGGCCCGGTCATGATCCAAGTGTTGGAAGGTGAAGATGCAGTTGCCAAGAATCGCGAACTGATGGGTGCCACCAACCCTAAAGAAGCAGCCCCCGGAACAATCCGCGCCGATTTCGCAGCCAGCATTGATGAGAACGCTGTGCATGGCTCCGACAGTTTGGAAAATGCCGAACTGGAAATAGCCTACTTCTTCGAGTCTAATGAACTCTGCCCTCGCACCCGCTAACGTGGAAGACTTTCCACTCGCTTCGAATGGCGCACCCCATCTAGCGCCCCAAACCGACTCGGTTGTGATAGCCGAGTCGGGTTTGGTCGGACTTGGCGAGAAAGCAAAAACTAACCTCCTTGGTATGAACCGGAAGGCCATGGAGGAGTATTTCATCTCGATAGGCGATAAGCCGTTTCGAGCGGCTCAACTGTTGCAATGGATTCACCAACGCGGCACGGACGACTTTGCCGCGATGACTAATTTGAGCAAAACGCTGCGTGGCTATTTGTCGGAGCATTGCGAAATCCGACCGCCAGAAATCGCGCATGTCCAACAGGCTTCCGACGGGGTCATTAAATGGGTTTTGCAGGTGGATGCCACCAACCGCATCGAAACCGTTTTCATACCCGAAGAAGGCCGTGGCACTTTGTGCATATCATCTCAAGTAGGCTGTGCGCTGGATTGTTCTTTCTGCTCGACCGCGCAACAAGGCTTCAACCGTAACTTGAGCGCAGCCGAAATCATCGGGCAATTATGGGTTGCACAACGCGAGCTAGGCGCTGAACGGCGTATCACCAATGTGGTGTTGATGGGCATGGGCGAACCTTTGTTGAATTTCAACAATGTGCTGGCTGCCACCGATTTGATGATGGATGACTTTAGCTATTGCCTGTCCAAGCGCCGAGTGACCTTGAGCACTTCCGGTGTGGTTCCCGCATTGGACCGTTTGGCGGAAGTCAGCGATGTGAGCTTGGCGGTGTCGCTCCATGCGCCAGACGATGCTTTGCGTAACGAACTGGTTCCGATCAATCGAAAATATCCGATCAAAGAATTGCTTGCCGCTTGCAAACGTTATATAGGCACGGAGGGCCGTCGCAAGGTCACCATCGAATATGTCTTATTGGACGGTGTCAACGATAGCCCGGCTCACGCTAGGGCATTGGGAAAACTGCTGGCGAATGTGCCTTCCAAGGTCAACTTGATACCTTTCAATCCTTTCCCCAATTCTCGCTACCGTTGCTCCAGCCCGGAAACCATTGCCCGTTTCAGTGAGATTGTCCAACAGGCAGGTCTAATCACCACCACCCGAAAAACACGGGGGGTCGACATTGATGCCGCTTGTGGGCAACTAGTAGGGAAAGTCAACGACCGTAGCAAGCGTCATTTCAGGCTTCAGGCAATTGTGTGATGAGACTGTCTGCCAAGACAATCCTGTTGTTGGCGTGTTCAAGCTTGCTCGCTTGCGTCAGCGACTCGCCACCGCAAAACAACACTGACGACCGTAGCACCACCGATTTGTATGTGATGAAAGGCATACAATACATTGAAAAGGGCAGGCTGGATGTGGCCCAGCAGGATTTGGAAAAAGCCGTCGAATTGGACGACGGCAATGCCGAGGCTCATAATGCACTGGGGGTGCTTTATGAGCGCCAAAATCGTCAGGCGGATGCAGAAGCCCAGTTTAAGCGAGCTTTGGCATTGGATGAAAATAATTTTGCAGCCTCCAACAATTACGCTCGCCTTCTGTGCGCCCAAGGCCAATATGATTTGGCCATGCAGCGGTTTAAGATATTGATCGACTCCAAGGTCTACCAAACGCCATGGCTGGCATTGACCAATGCTGGCATTTGCTCAAAAATCAAGGGACTGAACTCGGATGCCGAAAGCTATATGCGCAAGGCGCTTGAGGCTAATCCAAACTTTGCACCAGCCCTGCTTGAATTGGCGAAACTGAGCATGGAAACAGGCAATAACATGTCTGCGCGTGCCTTCCTGCAACGTTATGATTCCTCTGTACCGCCATCGCCAGAATCCTTGTTTCTGGGAGTGCAAATCGAACAAGCTTTGGGTAATGTCAAGGATGCCAATACCTATCGTAAAAAATTGCAAATGCTTTTTCCAGACAGCAAGGAAGCATTGCGCGCCCGCACCAGCCGTGCATCCAAATAACCTTATCCACCACCACTCTTAAAGATTCAATGACGGACAAAATTCAAGCGATCCGGGGTATGCACGATATTCTCCCCGATCAAACGCCACGTTGGCAAGGCGTGGAACGTGCTTTCCGCGAAGTGTTGGCAGCCTATGGCTATCAAGAAATCCGCTTGCCCATCGTCGAAAAAACTGAACTGTTTAAGCGTTCAATTGGCGAAGTCACCGACATTGTCGAGAAAGAAATGTATACTTTCGACGACCGTAACGGGGACTCTCTCACTTTGCGCCCGGAAGGCACGGCAGGTTGTCTGCGCGCCTGCTTGGAACATGGGTTATTGCACCAACCCGCACAACGACTGTGGTACATGGGGCCCATGTTTCGGCATGAGCGCCCACAGAAGGGCCGCTATCGACAATTTCAACAGATGGGTGTCGAAGTCTACGGCATGGCTGGGCCGGACATTGACGCAGAACTCATTTTGCTCAGCAGAAGGTTGTGGAAAACTTTAGGGCTGGAGCATAAATTGGAACTCCAACTCAACTCGCTTGGGACATTGGAAGAACGCCTTGTGTACCGGGATAAGCTAGTCGATTACTTTCGCACTCACATCCATGCGTTGGATGATGACAGTAAGCGGCGCTTGGAAACCAACCCGCTGCGGATATTGGACACCAAAAACCAACACATGGCAGATGTAGTGAAAGGAGCGCCCGCACTGTCTGAATTTCTGGGCGATGAATCCTTGGCTCATTTCCAGCAGTTGACCCGTACATTGGACGATGCCGGGGTGGCTTACACCCTGAATCCCCGATTGGTAAGAGGTTTAGATTACTATTCCCGCACGGTATTCGAGTGGGTCACCACAGAATTGGGTGCCCAAGGCACTGTTTGCGCAGGGGGCCGCTATGATGGCCTGATCGCACAGTTGGGTGGCAAAGCCTCCCATGCCATCGGTTTCGCATTGGGCGTGGAGCGATTGATTGATCTGATCGACGATCCTGCACGCTTTGATGAGGCCGTTTGCCCCCATGCCTATTTCATTCGCGTTGGGAGCCAAGCCGAACACGTTGGTGGTTTGCTGGCGGAGCAACTTCGGGATGCAATGCCACAACTTCGGCTAGTCGTCCATTGTGATGGCGGCAGTTTTAAAAGCCAGTTCAAGCGAGCTGATAAAAGCGGTGCTAAATTGGCTCTGATTCTAGGCGAGGACGAGGCAAGAGACTCGACTATCGGCGTCAAGAACCTACGCAAAGAGGGTGATCAGATCACCTTAAAACACTCCGAACTGATACCCTATCTTCAATCATTAATCTAAAGAGGCATCGAATGGACGATTATTTATCCGAAGAAGAGCGCGTCGAAGCGCTAAAAAAATGGTGGCAAGCCAACTCCAGTTCGGTGTTGTGGGGGCTGGTCTTGGGTTTCGCTGTCCTCACGGGTTGGAATATCTGGCAAAGCACTCAAAAACATAAAGCGGAGGAGGCTTCCGGGCTTTACCAACAACTGCTTAAGGCGGTTGAAGCCAAGCAAGCGGAACCCGCTTTGAAGCTCAGCGAGCGCATCGTCGAGCATTACCAAGGCAGCACCTACGCCACTTACGCCACCCTGTTCAGTGCCAAGCTGAAAACCGATGCGGGCGACTTGGCTGGTGCGAAAAAAATTCTCAGTGATTTGCTGGCTGCCAGCAAAGACAGCGACATCAAACACTTGGCGAGGCTTAGACTCGGTGAAATCTTGTTAGCCCTAGGTGAAAACGATGCGGCGCTCAAGTTATTCGACCCTCTGAAACCCCGCGACATGGGTAAATACGAGGGCCTGTACGAAGAACTCAAGGGCGATGCTTATGCCGCACTGGATCGAACCAGCGAAGCCCAAGCCGCTTATGAACTGGCTAAGGAAAAGGGCGAAACCGCCCCCTTGCTTGATCTTAAAATCAATAATCTAGCCGTTGATTCGGCAAGCACCCCGGCCCCTACCCAGTGATACGATATTTCTTACTCGTTTTTTTCGCTGTCTCCATGCTGACGGGTTGTGCAGGACTTGAAGCCGCCAAGGATGCTTATGACAGCTTGTCCGAATCGATCTTTGGCAAGGACAACGCCGAACCTCCGCGTGAGCTGTCGGAAGACTTCGTGTCAAAAGTCCCATTTAGCATCAAGTGGAAAGAGGAAATCGGGGACGGTTACGGTGGGCAGCGCATTAATTTAGTGCCGGCCGTCACTCAGGATAGCGTTTATGTGGCCGACCATAAGGGATTGATCCAATCGCGCAATCGCATGACCGGCGAAAAGCGTTGGGAAATCGAAGCCGAAATGAAGCTTTCTTCCGGCCCTGTCGTTCACAAAGATAAAATTATTGTTGGCAGTAAAGATGCCGAAATCGCTGCATTTGCCGTAGCGGATGGTGCATTCTTATGGAAAGCCTCGGTCACCAGCGAAGTCATTGCCCTCCCTGCCATAGCCGACGGTGTGGTGGTTGTACGCGGCAGTGATGGCCGCATCACGGGCTTGGATGAAACCACCGGGGCAACGTTATGGTCTCATGACCGCACGGCGCCGCCTTTGGCAGTCAGAAGCAAAGGTGGCCCCGTAATAGCCGGCGATTTGGTCATCGACGGTTACGGGGGTGGTAAGCTTCTCGCGCTACACATCAAGGACGGGCAAATCGAATGGGAAGCGGTCGTCGCCTTGGCAAAGGGACGCTCCGAGATTGACCGTTTGGTGGACATCAATGCCACGCCCGTGGTCAGGGGTGATATTTTATTTGTGTCCGGCTATCAAGGCGGGGTTGCCGCCGTCTCACAAAAGGATGGCGAAGTGCAATGGCGACAAGAGAAGCTCTTCTCCCACTCCGGCTTGACAGGCAACAAACGCTCATTGTTCTTAACCGACTCATCCAGCGATGTCTGGCGTTTGGACATGCGCAATGGCAGCGACCTTTGGAAGCAAAAACAACTGCACCAACGCCGCTTGACCCCTCCTGTCCCCGTGAAAGACAAATTGGTGGTCGGTGATTTTGAAGGATACGTCCATGTATTGTCCCAAGAAGATGGTGGGTTGCTGGCCCGTTTGGAAGTGGATGACACGCCCATCGAAGCCACGCCTGTTGTATTCGACAATATCGTCTACATCTATACCACTGGTGGCGAACTCGCCGCCCTAGCCTTGGATTAATCATGCTACCTGTCGTCGCTTTGGTTGGCCGCCCCAATGTGGGCAAATCGACCTTGTTCAACTTCCTCACCCTGACCCGCAACGCTTTGGTGGCCGACTTTCCGGGCCTGACCCGTGACCGACAATACGGGCAGGTCCGACGCGGTGAGCGGCCCTTCCTCGTGGTGGACACGGGCGGCATCATCGAACAGGCCGAGGGGCTTGAAGACCAGGCGATGCGCCAAGTCTGGGCCGCGCTTGATGAAGCCGATGTCATTCTATTTATGGTGGATGCTAGGGCGGGTTTAAGCTCTGCCGACGAATCCATTGCCAGCAAATTACGCAAAACCGGCAAGCCGGTGCTGCTCGTCGCCAATAAAATTGACGGGTTGACCAAGGCGGAATCCAACCTTGCGGAATTTTATCGGATGGGCTTGATCGGCCAACCCATAGGCATAGCCTCGTCCCACGGAACCGGCATCCCGGAATTGCTCGAACAAGTCTACGCATTGTTACCGCCACCGGAAACCGAGGCTGAAGAAGACGAAACCGCCCCCGGCATTCGCGTTGCCATCATCGGCAGGCCGAATGTCGGCAAATCAACCTTGGTCAATCGTCTGCTCGGCGAAGAACGGGTGGTAGTGTTCGACCAACCCGGCACGACGCGGGACAGCATCTTCATCCCGTTTGAGCGCGATGGCAGGCAATACACCTTGATCGACACCGCCGGCATACGCAGGCGCTCGCGGGTGGAAGAGGCCATCGAAAAATTTAGCATCATCAAAGCCATGCAAGCCATGGAAAAAGCCCACGTGGTAATCTACATGATTGATGCCAGTGAAGGCATCACCGACCAAGATGCCAATCTTTTAGGCCAAGTGGTGGAAACCGGGCGTGGCTTGATTATTGGCCTGAACAAATGGGACGGCTTGACGCCCGTGCATCGCGAGTCGGTCAAACGCCAGATTGATGTCAAACTACCCTTCCTCGATTTTGCCTCCAAGCATAACCTCTCCGCACTACATGGAACCGGGGTTGGCAAGTTGTTGGAGCAAGTCGACCGCATCTACCGTTCTGCCGGGCAAACCGTCACCCCTAACAAGCTGACCGAAATCATGGAACGCGCCGTGGACACCCACCAACCGCCTTTGGTCAAAGGTCGCCGCATCCGCCTGAAATATGCCCATCAAGGCGGTCACAACCCGCCTACCATCATCATCCATGGCAATCAAACCGAAAACGTCCCGCCCTCTTACAAGCGCTATCTCATCGCCGCCTTCCGCAAAGCCTTGGCTATTGAAGGCTCGCCCATCAAGCTGGAATTCAAAACCGGCGACAATCCCTATAAAGACAAGAAAAACGAACTCAATCCTAGGCAGCTTGCGAAGAGGAAAAGGATGATGAGGCATGTGAAGAAATAAAAATAAAATTGCTGCGCAATTTTATTTTATTGAAAGGGTGATGCGGGGAAGCATGGACGGGTTCTGCCGCATGGTGGTCGCCTCCCCATTCGGCGAAACACATACCTGTAACCACCTTACGCTCTTCCCAACATAGGGGTTAGAAACGCGATAAATTACACAACCAGCGATAGGAAACTTTCTCTTATGTTTGATATTATATTAAGGATATTGTTAATAAAAAGTATCAAGTAGATGGCCTATGTAGCAACGCCGTGGGCATGGGTACGATCCTTTTCGTCACACCACAAAATGGTGGGCAGGAATTCTGGGCCATAGGATGTGCCGACGAAGGAGGCGCATCTGCGGATGATGCGCTTCGTGTCTCAGCGCATCCTATGGCCCTGGCTTGCCCTAGGCGCGGTCGGCTAAACGGGGTCGTTAGGTTTAATTGAACGAGAAGGAAACCGATGTGAGCGATATTGTCACTTGCCCAAAATGCGGACAAAAAAATCGGATAGGACACTATTCGAATGATAAAAAACCAATATGCGCAAAATGTCAGACACCATTGAATATTCCAATGAAGAAAATGGGAGAAAATGAAAAGAAAGCTCTTCTCGCAAAGCTAGAAAGCATTATTGGAAACAGTTGTTATAATGGAAACATTCAGAATTGGGGGCCAAACTATGAACGGTATTGCGACGGACGCGAATTTCGATACCCGATTACATTTTTAGACAAAGGACAAGAAAAAGATAAATGCCATAAAACAGATATCAGCATGTCACTGGAAAGGATGCGTACTGGATATTACGCTTTTGGGGCAAATCAGTTGCACATCATTGAAGCTCTTGAAGAAGTAATAGATTATCTTGAAGAGAATTATGGCCTTAAAGCCAAGTAGGTCGGCAATGGCTCTATCGTTGCCCGGCATCCCATTTAACATACTCGACTAACAAACCGTTCCAGCGCACCCGTGCTACAAAGCGGCTTGGTGTTTTCAGGTTTTGCGGGGTTGGCACGGAGCGCTGAACGAAAGCGTTAGGCATTTTTATCCATCGGTGACACAACTATGACTTTAGTATTTCAGTACGGATCCAACATGTCCGTAGCGCGACTTAACGGCAAAGATCGTTTAGCAGGTGATGCAAAGAAATATTGCGTGGCTAGAACGAAAGAACCATTTGACCTGATGTTCACGGTATTGAGTACGTCGAATAAATGCGCGGCGGCTGATCTAGTGTCTGCCAACACAGGCCGGAGTATCTACGGTGTTGTGTATGACATCCCCGATTTCCTTCTGTCCCGAGACACTGCAAAACAGGGGAATAGAAGATCACTCGACGCGATTGAGGGTGAAGGAACTAATTACTTTCGCACCACGATTGATCTCATAACCAACGATGGCGCAGCCATCAGTGCGGTCACCTACCTTGTCAGGAAACGGAAGTCAGGTCTCAAGACATCTCTTGAATATGTCAACCATATTCTCATTGGCCTAAAGGAACATAATATCCCTGATGAGTATCGCCAATATGTTCGGTCGAAGATCGTCGAAAACAATAGCGAGCTTGAAAATGCGCTTCTTGCAGATACACACGAAGAATAACCCTGCACTAAACACGGTAAGGCGCAATAGTGGTACTCCGCGTATTGCGCCGTATGATTAAACCTGCATTGTTACAACAGATTTTAGAGCGTTTCACTCAATGAATGGAAAGCAAATCATTGCCCAACTCAAAAAACAAGGATGGACTTTAAAGCGCGTAAAAGGTAGTCATCACCTCATGCAAAAAGACGGTAAAACTGTGCCTGTCCCTGTACACGGCACAGCAGACATAAAACCCGGATTACTCGCCGCCTTGGAAAAACAAACCGGAGTCAAACTAAAATGAATTTATGCTATCCCGCCCATTTTGAGCCACAACAACCCTCTGGCTACTTTGTGCATTTTATTGATTTCGACAATGCCATTACCCAAGGAGAAACCCTTGAAGAATGCAAAGCCCATGCCCAAGAAGTCTTATCGCTGGTTATTGAAGACATGCTAGAAGGCGGCAAAGAAATTCCTACGCCATCACATTCAGTTGATGCATTCTTCATTGCGCCAGAAACTATTATCCAATCCAAAATCTTATTAAGCTGGGCAAAAAAATCTGAAAACGTCGGTTATAAAACTAAAAGTCCCAGCTTAACGCAACTCGATAAAGCGGCTAAGGCAATGGGGAAACAACTCATTCTTTCCATAGAGTAGAATTGTATGCACTACACCATTAAAGCACAGATTTATACCGGCGAAGATTCAGGCTTTATTGCTGAATGTATTGAATTGCCAATTGTCACCCAAGGCCAAACTTTAGATGAAGTCGTAAAAAACTTACGCGAGGCGACAGCAATTCCCGGTCACGTTATCAATCTTAAACGTATGCACTAGCATGGGTAGGCGAAGAAGTTCATGCAAAATAACGGGACAGGCATAATGCTCCCATGCTTTTAACAGGCTGTCGTTAGTATATGTAATATTGGAAACG
>CAIYXP010000246.1 GCA_903930145.1 uncultured Methylococcaceae bacterium
CCAGTTTCAGGTCTTCAACTTGGGAGGAGCTCAATGGCGGGGTCGGATCGGCGGCGGGCGGCAAGGTCTGTCTCGGCTGAGTTATTTTAGGGATCGGCAATTTTACTATGCCGGGGAAAATGTTTGATGGAAATCACCTTAATCTTTCAGAGTCGGAACTGCTTAGGAAGCTTGTCTTGGAATTTTTCGCGCAGGAGAAAAATAGCGATGCGCTTGAGGATGTTTTGAAAGCAGTGGAACCCGACGCAGAGAACGCAGTAAATGAAAAGATGACCATTCGCTTGCCGCGCTTTCTGGTGGACGCTGCCAAGGATAAGGCTAAGGCAAAAGGCATGGTAACAAGCCGATGGATTGCAGCCCTTGTACAGTCCAGTCTTATGCAGAAATCGGTCATGGTCGATCAAGAGTTGAATGAACTAAGGGCCAATATCCGAGAGTTGAACGCGATAGGCCGGAACATCAACCAGATGGCAAGGGCGTTGAACGAATCTAAAAACAACACGGACAAGGTAAAGCTGGATAATCTGGATTTGCTAAGAAATTATTTGGATAGAAACATTGCTTTTGTCCGTGGCTTGGTCAGGGCCAGCCAGCAAGCTTGGGGCTTGGAATCCAATGTCACTGATTAGGGCAGAGGAAAAAATCCGGCAAGCGTTGCTGTTAGAGGATATACGGCGCAAGGCCAACAAAACCAAAAATCTTCGTGCGACCGCTGGCAGGGTTTCCCGTGGCGCAACCGAAGTGATGGTTAAGATTACCGGATTCGGCAAGGGAGGCGGACATATCAAAGCCCATCTTGATTACAATTCCCGTAACGGCAAAGTTGAACTGGAAAACGACCGTGGAGAGGTTTTTTCCAGCCAAGAAGAAATCAAGGAAGTGGTCAAGGAATGGGGCAGCGAGTTTTCAGACAACAAACGCCGCCAGAACCAAAGGGACACCATGCACATGGTTCTATCCATGCCAGAGGGGGTGGAGCCTGAATCCGTGAAAAACGCGGTGCGGGATTTTGCAAAAGATGTTTTCGGCAAAAACCATGAATACGTTTTTGCGCTGCATACCGACGAACTACACCCGCATGTTCACTTGACCGTGAAGATGCTAGGCTACGATGGCAACAGGCTTAACCCAAGGAAAGACGACCTCAGACAATGGCGTGATGATTTCGCCTTGGCGATGCGCGACCAAGGCGTTGATGCAGAGGCAACCCCAAGGGCCAGCCGGGGCATCGTGAAGAAGCCAGAGAGCCAGGTCATACGCCATATCGAACGCGGCGACAAAACCCACAAGCCAAGGAAATCCAAGGTCAAGGCTCTAAAAGAATTGGAAATGATCGAAGAGATCAAGGCCGAGATCAACGGCAAGCCGCCGGTTGAACGGGTTTGGGATAAAATGATCCTGCAACAACAGAAAACCATCCGGGGGGCTTGGCTGGGTGCCGCGAATGAGTTGAAGGAAACCCCTGATCCGAACGACACGAACCTGTCTGGCGACATAAAGAGCTTTGTGGCCGCTATGCCGAAGATCGACACCGAAAGGCACGAAATCAAGGCTAGGCTGATCGAGCGTTTTTCCATTCAGCGCGAAAACGCCCAAGCGACATTGGGGGCCGAGCAAGCAGTAATCGCTCAGATCGAGACAACCCCAAAAACTAAAGATTTAGAAAGGTAAAGTATCCATGTCCCGTGTCGTACCGATTTTATTTGCAAAAGCATTGATTTTTAATGGCAAAATTCGATTTGAAGTTAGACCCGTACTGACATCTAGTGAAAAATGACCTTCCGATAACGGCTAGGAGCAGACACAACAATTCTCAAAAAGGTCGGAACTTTTTCTGATCGCTCGACAAAAATAAATAATTGTCTTGATATTATCAACTAATAGCGAAGGCATACCATTTAGTAGGCTATGTTCAGTGTATGTGTTGATACACAGTGCTGATGCGGATTTGCAGAGGTCTTTGTAGATCATGGAAGCCGAGCAAATGGCTTGGCTTTGTGAAAATCATCAACACTGAACCTGAACAAATCCATGTAGTATGCCTTGATTTGCTACCTAATGCTCCGCTACTTTAGCAGAGCTTTTAGCTAAAGATGCGATCTGTCTGGATGATAAACCTATTATATAATCAATATATAGCTTTTCTATTTTTCTTCAGGTGATAATTTTC
>CAIYXP010000247.1 GCA_903930145.1 uncultured Methylococcaceae bacterium
AAGTATAAATTTTCGGCTTTTCACCGAATTTGAAACACCAAATAACAATCCAAGCCCAATTGAAGCTAGCAAATAAGGAATTAATGCATTATTAAATATCTGAGCATGCAATTTTCTTATTTCATATATAGAGTCGAGGTGTCCTATATCGTAGAGCCATGGGAAAAGAACAATAAAACTCAAAGGAGAAAATAAAAACAATAGGAAACCTACCAATGATGTGGTGATGGTGGCCCAAAATCCGCCTATATCTCTATATATATTGTTACCAGACAATAAAGAGGATATGTAGAAAACTAAAGCACCGGTAGCTGTAAAAATAGTCGATAGGATAATTTGAATATCTTTAAAAGCGTAACTTATATCGTTTGGCATATTAACCACAAAGTATTTTTTAAACAAAGATTAAAAGTCAATATTTACTTAGTCTATGGTAGTTTTTACATACCCATTACTCCTAAACATCAGCCATGTGATTGAACTGCATCCGATTCAATTCCGCATAGAACGATTCACGGCTCATTAACTCGTCATGAGTGCCGGATTCTAAAATACTGCCTGCACGTAACACATAAATCTTATCGGCGTTTTGAATGGTGGAAAGCCGGTGCGCGACGATTAGCGTAGTGCGGTTACGCATCAATACTTCAAGCGCATCTTGGACGTAGCGTTCCGATTCGGCATCCAAGGCGGAGGTTGCCTCATCCAAAATTAGGATCGGGGCGTTTTTCAGCAAGGCGCGGGCGATGGCGATGCGCTGCCGTTGTCCACCGGACAGCACTATGCCCTGTTGCCCAACCTGAGTGTCAAAACCCTGCGGCAAGTCCTCAATAAAATCCAAGGCATAGGCTGCTCGGGCGGCTTCTTTGATTTCTTGCAAAGACAGTTGGTCGCGGCAACCATAGGCAATATTGTTGGCGACGGTGTCGTTGAATAAAGTGACTTCTTGCCCAACATAAGCAACATGCTTGCGTAAATTCTCCAGCGTAAAATCGCGTATGTCGTGACCGTCGATCAATATCTGACCTTCTGTCGCTTCGTATAACCTAGGCAATAAGCGAATGAGGGAGGTTTTGCCGCTGCCGGATTGCCCAACAAGCGCGATAGTTTTGCCGGCAGGGACATTGAGCGACAAGTCGTCTATCGCCTTTTCTTGGCGGTCCCGATACCCCAGGCTGACGTGACGGTATTCGATTCGACCCTCAACTTTGTCCAACTCCAAATGGCCTGTGTCCTTTTCGCGCTCCATGTCTACCATCTCAAAAATGCTTTCGCTGGCGGCAACCCCTTTTTGTACGACGCCTATGGCTTGGGTGAAGCGCTTGATGGGGCTTTGCATCATGGCCATTGCGGCAATAAACGCGATCAAGCTGCCCGGTGTGATGGTTTGGCGGACAGCCTCAATGGAAACCACATAAAGGATGGCTGCAAAACCGCTGACGTAAATTAACTGGATCACCGAGCCACTCATCGCGTTGGTGGTGATCAATTTCATTTGTTGCTTTTGGTTATGCTCGTTCTCCTTGGCAAATTTGATGGTTTCATAAGCCTTGCCGTTGAATACCTTGACGATGCGCTGAGCCTCAATGACTTCTTGAGTGACATGTCCGACGCTGCCCATGGAGTCTTGGATGCGCGATGAGATTTTGCGGAAGCGCAAGGTGATTTTGCGCACACTGACACCCAATATGGGTCCAACGACGAGGAAGATCATCGACAATTGGACGTTTTCGTAAATCATTAAGGCGGTCAAGCCAACCATGCTCAAACCATCCTTGATTAAGTTGACTGCACCTTCGGTCATCGCTTGGGCGACTTGCTCGGTGTTGTAGAGTAGTTTGGAAAGTAATTCGCCGGAGGATGCCCGGTCGTAATATTCGCAGGGCAAGTTTAAGAATTGGTCGAAAAGCTGTCTGCGCATGTCGGCGATGATGCGACGGCCCACCAAACCGGAACAATAGTCTCCCAAAAACCCCGTAATGCCCCGTATCAAGGAAAGGCCAAGCAGAATGCCGGGTGCTTTGCGAAGGAATGTTGGGTCGTTTTGGATAAAGCTGCCGTCAATCAAAGGCTGGATCAGCTTGGCAAAAGCCGGACCGAGCATGGCATAGATCGACATGGAAACGACGGACACGGCGAATATTTTCCAATAGGGCATTCCATACCCGATGAGTCGGCGGTAAATGGCAATGCTGCTTTTTCGATGCTTGGGCGATGGTTTTTTCATGCGTTGAGAGCCAATTAAAGTTTCTTCCGCGTGTGCGGCTGGATATTCGGTAACAGGCTGGGCAGCTAGTTGGGCTTGTTCAACCCAGAGGTTTTCAATATGCACGGCGTAGGTTAGTCCTGCCCATATAACACAATAGTTACGCCAAGCAAATTTAAATAATTGGAAATCAAATAACACCATTATGGCCAAAAATACCCAGCCGGCATAGATGAAACACGCATAATCCCATGGAACCCTGCCATTGATTTGTGCCTTTCGTACATTCGCAATCAGTAATACCGGCAAGGCGAGAAATATCAAAGTGCCCACTACCCCGAAGCGCACTAATAGTTCTAGATACAAATTATGCAAGTGGTATATATGCAGAGTCTCCTTGGTGCCATCCTTAAGCGTCACCGATTGAGACAAGAGTGGGTTGTTTGCTTGGTTGATTAATGATTCAGTACTGCCCGGACCCCATCCAAAAAAAGGCTTTTCCAGCCATTTATGAAAACCAATAGTCCATATAATTTTCCGATAGCCCACGCTCGTCGTCATCAGAACCGGTTGACCTTCCAATGTCTTTTGCACAACATCAGGTTTGGACTGAATCTGTTCAGAATTAACTCGCTTAACAATGGTTTCATGATTTTGATAGAGAAACAAACCAACAAAGGCTAAGAGCAAGATGATCGCGATTATGCTTTTACCTGTGAAAAACTGATGGTTTGTTAAATATTTTTTGTATCGTATTGATAAGGCGATAGGGAATACCAAGGCTGCCGCAAGCCATACTCCTCTCGTTTGTGACAGCACTAAGGATTCGAGTATGATGAAAAACCCAATCAATCCAATGCCAAATTTTAGAATGCTTAGCCATTTTGCAGTATCGAGTTGATGGTTAATCAGGCGAGGCGAAAGCATTAAAAAGCCCAATGCGATGCTGCCGGCAATAGGGGCGAACACAGTTTCAGCCATGCCAAAACCTGTTCTTTCGGCGCTTAATCCATTGCTAATCTCAGCCCAGTTCAAATTGACGAGTATCCGAATCAACAAACCGATAGCTAATATGGATAATAATAAATTAATATACTTCCTTTGCCGGAAAATCTGCCATCCAACGGGGATAAATAACAGCCAATGGAATAAAATGATTAAAGCCGTCCTTTGGTCTTGCGCTGCTTCAGGAAGCGCAAACTCAGCCCACAGGCAATAGCCAAGAATATAGAAAATAATCAACAAGTAACCCAATGCCGCCGGGTCTTGTTTGAGTAGAGGTTTCCATAAATTGGCTTGGTAAGCGAATACGAATACCGTCAATAATAAGCCGATATAGGAAACGGTTGCATTCAGTTGAAAGAAAAGAAAAAACAGGGAAAGACCGATGCCGCCGATAATGTCGGGCCTAGTCAAGCCGGCCTGACCGCCAATGGTGTTGTGATTTTGTAACGAAACTCCTTCTGTCATCATGCCAAACCCAATACTTCCAAGTAGCGTTGTGTACTACGTTCCAGCGAAAAGGGCGCAACCGCTTCTAGCAATTGATCCAACGAGAGTGGATTGGACAAGGTTTCTAGGATGGCCTTTGCCATGGCTTCCGGGTCACCAACCGGAACCAATTGACCGTATTTGCCATTAGCCAAGGTTTCACTTGGACCGAATGGACAGTCGGTTGACACGGCGGGAACACCCATCGCCATGGCTTCAATCAGCACGTTTCCAGAGCCTTCCCAAGCCGAGGACAAAACAAATAGCTTGGCTTTTTTCATCCAAGCATAAGGGTTTTTGGCGTATCCCGGCATAGAAACCTGATCTTTCAGGTCGAGCTCGGCAATCAATTGCTCCAAGTCTTGGCGCAATGGACCTTCACCAATAATGATGAGTTTGCAATCTTGCTGCTGCCGGACTAATTTGAAGGCTTTGATCAGAGTGGCAAAGTCCTTTTCTTTTGCCAATCGACCAGCCCCCATGATGACACAAATGTTTGGGTCATTCAGCCATGGGTGGTCCACCGGTTCATCGCCTTTCCTATACACCTCAGGCGTGACGATAGGGCTGGAAATGGCAACCAGCTTTTCCCGGGGATAGTTGGCAACCTTGATGGTGTCCTCAATGACCCCCTCCGAAACCGTGATAATCAGGTCAACGGAGGGAAACAGCCAGCGCATGGGCGCACATCTCAGCCAACGCTGGAACGGTGTTTTGGTGTCCAACAGGCCCGAAATGTTGTTATGCAGTTGCCCAACCAAGCGAGTCTTGGACCCGGATAATTTTCGTGCCAGCACGCCAATGCGAATCGCCCGATCCTTGGCGACCATCAGCACATCGGGAGGTTCTTTGCGCAAATAGCGAATGAGGGCCGGCAACGCTAAGTGAGTATGTTTGACTTTCAAGTCGATCACCCGGACATTTGGCCAAGGAATCTCCGGCAACCAGCCATTTTTGCCAATCACTGCCAATAGATCGACATCCAAATCGTGGGCGGACAAGCCCTGCAATAAATGATGGATGACCCGTTCCACGCCGCCAGAGCCTGAAAATGCGACAAATATAGCCAAACGTCGACGATTTGTATTCATAGTTCCCCCAATAGGTCGACATAAACGCGGTGATTGTCTTTCACCATTCTATCAATTGAGAAGTTTTCCAATACCAATTCACGTCCGGTTCGACCAAACAAATGCAATTGGTCAGGATCGTCCAACAACGCAATGATGTGCCTTGCCAAGCTTGCGCTGTCGCCGGGTTTGACCAGAAATCCGTTGAGCTTGTCACGGACAATTTCCGGGATGCCGCCGGCGCGGCCTGCGACTATCGGTACCCCGCAAGCGGCGGCTTCCAATAATGCAACCCCCAAACCTTCCATGAATGCAGGATGCACAACCATATCGACATGAGGAATGATATGTTCGAGATCGGTGCGGTATCCTTCAAAATGGACAAAGGTCTCCAAGCGTTGTTTTTGCACAGTGCGCATCAATTCATCCCTCAGAGGGCCACGACCAAAAATAAGCACCCTTGTACGCGGATGTTTTTTAAGGATGGTGGGCAGTGCCTCAAAAAACACCGTATGTCCCTTGCGTGGAATGAGTTGCGCGATCATTGCCAGAACAGGCCCATCGCCGGGAAGTCCAAATTCTTTCAAAAAACCTTCGTGGTTGGTTTTTGTGGGGTTGTATCGGACGGTGTCAACCGCACTGGGAATGCAGATCACTTTATGATCGGGTACACCCACCTCTAGCAGCACGTCTCGGATGCCGCGGGAAATGGTAATGATTTTTTCGAAGAGCGGAAATTTAAAGTGAAGATCGAAAAAACTGGGTTGGTTGTCCACCCGACGGCTGTGCACCATGGGTAATTTTTCCAGCCTACCCGCCAAGGCAGACAGCATGTCGCCTCGTCGGCTATGAATATGAAGCATGTCAGGTTTTTCACGCCGGATGACTTCGCGCAAGCGGCCAATGAAGTGTAGGTCAATATCGCCTTTGGTTTTGATGCGATGGATTTTCACCCCCGGATTGGTGATTGCGCCGGCAATCTCTGCCCCCAGCGCACACACTAAGCCGAATTCGCCGGGATGATCTTTCAGACCATTCAGCAAGTAGGCGACCTGCCGCGCACCGCCATAAAGATGGCGACCCATTTCGACGTGCAGAATTTTCAAATGACCGTCTCCAGTAGTTTTGTTGTTTCACCCAAGATTTTTTCCACCGTGTGTTGCTTCATGCAATCATAGCGACCATCACAGGTCGGATGCCGTTTGCAAGGCGAGCAAGGTAAGGCTCCATAGAGCACTTTGGCCTGTTGGAAGCCAGTTTCCAAGTATGGCCGGGTGGAGCCAAACAATGCCAAAGTTGGGGTTTCCATGGCAATGCCTAGGTGGGTTAGGCCGGTATCGACACCCACCAGCAACACTGCCTGTTGAATGATGGCAGCACATTGTATCAATTGTGTGCTACCCGCCAAATTGACCAAGCCCGGTGAGTTCGCAGCTATCCGGGTAGCACTTTCATGGTCGCCGGGCCCACCCAGCATGATGGCTTGCAAGCCACGTTTATCAGCAAAGCGCTGAGCCAATTCCGCCCAACGATCCTCGAACCAGTGTTTTTGCGGGCGAGTGGTAAACGGACAGAAAACCACAAAATTTCCAGTAATGCCTGATTGGCTTAGCAATTCTTGGGCTTCTTGGCACACTTTCTCGGATGGCCTGATGTCCATTTTGAAGTGATCAGGATTTTCGCCCAAGGCCGTTGCCAATTTCAAATATTCCCCGCCGATATAGGGAGTTTCCGTGCGGGTGTCCATGGTTTGTGTCATCAACCATTGGCTGCCTTCACGGCAGCCCAAGCCTATTCGTGTTTTACTGCCAGAAAGATAGGCCCATATTGCGCTTTTGAGTAGACCTTGTATGTCTAGCACAAGGTCAAAGCCGGGTTGCCGCAAGGTATTGACCAATGCAGAAAATTCGCGGAAAAATTGCACGTATCGCCCATCCTTTCGCATTTGCTTCCAGCGCTGGCGTGGCAATACGATGACCCGCTCCAATTGTGGGTTTCCTAGCAGCAAATTGGCGTTGATTTCCTCGGTTAGCCAAGTCAATCGCGCCTCGTGAAAGGCTGCGCTCAATGCGGGGATCAGCGCGGATGCCATAATGATGTCTCCAATGGCGCTGAGTCGGATGATAAGGATATTGCGTGGACGAAAATCGATCAAGTTCAAGCGGTGGCCTCTGTCAATAGCTGGTCATAGAGGCCCAGGTAAGCATTCACTATCGCAGCTTTGCCGAAATGCGCGTTAAGGTAAGCGTGGCCCTCATTCCCCAAGCGGGCTCGTTGCTCAGTTGTGGCGGTTAACATTTCTTGTAATCTAGCCGCCATGCCTTGAATATCGCGAATGGGGGTCAGGAAACCGGTGCGTCCCTCATCAATTAATTCCAAGGGTCCGGGTGTTTGTGTACTGACTACCGGGAGATAGTGATTCCAAGCCTCCAAAATCACGTTTCCTAGCGTCTCTTTTCGAGAGGGGCAGACGAAAACATCGGCGAGGGCATAAAAGGCATCGGGGGGGTCTTGCCAGCCCAGCCAGCGCACCCTGTCTTCCAACCCAAGTTGTAAGCTTTGGGCTTTCAGTTTTGCATCCAAAGGGCCAGTACCCGCAATCAGCAAGATGATTGGCCTACCCTGAATTTCCTTGGGCAATCGTGCTAAAGATTCCAGCAAATCTTCGAAACCTTTGATGTCGATGAGCCTGCCCAGCGTGAACAACACCCAGGCATCCTCAGGGATGGTCCAGTTCCGTTTGAGGGCAAGAATATTCTCCTTAGACGTGGCTATGGGTTCGGGTACGAAATTACTAATTTCAAAGACTCTGTTGGCGGGTAGGCCGGATTTAATCAAATAATCGCACAAGCCTTTGGTGTTGCCGACCCACGCATGGGCATGGCGATAATAGCCATCGATCTTGTAATAACCTCCCAAGCGAGCCACATGAACGGCTTGGGATTTTTTGGGCAAGCGGGTAAGTCGGGTGGCCCTACCCATATAGGTTTGCACAATGCAAGGTTGTCTGGATTTAATCAAGCCTCTTAGTCGCCAGATGGACCAGACATCCCAACCATTGGCTAAAGGCAATTGGATTTTGTCCATCCCGTCGTTGGCAATGGCTCGACTGACCGGGCTATTGGCTCGACTGACCGTGGTGACGGGCTGGCCTGCTTCATGCAGAGCGCGGGTCAAACGCACAAAAAATTGGTCGGCCCCGCCGAACTGGTGGCTGCCCAAGACGTGGATGGATGGTAGCGATTTATTCATAGCGGTCTTTGCGCTTGTTTTTAAATGCGAGTTTCCAAAAAAAACCGGCTATGCTGTCGCCGTAAGAAATGGCTTTGCGAGGAATTTCAAAAGCATTCGGTGAAGTGTTGGCAATTCCACGACTACATGTCACTGCCGCTAGGTATCCCGCACGTTCCACCGCCTCACGCACACTTGGGTTGTAATCGCCGTAAGGATAGGCAAAAAACTTCACTGGTTCGCCGAGTATGTTCTCTAATGCCGATCTGCTGTCGGAAACCTCATGTAAAACCTGTTCAGGTTGCAAGCTGCTGAGCCGAGGATGGTTAATCGTATGGGAGCCTATTTCAACATTATACTTGCGGAGTTCACGCAGTCGCCTAGTTGAAAGCAGTAAAGGTTTTTCCCTGTCTCCAGTCAGCCACTCGGCAGGTTGCCCTAGCAAGCCTGACACTGCAAATAAGGCGGAAGGATAGCCATATTCAGTCATGATCGGCAGTGCATGATCGGCGAAATTTTCATAAGCATCGTCAAAGCTTAATACGACTGATCGGCGGGTCAATACTTTATCGGCAAAAAGTGCGTCGTAGGCATCTGATAGACTGATAACTTGATACCCGGCATATTTTAACCAAGACATCTGTGCCCGAAAACGGCCCACATCACAGTAGCATGATCGATGTGTTTTCGGCGATTTGAATTTGCCGACTTGATGGTACATCAACACAGAGATGGGGGGTGATTCTTTCGGTATTTTCATGGTGAGTACTAGGCAATAAAGTCTATTGGGTCGGTGAATATTTCGGGTTGCTGACCATTGCCATCAATAAACAGGCGATGCCAGACAGCCAATTGCAGCAGTGACCAGAGGATTTCAGGCACATCCTGCTCGGAGGCTTGCCGCTGGATCAGCGCCGATATGCCAGATGCTTTGAAAAGGCCAGAAAATGCCGGATGATTGGGCAATATCTGCCCCAGTTTGCGCAGATTGTCGCCTTGCAAGCACATACCCACATGTACGGAAAAACCCCGTTTTGGCCGTCTGATCAGCTCGCTGCCGAAAATGGGCTCCGCCCAACGTTTCAGGAATAGCTTGCCTTCCCTGCCTCGCACTTTAAGATCATCGGGCAGATTTAACGCGAATTCAACTAAACGGTGGTCCAATAACGGAACACGGCCTTCCAAACCCCAGGCCATCAACATCCGGTCCACCTTTACCAAGAGTTGATCGGGCAGCTCGGTGGATATGTCTGTGTATTGCATACGCTGCAAATCACTCCAAGTCTGCGGTGTGCAACGCCAAGTATTGGTAAAGCCTTGACGCCCTGCGGCTAGGTGTTTGCTCAGGGCGTTGGATAGCAGCTTCTTGCGCCACTCGCCGCCGAGTTGTCCGCGGGTGCGGAAGCCCCCGGAACCCGGTGACCGCAGATTCGCCAACCAGCGTTGAAGTTTGCTACGGCGGTAACGTCCATAGCCGGCAAACAATTCATCCCCGCCTTCGCCGCTGAACACGACTTTGAAATCCTTGGCGGCTTCCCTAGCCAACAGCGAGGTAGGCAAAATGGCATGGTCAACAATGAAATCGTCAGCGGCCCAAACAGCAAACGGGAGGTGACTGAATAAGGTCGGGAGGTTAGATTCTACGATGTTATGGCGTAGGCCAAAGCGTTTGGCGATGGATTTTGCAGCGTCCAAATCGTCATGGTTGGGCGCATCAATTAGCGTCAGGGTATAGGATGCCAATTCTCGTGTCCCTTCCTCCCGTCGCAACCATTCCAATACCACTGACGAATCGACGCCGCCGGACAGAAACAGAGCAAATGGCACATCGCTGCGCATGTGTTCGAGCATGATTTGCCCCATCAAAGTCTCGAATTCATTGATGGACTCATCATACCGGGTCTGTGCGGTTGGCAAGTTGAAGGGCGACCAAAAACGCTTTCGAGATAGCAGTTTGCCCGCTTCAAAGACTGCCAGTTCCCCCGGTTGCAAGCGTTCCACGCCAGACACGATAGTATTCGCGCCTGTGTTGAAACCGATTTCCAAGCTTTGAATCAATGCATCCGGCTGAATGGCTGGGCCGTTGGGCAGGATAGGATAAAGCGCCTTTTGTTCGGAGGCAAAACCGACACCCCCCGCTGTTTCGGCAAAGAATAAAGGCTTGATGCCTAGCCTGTCCCTTGCCAACAGCAATTTTCCTTCGGCTTTATCGTAAAGGGCAAGGGCGAACATGCCATTTAGCTTTTCCAAGAAACCTTCTCCATAATGCCGATAAGCATGGAGAATCGTCTCACAATCGGAATGGGTGGCAAACACCGCCCCGCGAGCTTCCAAATCTTGGTGCAATTCAATGAAGTTGTAGATTTCGCCGTTGGCAATCAGGGCCAGCCGTCCGTCATCGGCGAACAGCGGTTGGTCACCGCCGGCCAAATCAATAATGGATAGTCGAGTGTGGGCAAGTCCCAAGCGACCATCAAGATGCGTCTTAGTGTTGTCTGGCCCACGGTGGGAGATGCGGGAAGCCAACTGATCGAGTTGATGGCGATCCACATCAGCATCATGCAGAAATATGCCGGCTATGCCGCACATGGCGTGTTCTCCAATGCTTGCGACTCTGCTTCAGATGCTGTCAAAGATAGAAGCGGCGAATTAATTAGGGTCATAATCCCTCTTGGAAGAAAATCGACTCAGTTGACGGTTCAACAAAAACCCCAGTATGACCGAACAGGCGAAGCCAAAGCTGATGTACTGCATAGCCTTGATCCAATTTCCTTGTATCAGCCCCGCACCGAGCAGGCAGGCAGGGATGCCCAACGGTAAAAAGCCCAACAGGCTACCCAATAAAAAATCGCCATGACTTGCCGGGGTCAATCCGAGCAAAATATTATTGTAGAATCCGTTCAAGGGTAATTGTCTCAATACCAGCACGGACAGCAGACCTTTATTCTCCAAGCGTTCAGAAAATCCGCGCAGGCGCGGAAAGTGGTGCAGGGTGAAATGAATCCCCCGCCAGCGTATAAACAAAAAGATAACATAAGAACCCAAGAGTGAGCCTATCTGCGACCAAATTAAACCCCAAGCGAAGCCAAAGGCCATCCCGCCTAATGAGCACAACACAAGGCGAGGAACGCCTGCGGCAACCAAGAGGGCAGTCGCCAAGGTGTAAACCAAGGGCGCGGCGGAACCAAATTGGGCCAAAGTTGCTTTAATCAATTGACCGTCTGCCAGCCAGTCACCGAGCGGGGTTAGGTAAACCGCGATGACTAGCCCGACCATGAGCATAAAAAAACCGCCGTTTACGATGCGAACACCCTGACACTTGGCTTGCAGTTTGCTGTCTGTTTGCATATTGCCGTTCATAATGTGGTAAGACTCAATGCGGGTTGACAACGGTTGGCCCTAGTCAGGTGAATTCGAGAGTAGATTTTATGGAATCTGGGCCGGCAAAGCCAGTCTGACATGGTAAATTGGTCGGATTAATGAGCGTATCTTTATGAGTGACGGCATGAAAAAGTTCTATAACATCATTTATCCCGTTTCAACCAAAAATGCCTAATGGTTATGGGCGGCGCTTGTTCACCCGATTCTTGATAATCGAAGCTTCGATCATGCCGGGTAATGTGGGTCACTTCAGAATAAGCAGTAGGGGATGATTTGGTGCAGGGTGTTGGAGGCTGTAGGGTGATGATGGTTTTTGATTTCAGTAGTGCTTCGACGAGTTTTGGGTTGATGTTGTAACCTTCCCGGACATAGCCTATCATCATCGCATCCACCATAGCCCAAGCGTAATCGCCACGAACAAATCTTATAAGGCCATCATGACTATATTTCTGCCCAACAGGGTGAGCTTTATCGACTGGCTTACATTCAATAAATAATCCATCTTGCGAGGGTAAAGAAACATTTTTTCTATCTACAAGTTCGATGACTAGATCCGGCATTTTATCTATGCAGTCGTTTTTATAGTCACAATATTTTGGCTCTCTGGAGATTGATCTAAATAATTGACGGTCAAACCCTTCAACTAAACCATATTTGAAAACTTCATCTAACAGACGCACACGTAGTTCTTCGGTAATAGGGTCTTCATGGGCTTTGTTCAAATCGAAGCCTTTTCTTGGGTTATCCCTCATCAATTCCCAAGCCTTAAGCAG
>CAIYXP010000248.1 GCA_903930145.1 uncultured Methylococcaceae bacterium
ACCGACCGTGGCAGGAACCATTCTCACAAACCCTCCATGCAGGGGAGATTTGCTTCTCAACCCTTACGAAAATCTCATCGTGAATGCCGAAGAAGGTGCCAAATTTTTAATAAAATCGGGTTTTCTGTCAGGCACTAGCTATGCGATTAGGCCATAAAAACCCACTTGATGAACGTGGCATTAACGACTTGGGGCGTTTCGGCTTGGGACTCAAGACAGCATCATTCTCACAATGTAGGCGGCTAACGGTTGCTAGTCGCAAAGATGGAGTATCTAACTGCCTACGTTGGGATCTTGATGTGCTTGCCAACAGTAAAGACGACGGATGGTATCTTTTGGAGGGGCCAGCGCCAGGTTCGGAATCCCACATGACAGCATTCGGTGATAGCGATGGAACCCTAGTACTATGGGAAAATCTGGATAGGATAGTCACGCAAGGTTTCAACGAGCAGGATTTTCTCGACCTAATCGACCAAGTGGAACACCATCTTGCCATGGTTTTCCATCGTTTCCTTTCGGATGTCAGGCCACGTCTGCAAATCAATATAAACGGTAGGGCTGTCGAATCATGGGAACCATTTTTAACTAACCACCCAGCTACATGGTCTTCGCCTGTTGAACGCATTGGCTCAGGTTCTCGGATAGTTGAAGTGCAATGCCATGTGCTACCGCACAAAGACCGCCTAGATGAACGCCAACACATTCTAGCAGCCGGGTCGAATGGCTGGACAGCCCAACAAGGATTTTATGTCTATCGCAATCAACGTCTTTTACTTGCCGGGAGTTGGCTTGGACTGGGGAAAGGCCGCCCTTGGACTAAGGAAGAAGCCTATCGACTGGCTAGGATTAGACTGGACATTTCCAATAGCGCTGATGCCGACTGGAAGATTGACATACGCAAGTCGATGGCCCGGCCACCCGTGGTAATACGCGATAAGCTTACTCACCTCGCAGAAGATACCCGTGAGCGGGCACGTCGCGTGTTTGTTTGCCCATCGGGTACATCTGGTTTTGAGAGCAGACCGAGTATAGTCATGAGCTTTAACTAAGCTTTAGAACGGTTATAAATTCGACGATTTTCTACTTATATGTAATTTTTTTAAAACCATATAATGTGGTTGTTTAAACCAGACATGGTGAATTTTTTATATTCAGCGAAAGCAGTTTTTATGAAACGACTTATCCCCTCTAATTTAATTCCAATAAGCTTATGGGATGAAAAAATTAAGCTACTTAGAATTCCCCCGGATATGGTGGAAATTTATCGAATTTTGATAAGTAGGAATAATCTAAATCAACTAGCTAACTCACGCAATCCAAAAAACCCTCCTACTGGAGGTCTTACCCAAGAGAAAACTGACGAACATTTTGCCCAGGCATTTGATGGTTCTTCGGCAAGAGCGCAACTTGCGTTATT
This sequence comes from uncultured Methylococcaceae bacterium, assembly GCA_903930145.1. Classification (GTDB taxonomy): domain Bacteria; phylum Pseudomonadota; class Gammaproteobacteria; order Methylococcales; family Methylococcaceae; genus Methylumidiphilus. Next base: position 1,418 of record CAIYXP010000248.1, read on the forward strand.
AGATCCAAAAAATGAGTTGGCTGAAATTTCCAATGATATTATTGTTATCCTATCCGGTAATAAAGTTAGCTTGACGGATGCGCCTTGCGGGGCTGGTGCTGCGGCTTTTGCTCTTTTGGCAAACATCGCTGAATTGCGTAGAAATGAAGTTTTACCTAGAATGCCGCTAGATATTTTTATGGTTGGCGCTGAAATATCGGAGCCCGCAAGAAAATACGCGCAAGATATTCTTGTAGAACTCAGACCAAAGCTAGAAGCCCAAGCAATTTTTGTCGAGGCTATTTTCAGGGAATGGGATGTTACTTGTTCATTGAGCAATACAGACTTGATTCAATGCGTCACTCAAAGAGTGATGGACTATAACAAGCGCTTATTGATTATTGCAAACTTCAACGGGTTTTTAGAAAAGGAGAGAAAACGTAAGGATGCTGAAAAGCAAATTGAAGAGCTATTTCGCCATCTATCAAGCACTGATAATAGTATGGCAATATGGATCGAACCAAATATGAATCGTGCGACAGAAAGCCTATTTCCTTGGATATTTAAAAAAGTGAAAGAATTTTGGAGTAGATTTGTAATAATAAAACTGGAATCTAAGCTAGAGCCAATGCCTCTTAATACGTCAACTGAATTTAGGCTACCTCTTAGTGATAGTAATAAATCTAGTGTAAGGTTATCAATTATTCCTATCAATCTTATTCGATCTAGAAAATGAAGCCTGAAGACATCTGTATTCGAGCATTGAATCAATACCGACACTATGATGTTTTGGCATATCTGGGTCTCAGACATTATCTAAACAACTCTGCCACCCGCAGGGATATTTGGGGGCAAAAAGTAGCTACCGATGTAGTTCTCACCCGATCCGAAGCCCCCTATTTTCTTAGTCAACACTTTAAGGAGTTTGGCGACAACGGAATGATCAACCTCAGGAATATTTACATTCCAGGCCCAAACGAAGCCTTGGCTGAAATTGCTTTGCTTGATGAATGCGCAAAGCACATTGCTTTTGACAATCCAGAATATGTTTTCAGTTATTCGTTAAATAAAAGCGACCGTAAAAGTGTATATCAAAGCTATATGAATGGGCTTCGTGGGAGGCATCAGGCTATCGAAAATGCATGCATCCTATGCCCGAATGGTGTAGTTGCTTATACAGACATAAAAAGCTTCTATCCATCCATAACAGCGAATTTGGCAACCAGTGTATGGAAAAACAAATGCAACAATACAAAACTGTCAGAAAATTATCGAAATTTAGGGGAAAGACTTATTTACGATCATGGAAGAGCAAGCGGTTCCACACAACCTCATATCCTTATTGGGCCAATGTTCAGTCATTTTATCGCTAATCTTGTTCTAAGGGAGATTGATGCTGAGTTCACAGCTTTGCCAGTTAAGTATTTTCGATATGTAGATGATATAACGTTGGTAGGAAGCAAAGATGATGTCTTGGCTTCAATCAAAAATGTTGGTGATAGGCTTAAGAATAAATTCAATCTTTATTTACACGGTGATGATTCACCAAAAAACCTGATTATTCCGACCTTTGAATGGATTAAAGGAAAGGATGATTTCCAAGCAAATAACATTTCAGATTCTTGGATGACTTTGATAGCCGACTTGAAAAGGTTACTTCTTTTTAGTCCCGAAAGCTATGCAAAAACAAGAGGGAAATTTATAACAAATGGTTTCCGCATTCCCTTTCACAATTATAGCGCCGCCATTCGTGAGCGTGATTACATAGATAAGGTTAGATATCTATTGCAAAAGCGTTGGTTTTGCATAAAGATCAATTCCATAACTATTAATGACCTAATTCTTCGAGCTATTTATCTAAGAAATGAATGTGAAAGAAGTTTTCGTGAGATAGCAAATAGTATTAGCGTACTCACTGGATTTGAACGAAAGCGTCGTATTCCTCAATTACGCTACTGCGCTGGACGCCTAATATATCTTGCGACCGATGAGACGCTTGCATTGCTGTCTACTATAGCAAGGGAAATTCCTGAACTACATTTTCATGCTGAAGTGATGAAGGCGGTTTCCAATGGAAATATCGATGGCATAATTGCATTGGGAATCAATGCTGCACAAGCTACGGCCCAACCTCTTAAAGCTGCGGAAAAGAGTTGCATATTGACAAGTCAGAATTTGAAAGAATCAAATTTACACGCTCTCAGTATTTTCTTTTTAAATGGCGTTACTGTTACTCACTCAATACCGTCAGATAAATATTCGGACATCTTACAATTTGCACTCAATGGGTCGGACATAGATCTTATGCGCCAAACCCAAAACCCTGTACTCAGAGAACTTGCTTGCCTTCATGGAATTAGTCAGCCTCGCCATGCTGATTGCTTAGAGACAGCCTTCGATATAGATGAAGAGTTAACTATGGATGCACTAGAGCAACCTTGGCAATCATCATAATTTCACCTATCGGCATTTTGGAGAATGAACGCATGAGGAATGGATAACTTTGGAGCAGGGAAGAAACAATTTTGGCAATGAACCTATATTGCCGCATTTCTTTCGGAAGACAACATAGTCGTGCGCCCGAGGTTATTGAGCTTGCTAAAGCTATTGGCAGGACACCAGGTGCCGTGGCAATGAAACTAAACAATATCACTTCGATTGATCCAGAAGAGGAAGCTCGCGGCATCAAAGGGTTAAGGGGGGCAAGCAATCTTGATAGAGTAATATGGAGTGAATTTCACAATAATTGGGAGAAAATGGCGGTAGAAAGCGAATCTCTTTGGCAAGAGGTAGTTCATAAAAATAAATTAGATAATAACACAAATCAGGAGCAGGAACCTTCTGAAAAAACCGCATTACAAAGCGACCTAGAAGAAAGCCTGCCCGTGATGCAGACAGAGAGCCACAGATTAACCAAAGTACGTCTGGCACAATCTTTAGACTTGTTCCTAACGCTTCCTCTGTATTCGATACCATCGTACAATAATTTATTTGCTCTGTAATCACAATATTCAAGCCATGGCTTACGAAAGATTCACAAAACTGGACGGTGAGAAGCATGACCGCATGATTAAAGCC
>CAIYXP010000249.1 GCA_903930145.1 uncultured Methylococcaceae bacterium
AACCCTTTATTATTATAGTTTGAAAATGATTGCAATAGGTATGCACTAGATCAATATGCTATCAAAACATTCGCAATTGTCTCGCCACCAACACCAATGGGTGCAGCACCTGTATATGACCAAACCCGGATTGCTTTAACCCTGCCCGCAGATGCATCGCACATCCTACATTGGAGGTGACAACATACTCGGACGCGCTGGCTTTGATATTGACTAACATGTCTTCACGCAAAGCTTGCGCCATGTCAGTATGATTCAATAAATAGATACCTGCCGCACCACAACAATTCGGTACATTTGCTAATAAATCGACTTCTAAATCCGGTATCCGCCTTAATAAGGCGACAGGGTGAATCTCGGATTTCATCACATTTTTCAAGGAGCATGGGGTATGGACAATAACCTTGGCAGACAAAGCTTCAAGGTGAACATTATCCGGCCAAATCAATTCGCCTAGGAATCGGGAAATATCTATTATTTGCGTGGCAAAGCCTGAGTTATCATACTCTTTTAACACTGCCCCACACCCGCTTGCAAGGGTCAGAATGGCATCGAATGCACTTGTATCAAAAGTCCGTTGATTCTGATTTCGCAAGCCTTCGAAACCATTGCGATCCCCATTATGCAAAGCCATGCCCCCACAACAAACTTGTTCGGGCGGAACGGTGACACTGACACCGAGTCGAGTAAGTAAATGGATAGCGGAAGTGACGGTTTCAGCATCGGCTAATTCTGCCGTGCAGCCTGTAAACAAAGCAACCTTGGCGTTTTCCTTTTCCTTGGCAGCATGATAACCAAGCCATTGCCCATGCTTAAAAGGTTGAGGCAATCCAGAGCTTAGTTCATCCAATCCCATGACCTGCAAAACCCCCGTCTTCGACAGCAATTCTCGCATTGATCCAGACCATCTTTGAAGCTTTGGGCTTTGCAAGGTGATATCGACTGCTTTGAATTTGATACGGTCAACAAGCGGCTTAACCATTTTGTCAGCCGTAGCGACTCGGAAATTATCCACTAACTGACCATAGGGTACATTGGCCGGGCAAGCCGACTCGCATGAACGGCATAACAGGCAATTATCGATATGGCCTAAAAGCTTAGGGCTGGCTTCCAATTGCCCCGCCGCCCACGCTTGGATTAAACTCAAGCGCCCACGCGGTGATTCGCTTTCATCCAAAGTTTTTCCATAAGTCGGACAATGCGGTAAACATAATCCACATTTGACGCAGAGTTCGGTGTCAGAGAAAGGATTTGACATTCTACCTTTTCAGTTTCATTTAAGCATCCTAAACTAAGCTAAAAAAATTGCTTGGAATCGAAAATGTGAATCTGTTCACCTAAGGCATCTGTTCATTAATTTTGCAGATAAAATTTGTATTCGACGATTTTACAAAAACACCATCAGGCAATTTTGTATTAATGTCTAAAATGCCTCATACCAGTAAATACCATCGCCAAATCATGCTCGTCAGCGGCAGCAATCACCTCGTCGTCACGCACCGAACCACCCGGTTGAATCACTGCGGTCACACCTACGGCAGCCGCAGAATCAATGCCATCCCGGAACGGGAAGAAAGCATCCGATGCCATTACTGAACCTTTGACCTCCAAGTTTTCATCGGCTGCTTTAATAGCTGCAATTCGGGCGGAGTAGACGCGACTCATCTGTCCTGCTCCAATACCTATGGTCTGTTTATCCTTAACGTAGACAATGGCGTTGGATTTGACAAATTTGCAGGTTTTCCAGGCAAACAATAAATCAGTGATTTCCTGTTCAGTTGGCGCACGCTTGGTCACAATCCGTAAGTCGGCACGAGTAATGCGCCCGTCATCACGGTCTTGAACCAACAATCCTCCAACGACACGTTTAAAATCCCATGCTGCGGGTGCAATACTAGGCCATTGACCACAATCTAAAACCCGGACATTTTGCTTGGCTGAAAGAATCTGCAATGCATCGGGTGCAAAACCTGGGGCGATAATCACTTCGACAAATTGGCGGTCAATAATAGCCTTGGCAGTCACCGCATCTAAAGCTTGATTAAATGCAATAATTCCTCCGAAAGCTGAAGTGGGGTCTGTGGCATAAGCCCGATCATAAGCTTCAAGCACAGTCGTTGCTTGGGCTATGCCACAAGGATTGGCATGTTTGACTATGACGCATGTGGGTAAACTTTCAAAACTTTTTACACATTCCAAAGCTGCGTCTGCATCAGCAATATTATTGTAAGATAACTCCTTGCCTTGAAGTTGACGTGCCGCCGCAACCGTACCCTTGGGAACATTATTCTCGATATAAAATGCAGCTTGTTGATGAGGATTCTCACCATAACGCATACTTTGAGCGAGTTTGTATCTTAATAATAAATGATCAGGAAACACCTTCGCATCCTCCACTCTCTTTACGAGATATTCTGCAACAGCAGCATCGTAGTTTGAGGTATGTGCAAAGCTTTTAGCTGCAAGTTTGAAACGAGTGGCATGTGTCAAAGATTTATTATTTGTTTGCAACTCAGCGATCACTTCATTATAGTCAGTTGAATCGACGATAACCCCTACTGAGTTGTGATTCTTTGCCGCTGCTCGGATTAGAGCGGGACCTCCGATGTCAATGTTTTCAATAGCAGTTTCCAAATCACAATCTGGATTGGCAACCGTACTTTCAAATGGATAAAGGTTTACCACAACTAAATCGATAGGTTGAATGCCGTGGGCTTCCATCACATTTTCGTCAATTCCTCGACGGCCTAATATACCACCATGAATTTTGGGATGAAGAGTTTTAACGCGACCATCCATCATTTCCGGGAAGCCTGTATAGTCGGAAACTTCAATGGCAGGAATGGCATTTTCGAGCAATAACTTGGCTGTTCCACCAGAAGAAAGGATTTCAATCCCTAATTGAGAAAGCGAACGGGCAAAATCAACAATGCCTGTTTTATTGGACACACTTATTAATGCTCGAGATACAATATTATTCATGTTATTACTCATTATAAAAGGGATGGCTGCTAAGTTTCTAAGCTCACTGTAATAATAGGCTTATTGTTAAATTTGATTATAGCTAGACAATTTTTTTCGCAAAGTACTTCTGCTTAAACCTAGCATTTGAGCAGCCTTGCTCTGATTTTGACCACAGAGTTCCAAGACAGTTTGAATGAGAGGGCGTTCAACTTCGTTTAAAACCATGCCATAAAGATTGCCAATTTCCTCTCCATCAAGACGAGTGACGTAATCTGTCACCGCCAAACGGACATGGTCACTTAATAACAAAGGCTGAAACGATAACGAGCCAATTGACAAGTCATCAAGCTTATTGTCCACTTCATCCGAATTCATAAATAGCTTTTTCGTCAGTTTGGGGTGAATAGGGATTTAACCAAGCGAAGCTGATGATCCACAGTTTGCGCTGAATAAATGGAACTGATAAGCCTTAATGAATTTTCATCAAGGTTTTTTACATACCATCCAATATGTTTGCGAGCAATGCGTAGACCCGCATAATCCCCATAGAAAGCATATAAGTCATTAAGATGATTGAGCATCATGTTTTGTAATTCATTTAAGTTAGGCGGTAGGAGCATGACACCCGTGTTAAGAAAGTGCTGGATTTGTCCAAATAACCAAGGCTTTCCAAGGGATGCACGACCTATCATCAAAGCATCCGCACCGGTATTGTCCAAAACGAATTTTGCTTTTTCAGGACTATCGATATCCCCATTTGCAATAACAGGAATTTTCACAGCAGTCTTTACATCTGCTATTGTAGTGTATTCGGCGCTTCCAGAAAAGCCACAGGCACGAGTGCGTCCGTGAACAGTCAATGCCTGTATTCCACAGGATTCAGCTATCTTCGCAATATTCAAGGCATTACGATTAAGTCGATCCCAACCTGTTCGTATTTTTAATGTCACTGGCACATTCACTGACTTGACTACCGCTGTTAGAATGTTTCTTACCAGTAATTCATCTTTCAACAACGCAGAGCCGGCTGCAACATTGCACACCTTTTTGGCTGGACACCCCATGTTTATGTCTATGATTTGAGCGCCTTGAGCGACATTGAATTTCGCCGCTTCGGCCATAGTTTGTGGACAAGCACCTAAAATCTGAATTATTCTAGGTTCAGGTTCCCCAGTATGGTCACTCCTCAAAATGGTTTTACGTGTATTCTGTAGATTTGGATTTGAACTAACCATTTCGGAATAAGCAAGGGCTGCCCCATTTTGGCGGCACAGAATCCGAAAAGGTCGGTCAGTTACCCCAGCCATGGGGGCTAGGAACACACGCCCATTGATTTGAAAAGAACCAATATTCATTTATTACAGGATTTTTTTAGCTTAAAACCTAATTTACAAAAATCTAATTGTTAGGTAATTCAGAAAGATACTTGATCAATGCATCGGCAACAATTTGATGCCCCTTACCTGCCCAGTGAGTGTCATTAGGTAAGTACACATCTATGCTACCGTCCTTGATCGCTGATTGTAATGGCAAATCAAAACGGGGTAGATTTAAAAATGGATCAGATGCCAGCTTTGGTATCGCACTGTAGTTAATCACTGATGAATCGGTTAGAAATGGAGAATAGGATGTCAATTTGTCAGGGGCTATCATAACGATAAACAATGTTTTGCCATTTGCCTGAACCATGTTCTGCATATTAATTAATTTGCATTTTGCATCCTCGATAACATTATTGCTCCATTGTTTTTTATTCACATCCCCTTCATAAACTAACAAAGTATCATTTCGTCTACTTGAAAATAATTCTGGCTTGGCAAGAGAAAATATATAAGCTTGATTTTCACCCGCATTGATTAACAATAAAGTTTGCCAAAACTTTACTGCGAAATTAATTTGCTGACCAAGAGAAGGACGAACTTTTGACCGATGAATCAACTTCTCAGGAATCATTGTAGGCTTGGGCAAACGGGTAATATTCAATGAAATATCAGATTTACTATGGGGCTTACAATCGCCCTCAATTTTAGGCAATATATTGAGTTGGCGTTCAACGACCTCAAGTATAAATAGCTTTGGAGGATTTTTGATAAATTCTTCGCTATTCACGATAGATGGAATTATCGAAGCATCATAGCTAGGTGGGTTTGTCTTCGTAGTGTAATGACTAATTGTTGTGACAGAGAGACCGGCATTAGCGGTAAGATAGGTTTGCCATGGGTAATTCATCATTCCAAGCACGCCACCGAATGAAAATGAATCACCCAGAACAAGTACATCGGAATATTGGTCGTATTTCTCTTTTAATGGGTTGGCGGGTTGCTCAAATGTTATTTGGGGTAGATTCCACCCAAAATCATTTTCAGAATAACCACTCAGTCGTGTTGTGTCGCCTAGTACCGGCTCCAAGTATAGGCATGTTGCAAGTATTATAGCGACTTCTGCGGCTAATAATCCAACCAACCAGATAGTATATTTTTTATAGTTGCCCATATTTAAAATTGAAAATAAAGAAATTCACTCACCTCATCACCTTGAAGTAAAGATTGTGAAGCTATGATAAAAATGAATACAAACCAAATAAATGTAGGATTCCATTGCAACCATCCCAGTTTGTACGTGTTGATGTTGTCGTGATTTAGCAATGACGGCTCATGCTTAGCCATAAACTGCTGAGTATTTGGCAAAAGCCAAGCAATAGCCAATAATTTAGCAATCATTGATAATTGGAAACGACCACTAAAGCCGAATCCATTCAAACCAAGCATGGATTGAGTGATGGATAAACCTGCTTGTAAATTATCTGCTCGAAAAAACACCCATGCAAATACGACTGCGATGAATGTAATAAAACCACCAATGATTTTACCTAAAAATGTGGACTTTGAAATATCGTGACCCATGAACCTTCTAAAAGAATGCCAGATATTATTAATTAACAGATAGACACCGTGCAACGTTCCCCATACAATAAAAGTCCACCCTGCCCCATGCCACATTCCGCCAAGTATCATAGTTATCATCAGGTTTGAATAGCGTCTAATAGAACCCTTTCTATTTCCTCCCAGCGGTATGTATAGGTAGTCGCGAAGAAATCTGGATAATGTCATGTGCCAACACCGCCAAAACTCGATTATATTTACTGATTTATAAGGAGAATTAAAGTTTACAGGCAACATTATTCCAAACATTCTGGAGATGCCAATGGCCATATCTGAATATCCAGAAAAATCAAAATATAGTTGTAAGGTATATGACAATGCGCTACCCCAACTTTCTTTGAATGAAACAGAATTACCATGAGCGGCGGATTCGAAAACAGGTTTGACATATTTCACCATCTCGTCAGCCAGCATCACCTTTTTGAATAGTCCAATCAAAAAAATGGTCAAACCTATGGAAACATATTTATAGTTAAACCGATATATATCTGAGTTTTGAAATTGAGGCATCATCTCCTTATGGTGTAACACTGGGCCGGCTATTAGATGGGGAAAGTATGTGACAAATAATATATAATGAATAAAATTCGATTCACTAGCTATACCCCTTGAAGCATCGACTAAAAATGCAATTTGGGTGAAGGTGAAGAATGATATTCCAAGCGGAAGGATAATAGTATCAATTTCATAGTTAAAGCCACCCGTTGAATTTAGGGTATTAACAAAAAAGTTGAAATATTTAAAATAACCCAATAAAATAAGATTACAGGCTACACCAAAAAATAATATGAGAAACTTTCGTGATTGGTCATTCCTTGTAAATCCTCTCACTAGATAAATCCCTGTAAAGTAATTGAAAGTGATTGAAGCAAGCAACAATAGCACATATACTGGATTCCACCAGCCGTAGAAAAATAGCGAAGCCACACCTAACCAAGCAGCCGCCCAAAGTTGGTTGAATCTACCTATTTGAAAAAATACAAACAGGGAAATAGGTAGAAAAATAAAGATAAACTCATATGAATTAAAAAGCATATACTGTCAGTAAACTATCTGAAAAAATTAATAATAAGTATATTAAAAACCATAAAGAATTAATTAATATTTACTCCCAAATCAAGCAATAGCTCATGCAAAGCATTGGCTGTTAACTGGTAACCTTTTGATCCGAAATGAGTATCATTAGGCAAATATATATCTCTTTCTCCACTATCAATTGCTTTCTTTATGTCGATGTCCAATTTTGGAGTATGGACATTACTATTCTTCAGTTGCAGGAATATATCCTTTAACAATGTAAATTCTGGACTTTTAATGTAGTCTGAATAAGCAGAACCTTTGTCAGGAATAGGCATAAGTATGAATATAGTTTTGCCATTTGCTTGCACAATGCTTTGAATTTTTCCAACAGCACAAATTGAAGATGAGATTTCATCAGGCTTCCAGACCTTGGAATCAAACCACGTTTGCAATAACAAAACTTCCGAACTACGCAAGTTGGAAAACAAATCATTTCTAGTCAATGAGTATTTACTTACTTTAGAAAAATCCGTATTAAATATTAATCGTAGAACGCTATTTTCAAGGTAGATCAGTGAAAATTTTAAATTGATTTTAGACAAATCGAATGATATGTCTCTTATTCTCTTTTCAAATAAATTATTTTGTGCTTTATAAGGTAAGTTCCAATTCGCATTGAATTTGGCTACTTCTTGAATATTGCAATTTGGATTATCTGAATAAA
>CAIYXP010000250.1 GCA_903930145.1 uncultured Methylococcaceae bacterium
ATATTAAACAAACAAAAGATAACATGGGTGATATAACACTAAAAATTAAACATTTGTGGCCATTTTTGGAGGGTAAAGCACCTCTTGAATCTTTATACCTATTATATGCTAAAGATCTCTCAAATAGTGTGGCAGATGGATCAATGAAAATTGACGATGCCTTTAAAAAATATCAGTCTTCTTTCATTTATTTGATGGGAATTCATTTAAAGGGCTTAGTGTTGTTTATTGAAAAAAATAATCTTGATTGGACAACAAGTCCCAATAAGGAAATACATTTCAAATACTTCTATGAAGAATATTTAGAAAGTATCAGAAAACAATGTGAACTCTATTTAGATGGACTGGAAATGCTTCTTGTACCTCATTATAAAGACGGATGCTGGTGGGAACTTAATATTAATGAAGAATCGTTAGAAAAGCGTTGCCTTTTATATCGGCGAGCCGATGCTGTAGTGGGTGGTATGTTAAACTTAAAAAACCTCACGGTAGTGCGCCTTATTTCCTGTCTTAATTCACCCGACGAGTTATGTTTATCTAGCTTAAAAGATGCTCAAAATAAACTTATTAATAATAAAATTAAACTGACTCTCTCGGCTAATAATAGTAACCTGACAGTTGAAGGAACAAAGAATAACATTGTAAGGAAATTTATCCATCCGGAACGCACTATGAAATACCTCGTCATCCGCTTTAGTTTTAAGGATATTCCTGTGGGACGTTGGGAGCTTTCAAATCATTTACCGGAATATGATATTACTTTGCCGGAAATCGATCGCGGGGGTAAACTTTGCGGCTCAACACTATTGCCTTTCGCTTTGTCTTTTGACGTTACAGAAAAAAAGGACGATGAAAATAACATCATTGGTGATTACAAAAGCCTACCGCTCTGTGCTTATGGCCCTAGTGAGATGTGGACCTTGGACGGTAGATTCAATCGTATAGGTTTTCTGCATTGTGATAATTACAATATAAGAAGCCATAATAAAGGGTATGTTAGTTCAGATGTTATGAGCTCTTTTGGTTATTTGGGTTTCGAAAATAAACCAACACCTTTTAATTTACCTGACGAAGACACAAACGGTAATCCATGGGATTATTCAAGGTTTTACCTTTATAGTGGAATTAGCAAAATCAGGTATGATGTTGATAGTTGTAGACTGTGTAGATATACTCTTTATGAGCAAGGAGTAAAAGAAGCAAGATTTAATATTCATGATATTATGAGCGTGGCTTACAATCTTTGTGATATGAAACGTTTTCCAGTAGGGGTTGGTGATTGGGTGAGAATAAGATGCGAGAACACGAATCGCTTGTTACGTGAGGAGAGTGGGAAACATCTCATTGCCGATGGATACTTGGATGCAGAATTAACAAAAAGTTGGTATTGGTTCAGGTTTGAAAAATGAACCTGATTACCCACAACCCTCAGCAGCTTTTCAGTCTCCATTAGTTTAATGGACATGTATGCAGAGGGGTCAAGGCAATGAGCAATAACAAAGTGCAATTCCAGAAAGGGTACGGCTTGGCTGAATTCTTCAGGGAATACGGCACCGAGGAGCAATGCGCCGGGGCGCTGTTCAAATAACGGTGGCCGGACGGCTTCCGCTGCCCCCATTGCGGTCACGACCGCCACTGCGCCCTGAAGTCCCGGAAACTCTTTCAACGCGGTAAGGCGCAATCGTAGGGCGGAACCTAAGGACAGGTTCCGCCTTATGAAAGGTTTGGGCTTTGTGCAACGCAATGTCGGTATCGCTTTCAAGGAACTAGGTTTTCTGTTGAATGCCTTGCATTTTAAAAAAAGGTTGAACGATGAAAAAATATATAAAAACTAAAGTTTCATTAGTATTTCTTGTGGTTATCTTCTTGGCAGGATGCACCACCAACAAACAATGGCAATATACGTCGGAGCAAGAATCAGGAAGCCAAGCAATCATCAATCAATCGGTTGCAGTTCCGCCTTTCTTTGATAATAGAATAAGCGATAATAGCGATAAGCTTGCCTTGCATGTGGTGCCTCTTATGCCTTTTGGCTGGCAGGAGCTTAATATTCCAGAAGGATTTCAAGGGCACATAACCAGTAGTGCTTGGTCATGGAAACCCAATGAAGACCTTGCCAAGGCGGTTGCGGAGGAGTTAAACAATTCACATTTATTCAAGGAAGTATTTTTCACTAACAAGGCCAGCGAGGGTGATCTTGTGTTGGAAGGTACCATAAAATCGACAACTTATGATGGAAAGATTATAAGTTATGGATTATCCGTATTTAGCCCCATGCTGTGGCTTATAGGTCTTCCTAGTGGTACTTTTGATAATGAATTGATTTTGAGTTTCAGGCTTGTTGATAAAAAAAATAACAATAAAGTGCTATGGAGTAATGAATATAAT
>CAIYXP010000251.1 GCA_903930145.1 uncultured Methylococcaceae bacterium
ATTCACTAACCGCAATCACGCCATCAAATCCCGTAGCACGACCGATGCGCACACCCCGCCAAATGCGGCGGGTAAGTAAGAGATCGTGCCATAAATTGAACGTTTAACCGACTCGCCGTCTGCCAATAATAGCGAACTTTCAATGGGTGGCTCCGGGGAAAAGACCGTTTTAATGCCTTTTCGAATATTCACTTCCCTAAGGCGTTTCCGCACATTTTGGGCGAATGGGCAATTGTAGGTCTTGGCAATGTCAACGACTTGGATTTGGGTGGGATCAAGCTTCCCCCCCGCCCCCATGGAACTGACCAATGGCACAGCTTGCCAGTAAGCCGTTTGCAAGAAACTGACTTTGGATGAAATATTGTCGATGGCATCGACAATATAATCATACGGATGATCCATCATTCGCCTCGCCCCCTCCGGTGTGATGAACTCCTTGATGGTCTCCAATTGCAGCAAGGGATTGATGGCAAGTAGCCTCTCCGCCATGACCTCGGCTTTGTTTAGCCCGGTGGTGGTGGTCAAGGCTGGCAATTGCCGATTGCGATTGCTTGGCTCGATGACATCGCCATCCACTATCGTCAACCTGCCAATTCCCGCACGACACAGAAATTCAGCGGTAAAGGACCCAACACCGCCCAAGCCAACCACCAACACATGGGATTCTTGCAATTTGGCTATCTTTTCACTTCCTATCAATAACTCTGTGCGTGAAAGCCAAGCCACTTCGCTCATGGTCGGAATACCCTATTAAAATTATCCATGATAATTGTCGCTATCTCGTTGAGTTCCAAGTTCACTATTTGCCCTGCCGTTTGATATAGGGTTTCGATGGGTAATTTGGAATCATCCGTCTCGACAAACATTCTTTCCAAAGGCCAACCCTTTAGAATATTGGCGGCATTGGAATGGGGACGCAGCAAGGCTTTGCCAAAGGACAGATAATAGCCATTTTTCCATAGCTGCTGGGCAATGTTCAAGTTGCCATCAAAGCCATGAATGACCAAAGGAACCGACACTTTTTCCCTTTTTGCGATGCGAATCAGTTCATTATGGGCCTTGACGCAATGAATAATCACAGGCTTTCCCAACTGTGAGGCGATTTTCAAATGTTCAACCAAAACTTTTTCTTGCAAGCCCAAACTCCCTTGCGACAACCTGTCCAGACCACATTCCCCAATCGCAATCACGTTTCGCCGGGAGGCCAATTCCTTCACTCGGGTCAATGCACTACTGATCTCAAACTTGGACAGTGACCAAGGATGGATGCCTACTGACTGGTATTGGATAGTCTCGTCAAAACCTTGATTAACTGCGGCATCATAATTGAATATGAAGGTTTGGGCGGTCGGTGATACGCTATGGGTATGCAGGTCTATGAATACCATTGATGCCAAGCTTTTCAGTCAACTATGAACCATTCTATTCAACCAACTTTCCGCGCAAAGCCTTGATTTGGCTGCGTTGGGATTTGCCTTCCAATCGACGCTGTTTGGAGCCAAAGCTGGGTTTGGTCGGTTTGCGCGAACGCGGGGGACTTGCCACACTTTGCACCAGATCGAGCAAACGCTCAATCGCATCTTGCCGGTTCTTTTCCTGACTGCGGTGTTGTTGTGCCTTAATGACAATCACACCCTCGTCGGTGATCCGTTGATCGCTCAAGGCTAACAGTCGGTCTTTATGGCTCTCATTGAGAGAGGATGTCCGAATATTGAACCGCAAATGCACTGCCGTGGACACTTTATTGACGTTTTGCCCCCCTGCCCCCTGAGCGCGCATCGCGCTAATCTCAATTTCGTCCAGCGGTATGTCGATTGTTCGGTGATGGGTTTTGCTTGGCATGGCAGAGAGTTGAAACTAATTGTATGAAAAGGGGCTGTCCGTCCACCTGAATTTAAGGTAGTTTATAGACTCTTCGGCAAAGTTTGAAGGTTAGCCGATTTAATCCATTCAACCACAATACAATAAGAGGTTTTACATATGACCCATCCAACCATTGCCGCTATGGCTTGTCTGGTTTTGGCGTTTTCTTCATCCACTCCCCAAGCAGCCCCAAGGGTGAGCCATCATGGGGGGCTAATCATCCATTGCGAACCCCCGCATTTCTTCGATCAAAACCCCGGCAAAGATGCCAAGGTCGCATCAATCAGTGATTTCTCGCTCACCGCGTCGGACAATACCGATCAGGCCACCATCAAAGTATGGGCAAACAATGAACCCGTGGAGGTCAAAATCACTCAGGAACGCAGCGGCAGTTTCTTAATCCAAGGGCATTTGAAGGAACCCGTCACCAAAGGCAAAGTTTGGTTCCGGGTTAATGCAGAATCCAATGACGGTTGCGACGATAACAGCACTTGGAATGTATTCGCCGGGAATTAGCGCTTACAGCTTGCTATGGGTACCGTCACAGAAAGGCTGAGTTTTTGCGTGTTTGCAACCACACAACCACACTTTCTTTGATTCTTCCACTTCAAAAGGCACAGGACTCATTCCTGTGTCTTTGTGTGAACCATCGCAAAACGGCTGTTTGGCTGAACGCCCACAGGCGCACCACCAATATTTGCCGGGTTCAAGTTCTACGGCGTAGGGGGATTTTTGTGCGATGACGGGTTCGCTCATGCTGTTGCTCCTCTTATGGTTTTATGATGTAACAGGCTGAGGGATTCTAGCCGACAATGGACAGACGGCGCAACTAATGTCAGCCTCAATTCCCCGCCACTGTCATTTCTTCGATCATGATCGAGCCAGTCCTCGTATTACCGCGCAAATCGACATCATTGCCCACTGCCACGATATTCATGAGCATGGTCTTCAAATTGCCAGCAATGGTGATTTCTTCGACCGGATATTGAATCTCGCCATTTTCCACCCAGAAGCCCCCTGCCCCGCGAGAATAATCACCCGTGACGATATTGACGCCCTGCCCCATCAATTCGTTCACCAAAAGCCCAGTCCCCATTTTTTTCAACAAACCCGCTAAGTCCGAATCGCCCGGATCGAGGATTAGATTATGCACACCACCAGCATTGCCGGTGGTTTTCATCCCTAATTTACGGGCTGAATAAGTGCTAAGGACGTAAGCCTCCAAAATACCGTCTTTAATCAGATCATGGGGATGGGTGGCAACGCCCTCGCCGTCATAAGGCGCACTGCCTAAAGCCTTGCGCAGATGCGGTTGCTCATGGATGTGGATGAAATTTGGAAAAACCGGCTTGCCCAATTGGTCAAGCAGGAAGGAGGATTTGCGATAAAGATTGCCGCCGCGAATCGCACCGATGAAATGCCCAATCAACCCGCCTGCCACCTCGGCGGCAAAAATGACCGGGCATTGCCTTGTGCTCAAAGACTGACCCCCTAATCTGCGAATCACCCGCTCGGCGGCAATCCGCCCCACTGCCTCGGCGGGTTCCATGTCGGCAGCGTCCCGCGCCACGGTCCACCAGTCATCGCGTTGCATATTGTCGCCAGTTCCGCCTATCACCGAGCAACTGATGCTATGCCGACTGCTAGGATAACCATGCAGGAACCCTAAACTATTACCCGCCACCCGCAAGCCTTGATAGGTGTTTAGATTGGCCCCTTCGGAATTGGAAATGTCAGGGTGATAGCCACGCGCTGCATCTTCGCAACGTTTTGCCAATTGGATCGCGTCCTCGACCTCCACATCCCAAGGATGGTACAAGTCCAAGTCAGGGAATTCCTTCGCTAACAATTCGGCCTCGGGAAGGCCGGCAAATTCATCTTCGGCTGCAATTTTGGCGATGCGGCAAGCGGCGGCCACGGTTTCGCGCACCGCTTGAGCACTCAAGTCGGTGCTGCTGGCCGTGCCTTTGCGTTGGCCGAAGTAAACCGTCACGCCCAAGCCTTGGCTGCGGTGATGTTCGATGGTTTCCACCTCGCCCAAGCGCACATTGACTGAAAGACCCCGGTCCACGCTCAAACCCGCCTCAGCCGAGCTTGCCCCCTGCTGCTTTGCCTCGGCGAGGATGTCAGCGACCAAACTGGTCAGTCGCTCCAGATGTTCGGATTCTTGTTGTCTACGGGCCGGTATGCTCACTACTCACCTCTGTTGGATACGGGGATAATTCGGTCAATTGTACCGGAATGGAGGGGGTGAAAGGCGGAATTTTGTCGTTTGACGGAATTTGACGGGCTATTCTAATTTTTGCTCGTTCCCAAGCTCCAGCTTGGGAATGCGATCTTTGAAGCTCCAGCTTCACCAAGGAACGGTCATCGAACAAGCAGGAGCTAGCAAGAAATGGGTTCCCAAGCAGGAGCTTGGGAACCAGCCCAAAGACGTTTTCCAATCCAAGTCTAGGGTCTGCCGGCATCCGCCAAATGCCCGACGGTTTCCTTCGCCTCTATATTATTGGCTAAACGAGCAGCAAGGGTTTCCATGCGCTGGGCTTGAGCTTGTACCAAAGCCATTTGCTGTTTCATCTCGACCATGGCTTGGGTTTGTGTGAACATTCGCGATTCCAGGGCACTGACCTTAGTTTGCGCTTCTTTGAGTGCGGTTTCCTGCGCCTGATTGCGGTCTTTCTCCATCTGCCATGCCTTGTTCAGACGTTGCACCTCATTAAGCAGCATCGGTGTGAGCTTGTGGTATTGCACGGTTTCAATTTGCCCGTCTTTGCCGCGCACGACCAATTCCGGGTAGACCTTGGCGACTTCCTCGGCAATCAGCCCATATTCCAACGGCTTGCTGCCATCGGCGGTGGCTAGTTTGTAATGGTAGGTCACCGGGCGCAATTCCAGCAAACGGCGGCTGGCATCGTTCATGTCGCGGATGTCGTCCTTGTAACGCTGCGCGGAAGGCAGGGTTCCCAATTTGCCGGTGCTGTCGATATATACTGGAACCGAAGCCGCCGCATTCGTGGTGGCTTGCGCATAAACCCCAGCGATGTAGGTGCTGGTTTGTACATCACCCAAACGTATTGTCGCATTCTCGTCCAGGGTTGCCGAGTTACCCAGATAAATATTATTGCTGCCGCCGATGACATTATTCCCCGCTTGATTACCAATGCCGATGTTATTATTGCCGGTTTTATTATTCGAGAGCGCTAAGTCGCCGACGGCGATATTCGTATTGCCAGTGGTATTAGACCGCAGCCCACCACGCCCGTATGCGACATTGGAACTGCCGGTGGTGTTGGCATAAAGCGCGCTACCCCCGTAAGCGAGATTGTAGTTGCCGGTGGTATTGGCAAAAAGCGCGTTGACACCGTTGGCGTTGTTGGAGTTACCGGTGGTGTTGGAAAACAGCGATGCCGCCCCAAAGGCGATATTGGAGTTGCCGGCGGCGTTGGAATAAAGTG
Source organism: uncultured Methylococcaceae bacterium (assembly GCA_903930145.1). Classification (GTDB taxonomy): domain Bacteria; phylum Pseudomonadota; class Gammaproteobacteria; order Methylococcales; family Methylococcaceae; genus Methylumidiphilus. Next base: position 5,319 of record CAIYXP010000251.1, read on the forward strand.
CGCTGACGCCGTTGGCGACATTGTAGTTGCCGGTGGTGTTGGAATAGAGCGCATTGCCACCGTTGGCGACATTCCAGCCACCAGTGGTATTGGAATAAAGCGCATTGAAACCCGTGGCGACATTGGAGTAGCCAGTCGTGTTGGAATAAAGTGCGTTGCCACCGCTGGCGACATTGTAGTTGCCGGTGGTGTTGGAATAGAGCGCATTGACACCGTTGGCGACATTGTAGTAGCCCGTGGTGTTGGAATAAAGGGCACTGTGCCCGTTGGCGACACTGAAATTGCCGGTGGTATTGGAATTAAGCGCAAGGCCACCATTGGCGACATTGCCGCTGCCAGTGGTGTTGGATGGAAGTGCACCGGTTCCGTTGGCGACATTGCCGCTGCCGGTGGTGTTGGAAGAAAGTGCGCCGGAACCGTTGGCGACATTGGAGTAGCCGGTGGTGTTGGAAGAAAGGGCACTGTGCCCGTTGGCGACATTGAAATTGCCGGTGGTATTGGAATAAAGCGCGTCGAAACCCGTGGCTACATTGGCGCCGCCGGTGGTGTTGGCATAAAGCGCTCTGAAACCATTGGCGACATTAGAACTGCCAGTGGCGTTGTAATAGAGCGCTTTGCCACCGTTGGCGACATTCCAGTTGCCTGTGATATTGAAATGAAGGGCTTCTGTCCCGTTGGCGGCATTGTAGTAGCCAGTGGTGTTGGAAGCAAGCGCATAGTAACCGTTGGCGGTGTTCCAGCTACCACTAGTATTGTCGACCAATGCCCCAACCCCGGTGGCCGTGTTGCCATCGCCTGCTCCCCATCCGGGGCTAGCACTCAGGGTCAAACAAGCGGCACTGAACAAACAAGCGATTCGGGCAAATTGATTCATAAAATAACTCCGGTTGAGGTCAAAAAAAGCCTGTGATAAATAGCAGTCGGTTTGCACAAAGCAATGTTTATACCAATCGCTGTTAGACCGGAGACCGTAGGGTGGGCTAGGCGCACACACCGGGAGCCTTGACTTCACTCGGTGCTTTCCGTGCGCCGTAGCCCACCAAACCGGCGGCGGGATGGCAATGGTGGGCTACGGTGCGCTTAAAGCTTGGCGATTAACGGAAAGGTTTGGAAATGTGCACCTAGCCCACCCTACGATTTTTCCAAAATAAGAATCGCTGGGCAGCCGGTTTGTAAAAGGCAATGTTTATACCAATCGCTGTTAGGCTTAAATCTAAAGGAGTTATTGCTTGTTAACCCAAGTAAAAAAGTGTTAGCTGTCGTTTTTCGGCTACGATGCCGGGTTAGGTGAACCCTACTATAACCGATACTAGGTCACGCCATTCAAACGACTCTGAATGGAATCAATCCAGTCATTATACTTTTTCACCAGTTTTATGTTGTCTGTAACTGGCGACTGGTTTGCTCGTTCCCAAGCTCCCGCTCTCATCGTCATACACAAGTCCCGCCAAACCGTAGTGCCGTCATTCCAGCAGGGATGCAGGACAAATCGGCAGGACAGCCGATTTGCAC
>CAIYXP010000252.1 GCA_903930145.1 uncultured Methylococcaceae bacterium
GCTTCGCCTGTCAAAGCAAGCTTTGACGCTCCGTTTTCATATCCTTGCTGAATGTTGCTGCCAGGCAGCAACCCATTCCGGCAATTCTGCTCCCGGCATCGGTTGTGCGATGACGTAACCTTGCGCCAAGTCGCAACCCAGAGCCATCAGTCGTTCGCCATGGCCTGTCGTTTCCACCCCTTCGGCGATCACTTGACGATTGAATGATTTGGCCAATCCAATTACACCTTCAACAATGGAAAGATCTTCTGGGTTATTTAACATGTCTTGCACGAAGCTCCGGTCGATCTTCAGCGTGTCCACGGGCAGGCGCTTGAGGTAAGTCAACGAAGAATAACCGGTGCCGAAGTCATCAAGGGCGAAATGCACACCCATCTCGCAACAGGCTTGCATGATCTTGGAGGCATTGCTCACATCCTCCAAAGCGGAAGATTCCAGCACTTCCAGCTCCAAGTGGTTGGGCTGGATCGCAGGGTGGGCGGCAAACCGCTCGCGTAGTCGTGGCACGAAGCCTTCCCCTTGCAAATGATAGGCGGCGATGTTCACACTGACAGGTATGTCAAAATTCTGTTCGTGCCATTCGGCCATTTGGGTGAATGCCGTGTCGATCACCCATTCGCCTAGTTCAATGCCGTAAGCATGGTTTTCAACGGTAGGCAAGAACTCAGCGGGGTGCAACATGCCGCGATGCGGGTGTTGCCAGCGGAGCAGTGCCTCGACACCGATGATGGCGCGGGTTTTTAGGTTGACCTTGGGCTGATAGAGCAACACGAACTCGTGCTGGTCGAATGCACGGTGGATGTCTGCCAAGTTTTCTTGCTCGATCTTCAGCGCAGCGTCCTGATTCACATCGAACATGGAGTAACGGTTCTTTCCCGACTGTTTGGCGACATACATGGCTTGATCAGCATGGCGAAGTAGGGCATCCGGGTCGATGCCGTCTTGTGGAAACAACGCGATGCCAATGCTGGCTGAAACGCTTGCCTCGTGTGCATCATCAATCGCCACCGGTTGGTGGATGGCTTCGATGACCCGTTGCAGCGCCTGTTGGTATTCACTGGCATTCTCCAAACCTGTCAGCAACAGCACGAACTCGTCCCCGCCCAAACGCCCCGCCGTATCATTGGCCCGGATGCAAGATTGTAGCCGATGGGCAATCTCGATCAGCAGCTTGTCCCCTGCCTCATGGCCGTAGTTGTCGTTGACCGGTTTAAAGCCATCCAAGTCTAGGTAGGCTACCGCCAGCATTTGATTTGAACGTTCGGCGAACGCCAAGGCTTGATGCATCCGGTCGGTGATGAGCAGGCGATTGGGCAATCCTGTCAGATTGTCGTGAAAGGCAATTTTCTCGATTTTATCCTGATATTTTTTGATAAGGGTGAGGTCCGCCAACATCCACAGGAATTCATCATTTGTATTGGGCAATCGCACCCCGCTGGTATCGATCCAGAGTTTTTCGCCGTCCTTCCTGACCATTTCCAGTTGAGCCCGAAAAATGCCTTGTGAGTTAAGGACGGGGTTGGCTGCTTCGCACAGTTTTTCATAGTCGGCATTTTCCGCGAATAAAATCCTACTGGTTTGACCCTTTATCTCGCTTGATGCGTAGCCAAAGATATGTTCCATTGCTTTGTTTAGCCAGACAATGTGTCTGTCTTTTAACCTCATAATGCCTACCAGTTCGTTGTCCAGCATCGCTTGTTGCTCATGCATCAAGCGTTCTAGCCTTTCTCTGGCTTTCTTGATTTCGGTGATATCGTAAGAAATTGACCGACTTTTCAAGAAGGAACCATCGGTATCCCGGATGGCAGTTGCGTTCAAGCTGATATGTCTAGTGTTGCCATCGTTTCCGAGCAAATCAACTTCTATATTATTGATATATCCGAAATTAACGAAACTGGAATACGCAATCTCGAATATTTCTTTACTGGCAGGGGTGTAAAAATCAGTTGGTTTCTTCCTGCCAATCACCTTTTCACGATTGCACCCGAGCCAAGCTAGTTCTGTCGCATTGATGCGTAAATATGTGCCGTCCTTATCCAGAGAGTGGTAACCACAGGGTGCATTTTCATAAAGATCTTCGTTTTCCGCTGCCGATGCAGAAAGTTGATTTTCAAGCCACTTACGTTCGGTGATGTCCCGCGATGAAGCATACACATAATGTTTGCCTTCCAGAATTACTCCCTTAGCGTTGATTTCAACGTCAATCAGCGAGCCATCCTTGCGTCGATGCTTAGTTTCAAATCGTTTCGGTTCATTGAATATCCCTTTGATTATTTCATTTTGCTGTTCCTTGGAAATCAATGCATCCCAACTGGAAATATTGAATTTGGCAGTTTCTGCATGGGTATAACCCAACATAGTTGCAAAGGAATCACTGGATTGTATTAGGTTACCCTGCATGTCTAGGATATGAATGCCATCGCTGGCGGTTTCCAAAAGGGTTTTCAATCGAGAGGTTTGCGTGTTCAAGTCCTCAAGGGCACTGCTCAATTTGATCGTCAATTCTTTGCCGGGTGTAATATCGATACAAGAACCTATGTAACCCGCAAAATTTCCCTGCCCGTCTAGCAATGGCACACCATGATCGAGAATCCAGCGATACTCGCCATCATGACGGCGCAAACGGTATTCCATTTGAAACCCTTTGCGTCGGTCAAAATGAGTGACATAGATTTCAATGCATCGGTTCAGATCATCGGGGTGTACGCCTTCAGCCCAACCGTTGCCTTGTTCCTGCTCCATCGTGCGGCCCGTAAAATCCAACCACACTTGGTTGAACCAATGACAGAGTTTGTCGTTTCCGGCAACCCAGATCAGCACCGGGGCGGCGTTAGCCATGTTGCGGAAACGGCTTTCGCTTTCCCGAATCCTCTCTTCGGCCATTTTGCGGTCTGTGATGTCCTGATGAGTTCCTGACATCCGCACAGGCTTTCCGTCGGGCGACCATTCGACTACACGTCCACGGTCCAAGACCCAAATCCAAGTGCCGTTCTTGTGCCGCATACGGATTTCAAGCTCATAGCTGTCAGCTTCATGATTGAAACAGCGTTCCAGCAGTTCATTCGAATGATGGAGGTCGGCGGGGTGTGCAAGTCGTAACCAGGTCTCTATACTGACCGGTACGAGTTCGTCCAATTTATATCCGGCAATTTCAGCCCAACGATCATTTAATTGCAAGTCGCCAGTGGGCACGTGCCATTCCCAAGTGCCTACATTGGTTGCCCAAATGACCTCTGAGAGCCTTTGGCTTGAAAGACGATATTTCCGTTCGCTCTCTTGTAAAGCTTGTTTAGCTTGCTTGGTTTCGGTAATGTCCGTGATAAAACCATGCCAAAGTATCGATCCGTCAGTTTCTTCATTCGGTATTGAGTTCCCATATAACCAGCGGACGGTTCCATCTGCAAAACGCACGCGGTATTCATATTGCCAAGGTTGAAGCGAGGCCGCAGATTGTTGGATGGAGGCAACGATTCCTTCATAGTCATCGGGGTGAATATTCGCAAAAACTATAGACGCATCGTCCAGCACGTCTTCTGGTGAAACTCGGTAAATGTCACGAATGACTTCGCTGGCATAGGGGAAGCAGGAACTTCCATCGGGGCGCAACTTATATTGGTAAATGACGCCGGGTAAGCGGGAGGCGATATAGTTGATCCGCTGGTAAAGCTCGTGAATGATTTCATTCGCATGATTTTGCTCGGTCATGTCGCGAGCGGCGGCAAAGATGCCTGCCACGTTCCCGGCTTCATCATGATACACAGCGGCGTTATACAAAACCGGGGTCAAATGACCGTCACGATGGCGGATGTCCAGTGCAAAATCGCGTACCGATCCGTTTTCAAATGTTTGCTGATAACTCGCTCTTGCCATTACGGGGTCGGCAAAGTAATCATCAAATTTTGTGCCGATGAGAGCATCCCTTGAACATCCTGTCACCGCTTCCGTTGCTGCATTGACATCGGTGATTACCCCTTCCGGGTTGATGGTGATCAGCGGGTCCAAGCTGGCCTCGATCAGGCAGCGGGTATAACGAGAGGCAATCCGCAAGGCTTCCGTTTCTCGCAATGCTTCCTCCGCCTTTTTGATGTCGGTGATGTCAATATTAGTGCCCAGCATTCGCATGGGCGCTCCATTTTCGTCGAGGAATACTTTTGCAATAGCCTTGATGTGGCGAACCTCGCCATTCGGCCAACACACGCGAAACTCAGTATCGAAAGGTTTTTCTCCTGTTAGTGCAGCCTGCACTTCCCGTTCGCCACGCTCACGGTCATCCGGGTGTAATGATTTCTCCCAGGCATCTACCTCGCCAGTGAAATCTAACGCACGAATATGGTAGAGTGAGTACATTGAGTCGTCCCACACCATCTCCAAGGTCCGCAGGTTCCAGTCCCAGATGCCAACACCATTTTGACGGGTAGCCAGCGAAAGACGTTCTTCTTTTTCTTTTAACGAGTTTTCAATTGTCTTTCGGTCGGTGACTTCAACGACTGTGCCACGCATTCTTGTCGGCTGGCTGTTTTCATCGTATGCGAATTCACCGCGACCCATGACCCAATGCAGGCTATCATCGGGCCAGACGACCCGGTATTCGCAACTGAAATTGATTTGTTCAATCATGCACCTCGCCATCTCGTTCTCAAACAAAGGCCGGTCTTCTGGATGAATGCGGCTTGCAAAGTCCTCATAACTGGGAGTGAATTCCCCACGCCCAAAACCCCAAAGCTCTTGATGCCTTGGCGACCAAGTGATTTGATTGTGGATTATGTCCCAATCGAAAATGCCCATCTGTGATGCATCCAAGGCGAGCCGTAGCCGTTCTTCGCTCTCATGTATGGCCTGCGCGGACCGCTCGCGTTCGGCGGCGATGGCAATCTGTCGTTCTGCGGCTTTGATGGCGCTGATGTCGGTGAACACCATGCTGAATCCCTGCTTGCCTGCCAGTTCAATTTCTGTGAGAGAAACCAATATCGATAGAGGACTGTCCGTCGAGGTCTTCAGAGCGATTTCAGTATGCCCAATCTGCCGTATCGAATTTTTAAGCCAGCCAGCCACCCGTGATTGGTCTTGAGGGGCGACATAAGCTGCCAACGGAGAGCCGATGAGCTTTGCTATGGGGGTTTGCAACATGTCTGCTAGTTGACTGTTGCAATAAACGATCACACCGTCCGGGCTAAGAAAAGCAGCCCCTTCGTTCATGGTTTCCACCAACACGCGGTAGGGGTAGTCTGAGCCCTTCAAAGTGAAAACTTGTTCGCCTCCAGACGCGGAGGGAACGACGAGCACGTCCACCTCGCCGCTGTGAATGGCCTTTAGTGTTTCTTCGGCTTCTTCAAGGCGGAAACGTAACGTTTCGATTTCAGCTAGGAGTTCTTCTCGCGATTGGTTGTCGGTTGCCATTCAATTGCCATCTGAAGATAGCCAGCGTAGTAGGATGGCGTAAAGTTCTGTCGGCTCCACAGGTTTGCTGATAAAGTCGTTCATCCCGGCTTCCTCGCAGTCTTTGCGGTCTTCAATAAAGGCATTGGCGGTCATGGCGAGGATGGGTATGCTTTGGCAAGCATGCAGTTTCCTGATTTCACGTGCCGCTTCGAGTCCATCCATGACGGGCATCTGAATGTCCATTAGTATCAGGTCATAGCGCCCTTTCTTGGCTTTTTCTACGGCTTCGCCGCCATGGTCGGCAATGTCAACAACGTATCCGTAATCTTCTAGGATTTCCTTGGCTATTTCTTGGTTAATTTCGTTGTCTTCAACCAGCAGAATCCGTGTTCCACCACTTAATTGATGTACCAGTGTAACGGCATCCCCCCTTCGCAAGTCATTAAGGCTACCCCGTTTCATTGTGGCAGTGAACCAGAAGGTGCTCCCCTCGCCCAACTGGCTCACAGCCCCAATTTCACCGTTCATCATATGGACAATCCCCTTGGAAATCGCCAGCCCCAGTCCAGTGCCCCCATACTTGCGGGTGGTTGAGTGTTCCGCCTGTTCAAAGGCGACAAACAATTTATCCTGTTGCGCCTTGTCAATCCCAATACCCGTGTCTTGCACCTCGAAATGTAGTTTAACCAACTGATTTTGTTCTGAAATAAGTTTGACGCGCAAGGTGATGCAGCCGTGATCGGTAAACTTGACTGCGTTGCCGAGGAGGTTGATAAGCACTTGGCCTAGATGCAGTGAATCCCCGAGCAAAGGCAAATCTGCCAAACACGGGTCGATTTGCACAATCAGCCTTAGCCCTTTTCTGTCGGTTTGTTCGGCAAACATTCCGTGGATCTGATGTATCACCTCGGGCAGAAGAAGTGGGGTTTCGGCAATGGTAAGCCTCCCTGCCTCAATTTTGGACAAATCGAGAATGTCGTTGATGATGCCCAGCAAATGCTTGCCGGATGTGATGATCTTATCGAGTTTTTCCCTATGATTGGCTTGCCCAGCTTGTCCGTGCAATAGATAGGCAAAACCCAGGATCGCGTTCAACGGCGTTCGGATTTCATGGCTCATGTTGGCTAGGAAGGCACTCTTGGCGCGATTGGCTCGATTGGCGGACTCAGTGGCGATCCGTGCGGATTCCAGTTCAATCTCAGTCTGCTTGCGAGCACTGATGTCGGTGACAACCACGCTTACTCCCGGTTTGCCTGAAAGTTCGATGGCGGCGCAGGAAAATATCACATCCAAGCGACTTCCAAGTGAAGATTTCAGGGTGATTTCAATCAGTTCCCCTTTTGTAGTTGCGGGGTTTTTTAGCCATTGAGCGACCGAGACCTGGCCTTCGGATGCCACATAAGCAATCAAAGGATTGCCGATGAGCTTTTCCATTGGACTGTGCAACATGTTTGCAAGTCGCCGGTTACAGTAAACTATCATACCGTAGGTGTCGAGGAAAGCGGCCCCCTTCACTCATAGTTTCCACCAAAATGCGGTAGGGGTAATCGGTTCCCTGCAACGTGAAAATCTGCTCCCCCTCCGGCATGCTGACAAACAAGGCATCCACTTTGCCGTTGTAAATTGCTTGCAGGGTTGTTGTGGCTTCTTCAAGGCGGAAACGGAGTGTCTCGTTCTCGCTTAAAAGTTCTTCTCGTGATCGGTTATCGGTAGGCATTGATAATTAACGTTCTGACTTAATTAAACAGCATTGGGTTATTGAGAGAAGGTATCAAATCGCCGCCATAAGATCGGCTTTTGAAAGTCGTCGCCTTTGAATAACACAGGCTCTAAACTTTCTTCCGTAAATCTAACCCAGCCAGTATCTTCTCGGTTTGCGACAGGTCGCCGATGAATTTACGTAACGGTTGGGGGAGTGCCTTGACCAGCGTGGGGACGGCGACGATGTTCCCTTCTTTGGCGAAGTTGGGCTGCTGGTAGATGTCTATGATTTCCAACTCAAAGCGCCCTTGCATGTGCTCTTCGCAAATCTTTTGCACATTTTCAATGGCGCGTTGCGAATTGGGGGTCATGCCTGCGATGTAAAGCTTAAGGACATAATGCTCTTGGTTTGATTCGCTCAGCGCCAGATCAAAGGCCACTTTGTTCGCATCCTGAACCGGTTCGTTTTCGGCGTTTGTTTTCTTGCTCATTTTGCTCACGAAATAGTGCAGATTCAGTTGATGGGTCGAATGTCCAAGCCCACCAATACCCGCTCGGTGTTGGACAGGTCGCCGATGATTTTCTTCACCGGTTCGGGGAGTTTGCGCACCAGCGTAGGTAGGGCCAGAATCTGGTCGTCTTTGGCTAGGGTTGGATTCACCATCAAGTCGATCACTTCTATCCGGTAGTTTCCATCCAGATGCTCTTCACATATCTTTTTTAAATTGGCGAAAGCGGTAAGGGCTTTGGGGGTCTGCCCGGCTACATACAGCCTGAGCATCCATTTTTTCTCGCCGGTTTCAGGTGTTTTGGGTTTGCCGTGGTTTTCTACGCTCGTCATTTACGGTCTCCTTTGCGGGTTTTACCTGTGCTGCCTTGCTGGGTTGACAGTTCGTCAGCTTGCCGCGCCTTGGCTAGGGTCAAGTTTTCCGAGTCCAGCGTTTCACACCGCTGCTTTTCCTTGGCGATGAGCCTTTCCAATTCATCCCTCTCATTCTCGAACTGGGTGTGCAATGCGGAAATTTGCGCTTCGATAGCCGCTTTTTTCCGCTCGATTTCGCGCTGCCTGCGTTCGATTTCCAGTTTGACTTCTAAGGATTCCGCCTTGTCCTTCGCTTCTTGGCCAAGTCGGGCCGAACCGGTTAACACGCCGCCGGATCCGACGTACACATCCTTCAATTGTGCGCCTTCATCGCTGAGGATGAATTCCCTGACCTGATTGGAATGAGCCATGCCACGTGACTTGAGGAGGTACAGGCCACGGTTGCGCTCGCCGCTGCCTTCCATGGCTTGCAAGAGTAGCCACGTGTCCATCAGCGAGGAAATGCCAACTTCGGTTCGCTCCAAGCTGCCGCTGGTCGAGGTCAGGTCGGTGCAGAAAGCGGTGATTTGCTCCATCTTCAGATAATCAATCAAGCGTGATAGCATCGACTTGACTTCAGCCTCAGTTGCCGCCGCCATGAGGTTGGAAATCGGGTCGACGACGACGATGCCGGGTTTGAGTGCGTCAATCGCCTTATGCATGACAACTAGGTGCATTTCCAAGCCATACAGGCTGGGCCGAGCGTTTTGGAATTGAAGCAAGCCTTGGTCAACCCACTGCCCCAGATCAATGCCGATGGAATGCATGTTGCGGATGATCTGGTTTTGCGACTCCTCAAAGGCGAAATACAGGCAGCGCTCGCCGCGCTTACAGGCTGCGTCGACAAAATGCGCGGCCATGCTAGATTTCCCCGTTCCGGCGGTTCCAGTGACGAGGATGCTGCTGCCTCGATAGTAGCCTTTGCCGCCCATCATAGCATCCAGCCGAGGGATGCCGGTGGCGATGCGTTCGGTGGAAGCCGGGTGGTCAAGCCCGATGGAGGAAATCGGCATGACCGAAAAGCCCTGCCGGTCGATCAAAAATGGGTATTCGTTGGTGCCGTGGGCGGAACCCCGGTACTTGACGATGCGCAGCCGGCGCGTTGCAATCTGCTGGCTGACGACATGGTTGAGGAAAATCACGCAATCGGCGACGTATTCTTCCAGCCCAAAGCGGGTGAAGGTTCGCTCCCCTTGTTCGCCGGTGATGATGGCGGTGACCCCCTTGTCTTTCAGAAAGCGGAACAATCGGCGCAATTCCGAACGCAGGATGGACTCGTTGGGCAGCCCGGAAAACAAAGCCTCAATAGTGTCGAGCGCCACCCGCTTAGCACCTATCGTGTCGATGGCGTAGCCGATGCGGATGAACAGTCCTTCCAAATCGTATTCACCAGTTTCTGCGATTTCCCTCGGTTCCAGATGCACATAATCGATGGATAGCTTATTCTGGCTCTCCAACTCGTTCAAGTCGAAGCCCAAGGAGGCGAAGTTTTTCGACAGATCTTCGGATTTTTCCTCGAACGAAATGAAAACGCCGGGTTCGCCATACTGCGTCGCCCCGTGCACAAGGAATTCCATGGCGAGGAGAGTCTTGCCGCAACCCGCACCGCCGCATACCAGAGTCGGGCGGCCTTGCGGCAGGCCGCCGCCGGTAATCTCGTCCAGACCCTTGATCCCTGTTGGTGTTTTCAGCAATTCATCAAGGATTGGCTTGGATTTTTTGTCTGATTTTGCCATGGATGTTCACGCTTGAGTTAATTTTGATCACATAATATAACTAAATATAGCTAAATTTATAAGCATTACAAAAGGTTTTTCCGTTTTGATAAAAAAATTTGTCGTTCCAGTAAACACTGTGCTGCTTTTCCAAAAAAAGGTCTTAAAATCTTGCTGCTTGGCTGCTGCAAACTTGGTTCTGATCAAACAGTCATACTTGACTTGTGTTAAAATACAATAATCTGCATAAATCGAAGCCAGCCATAAGTATGGCAAAGCTGATAACCCCTATTCCCAATCCATCCGCTTTCATGACCCTCGCCAAACTCGATGCCTCCAATGTCCGCAACATCGAAACCTTGAACTTAATTCCTTCCCCCCGGTTGAATTTCATTCTAGGTTCCAATGGTAGTGGCAAGACTTCGCTGTTGGAGGCGATTCATATTTTAGGAAGGGCAAGGTCGTTTCGTTCCACTCAGGCCGGGCAGGTGATTCGCTTTCAACAAGACGATCTGACCGTGGCTGGTAAGCTGAAAGAGGGTGAAGGTTTGGCTACCATTGCCATCGGGGTCCGGTTGGGCAGGCGGAAAAGGGAGATTGCCTTGGCAGGCGCTAGGTTGAACAGTAGTGCCGAGTTGATTCGCGCCTTTCCGGTGTTGCTGATCCAGCCGTCTAGCAGTGCCTTGTTGGATGGTGCGCCAAAAGCGAGGCGGCAGTTTCTGGATTGGGGTGCATTCCACCTTGATGCCAGTTTTTTGGACAATTGGCGCGGTTACGCCCGTGCATTGAGCCAACGCAACGCCTTATTGCGCTCAGGAACCCGATTAGGCATTGAGATATGGAATCATGAGCTGGTCCGATACGGTACAATAGTCGATTCTGCAAGGTGCGCTTATGCGGAACGTTTACGCCCTTATTTCCATGCTGCTGCGGGTCATTTTTTAGGCCAAACGCACTTCGAACTTGGCATCGTGGCTGGTTGGGACACCGCAATACCTTTGGATGAGGTGCTGCGCACTGACCTAGCACTAGACCTGCGGGATGGTTATACCCATTCCGGCCCGCATAAGGGGGATTTTCAGGTCAAGGCTGAAGGCCGGTCAGCGAAGAATTACCTGTCCCGAGGCCAAATGAAACTGTTGGTGTTTGCATTATTGCTGGCCCAATCGCATTTGCTGGAAGAATCCCTAGGGGCCAAGGGTTGTGTCTTGATTGATGATTTGGGTTCTGAACTGGACAGTGACAATCGAAGCAAGTTGCTAGGATTTTTGAACCAGCGCCAAGCGCAATTTTTTATCACTGCCACTGACCCGCGCCTAGTTGAAGCAGCGGGGGCGGAGGAAACAGCCGTATTCCATGTGGAAGATGGCCGGGTTACAAAGGTTTGATTCATTTTAGGAAAGTAAAGAGAATATATGGCTTCCGACGATTACGATAGTACTAATATCAAAGTATTGAAGGGATTGGACGCGGTCAGAAAGCGCCCAGGCATGTACATCGGCGACACTGACGATGGAACCGGACTACACCACATGGTGTTTGAGGTGGTGGACAACTCGATTGACGAAGCCTTGGCGGGTTATTGCAAGAGCGTCAAAGTCGTCATCCACTCTGACGAATCGGTCACGGTTTCGGACGACGGGCGTGGCATTCCGGTGGACATACACCAAGAAGAAGGCCGTTCGGCGGCGGAAGTCATCATGACCGTGCTACATGCCGGCGGCAAATTTGACGATAATGCTTATAAGGTGTCCGGCGGCTTGCACGGTGTTGGTGTTTCTGTGGTCAACGCCTTGTCCGAAGAATTGGAGTTGGAGGTCCGAAAGGGCGGAAAGCTTTATAAACAGCTTTACCGGCATGGGGTTCCCCAAGCGGCTTTGGCCGAAGCGGGTCCGGCGGAAGGCTCTGGCACTAAGGTTCGCTTCAAGCCTAGCAACGAAACCTTCACCCATATTCAATATAACTATGACATCTTAGCCAAACGCCTGCGTGAACTTTCCTTCCTCAACTCCGGGGTGCGAATCGAGTTGTTTGATGAGCGCACCGACCGCGAAGACATCTTCGAGTTCGAGGGGGGCATCCGCGCTTTTGTCGAACATCTCAATAAAAATAAGACTCCATTGTTTGACAAGGTGTTCCATGTCGTCACTGAGAGGGATGACATCGTGGTTGAAGCGGCATTGCAATGGAATGATTCCTATCAGGAAAATATTTTCTGTTATACCAACAACATCCCGCAACGGGACGGTGGCACTCACTTGACCGGCTTTCGTGCCGCGTTGACGCGTACCCTGAACGAATATATCGAAGCCCAAGGATTGCAGAAAAAGCATAAGGTTACCACCACGGGTGACGATGCCCGCGAAGGCTTGACCGCCATCTTGTCGGTGAAAGTGCCTGACCCAAAATTCTCCTCGCAGACCAAAGACAAGCTGGTGTCGTCGGAGGTGAGGCCAGCGGTGGAAGGCGCGATGAATGAAAAGTTTGAGGAGTTTCTGCTGGAAAACCCCTCCGTCGCAAAAATCATCGCCGGCAAGATGATAGACGCGGCCCGTGCGAGAGAGGCCGCCCGCAAAGCGAGGGAACAGACCCGCCGCAAGACTACCTTGGACATTGCCGGACTGCCCGGCAAACTGGCCGATTGCCAAGAGCGCGACCCGGCCTTGTCCGAACTGTTCATTGTCGAGGGCGACTCCGCCGGCGGGTCCGCCAAACAGGGCCGTGACCGCCGCACTCAAGCCATTCTGCCGCTTAAGGGCAAAATTCTCAATGTCGAGCGCGCCCGCTTTGACCGCATGTTGTCTTCCGAGGAAGTTGGAACCTTAATCACGGCATTAGGTTGTGGCATAGGTCGTGAGGAATACAACCCGGACAAGCTGCGTTATCACCGCATCATCATCATGACTGACGCCGATGTGGACGGTTCGCATATCCGCACCCTGCTGCTGACCTTCTTCTATCGGCAAATGCCGGAATTGATCGAGCGCGGCTATATCTACATCGCGCAACCACCGTTATATAAGGTCAAAAAAGGCAAGCAAGAAAGCTATGTCAAAGACGACGGGGAATTGGATAATTTTCTACTGCAAATGGCTTTGGAAAAAACCAAACTCTTCATTGATGAACAAATACCGCCAATCATGGGCCAAGGTTTGGAAAAGCTGGCCCAAGACCATCTAAAGGTTCGCGGTTTGATCGAGCGCCATGGCCGCCGCTATGACCAAACCTTTCTCGAAACCCTGATCGACCTCCCCCCCTTGTTGAAAGACAATCTACAAGACCAAGCCCATTGCGAAGCTTGGTTCAAACAGTTGGAAATTCTGTTGCAATACAAGGAAAAAGGGGCCATGTTCACGATAGAAACCGATTTTACCCAACGCCCCGGAGAATTCACCGCCAAGGTGATGAAACGCATCCACGGTGTGCAAAAGTATTTTGAAGTCACGCCGACCTTCTTCCTCTCCCATGACTATGGAAAGATTGTCGAATTTGGCAAAACGGTCGAGGGCTTGTTTGGCGAACACACGGCAATCGGAACCGACGACAAGAAAACCCCAGTCAAAAACTTCAAAGATGCTTTCGACGTGATGATGGCGGAAGTGCGCAAGGGCCAACATATCCAGCGTTACAAAGGCTTGGGTGAAATGAATCCAGAACAATTGTGGGAAACCACGCTGGACTCCAACACCCGCCGTCTGTTGCAGGTCAGGATTGAAGATGCCATTGCCGCTGACGAAGTTTTCACCACCTTAATGGGAGATCAAGTCGAACCTAGGCGAGACTTCATCGAGAAGAATGCGTTGGAAGTGTCCAACTTGGATATTTAAAGCGATGCCGGTGAGAGGATGCTAGGGCAATCGCATGAAGCGATAGCTTGGGTTTGAGCGTGGTTAAAGCGCCGTCATTTTGGCAAGGATGCCAAAATCCATCGTCCAAGGACGGCAAACTCTCCCAACGAACGAGGGTTTGGGGCATCCCTGCAATCTGGATGCATGAGGGACATCCCTGTCCCTCACCCTTCGGGCAGCAAAGCTGTGCAAATCGGCAATCCTGCCGATTTGTCCGGCGATCCATGCCGGAATGACGAGGTTCTAGCCTTAATGCGATTGCCCTAGTGAGGATGCCGACACCTTCAAAGAACAACATCCTCCTTTCCGCACAGGTTTCTACCCAAACATAAGCCCAAAATGACAACTGAAGGCCGACTAGGCATTGGATGCCGAGTCGGTTACACCGTTTTATTCAACTATCCCCCTCATTTCATCTAAAAAAAATCATTTCGAAATACATGAAACAAGTAAGTTTTTACTGTTGCCCACAAAAAAAGATTAAGTTTGCATTAAATTTCTAGCAACTTTGAAAAAACAAAGCTACAATAACCTATATGACGCTTTATATCGTTTTGATCGGTATGATCGTTATTTTTTACGGGCTGGCTCGGAATGCCAGCCTTTTTTTGTCAAAAATTCTTCCTTAAGTCTCCTTTAAGTTTTGGGCCTTAATAATGGTCGCCAATCCAAAGCCGCATTGTCCCTTTTGTCTTAGGTTCGATGCGGCTCAAACGATCCAAAACCAGCAAAACATGAAGGAGTGACAACATGGCCACCATTTACATCAAGCTCTATGACACCATGAGTAGCGATTTTTGCCTGCCCATGGAATTGCTAGACCTCCAGTGCGAGATTGAATGCCTGAAGGACATCAGCCCTGACGACGGCGAAGCGGTGCGGCATGAAGGCAAATACTGCATCACCTGCCCAGACTTTGAATGGAAGGATGTCATTTCCACCTTGGCGGATAGTAGCGTAAGCTTGATCTATACCGTGGTGTTGAAAGGTGCGAGAGGGGAATCCATCATTCAAGAAGCGGGGGAGTTAAATTCTCAGGTAAAGCACTACACTACCCGCTACAGTGACCGAAAACAGGTGTTCGCCTTCTGGTTTGGGGATTTTCTGCGTTTCCGGCCAACGAGTTTGGCGGCGTGAGTTAAGCTCTTCATTATAAGGAAGCTTCAGTTATTCCGGCATGGTAAGCCGGCAGCAAATCTCATTTTGACATAGCAAGGTTGTTGTAGGTTAACAAATCGTTTGTAGTCCCGGCTTTAGCCGGTCTTCTGCGGTATTTTCCGCCTAAAGGCGGTGCTACAAACGTATTGTGTTAGCTTCAAAATCTCAAAATGCAACTCTATACATCAATGCGTAACATCAGTTATCAATAAAGTTTACGCATACCATTGGTTTACAAGGCTTGTCGCCTTTTTTCAATAGCAATTATCCGATTAATTGCATTACATTTTCTTATCAGCAAAGTCAGGATCACTCGAACCATAAGGCATAATATGTTAATGTGCCTTCATAATCTACGCTTTTAGAAAAGACAAAATGCGATATGACGGAACCGCAATTCTTCTATGATGTATTTCTAAGCCACAGTTCCATAGACAAGCCCCGTGTGCGGAGGCTGGCTGAACGTTTGCGCGATTCGGGCCTAAAGGTTTGGTTTGATGGATGGATTATCAAACCGGGGGATGATCTTCCCCAGGCTATGAATAGAGGCTTGGAAAATTCACGAAAACTGATTTTGTGCATGTCTCCCAATGCCTTTGGTTCTGACTGGGTAGGGTTGGAACTCAATTCAGTTTTGTTCAGCGACCCTTCCAATTCCGAACACAGAATCATTCCGATATTACTGGCAACATGTAAAATTCCTCCAATCCTGAATCGCTTGGCATATATTGATTATTGCGAGGAATCCGACAATTCATTTACGGAGCTATTGGCTGCTTGCCGTGAAGAAGACATCGAAATCTCACCGTGGGCAATGCCGTCCTATCCAAAAGAAAGGAATTACCAGCGAAATTTGAATGCTGGTGTGGCGGCTCCCCCCGGCCTTCGCTACTATTTTGATCGCTGGTTTCCCCGCTTGCATTGGGCTTTGACCCGTACAGGGTTATTATCAAAGCCGCGGGAATTGGCGGACATCAACAATTATCTTGGTGATCTCTGGGAGCTTATCCAAAATGAGTATCTTGAGAAAACTTACTTGCCCTTGGCTGGCAAGCCACTTGCCCCAGTAAGCCCGATCGCACAAGCTATCGACCGCGATGCGTTTATCTCTACTGTCCAACAAGAAATTATCCAAATCATAGGCCAGTCCTATGGCGGCGATTCGGCTAGTGCCCAAATTGCCGCTACGAGTCGGCAGAGTCGGGTGGTGCGGAATATCCTCAAGCATCTTGACCATGCCCAAGACCCCCTGATACTCCTAGGGGAACCCGGTAGCGGAAAAACCATGACGTTGCAACAATCCATCCTGCTACTGGCGAAAAGAGAGATTCAACAGGTTTTTCCAAAGATTCCCATTTATGTCCGTTTGGGGGAATTTTATGTCACCGGAAAAGTGGACAGGCATGAGGTATGGCACTATGTGAAATGCTCGGTGGATTCTTCCATAAGCCAGTATCTCGATCAGTTTGAGTGTGAGGGTCGTCTGGTCATTTTTTTCGATGGCATGGATGAAATGAGCCGCAAACGTTATGATAAACATACCGTAGCCTTGAGTAATTTTGCATCTTTGTCAGCCTCTCAATCACTATTTTCCTGTCGCATCACCGATTTTAGCCCAAGTTTTCGGCATCAGCGGCTGGTAATTTTGCCATTTGACAGCCGCCAAGTGTCTGAATATTTACATAAGCATATCGAACAATTTCCGCTGAGGATTGATGGCCACCTTTTGTCATTAAAGGAACTCACCAAACAGATCATCCAAGGGGAACTGCCAATTGAGGCCAATAATCCCTTTGTGCTTTGGCTGCTCTGCGGTTATCTGCGAGGCAAGCATGCTTGGCCCAAATCACGAGTGGAGATGCTACGGTATTACAACGAAAGCAATTATCAGCGGAAAATCGAGGAATTGCTAGACGATGAGCCACGTTTCCCAGAAAGGGAAGAAGCATTTAGTGCGTGGGCGCGATTTGCCTATTTGACCACGGAGTGCAATCGTGGGTCAGCCATGCCAGTTCATTTGCTCGCAGCGGATCAGGATAGCGCAAGGATTGAAGAAATGATTGAAGTTGGCAAGCGTTGCGGGGTATTGGCAGAGTCCCGCGAGAAATATGATGGAGAACATCTGATCCGTTTTCAGCATCATCGTTTCCAAGAGTTTTTCACCGCATTGCATATCCATCAAACCCACCCTTCGATTGAATGGCTGGACAAGTTCGACGCGCCACGCTGGCAAGAAACCCTGCTGAACCTGATTTTAATGGGAAATGCGGATGATGTTGTTCAGACTTTTGTAGACTCGGTGGAATCGCTGACCGAGGCTTGCCAAGCGGAGCTTGACGGACTAAAGAATGCCAATGATAAACGGGAAAACCAGGAAATCATTCTCACCGATCAACAGCAAACCGTGCTGGCGGATCGTGTGGAAGTCAGTTCACGCATTCTGCATCAAATCGGCTCAGGCATGTCCGATGTTCGCGAAAAACTCATGACGCCTTTTCGAGCAGCCGTCAGTCTATTGGCGGATCATGGCAACCCGATTACTCAAGTCAAGATGATGCGGGCTTGCCAGAATGTCCCAGCAATCGGTCTAATTGAGGCGTTAAAGAAACCGCTCAATTCACCCATCCACTGGGTTCGCAATCAAGCCTTATTACTGATTGCCGGCAACCAAGCCAGTTCGCGGGCAATTGGTTCTGATATGGCGACAGAGATAGGCTATGACTTGGCGAATGGCAATTTTCCAAAACGTCTGCCCACTTATTGGAAAGCCGCTAGTGCCTCTAATAATTTAGGGAATTGGTGGGCACTGCTGGCGGGTTCATTTTGTTATGTTGCCTATGTGATGTCATTATTGGCAGTGTCGGGATTGCTGTATTGGGGGATGTGGAGTTTAGGGGATGCCAGATGGATAGGCTTGCCTGATTTTACTTGTCTTGGCAATCCAGTTAGCTATTTGGCGTTTGCGGCTGTTATTCTGATGATAACAGCCACTGTTTTACTGCGTGACCCTTCTAATATTTGGGGATGGATATTATATTCATCTATAATAATGCCAATAATTATAGCCATCGTATTTGTGTTTATTGAGGGTTCGTGGAAGGATTTTGCCATGTTTATTATTGTATTTTTATTTGGTGGTGGAATAGTTATTTATAGTATTGTTATACTTATAGCCATGCCTCTTTATTTTATAATGATAGCCTTATATTTGACCGTTTCCAGTCATATAAATAATCAAGACAATGCTTTCAGAATATGTATGAAAAGCATTTGGAAAAACAATTTTGAAGATATTTATCTTATCATCATCGGTCTAATAATATTAGTTTTTTATGTGTCAATTTGGTTTTTCGGCTGGAAATTAGGGGCTATTGCACCATGGATGACAACCACCCATGACATAAGACAAATATTCTTTTCTCTTGGAAAGATAAATCCCATTCATCCGTTACTTTCCGGATTTATTGGTCTATGGCTAGTTTTTGTCGCTCTTTTCAAACTTGTATTTATTTATATTGGATTGCCATTATTGATTATTCATCTATTATTTCAAGGTATAAAGTATTTCATAAGATTCTGCAATAAGTTTGGTTGGATTAAATTAGTTGTTTTCTTTTTGGTTTTTTCTGTAGGAACA
>CAIYXP010000253.1 GCA_903930145.1 uncultured Methylococcaceae bacterium
ATCTTTCTCTTGCTTTTGTCGAAATTCTTGTGACAATGCACCGCTTTCAGGACTGAGATAAGCAAAAGTTTTCCCGTTGCTCGTTACTCCAAGAAAAAGTACGCGACCATCCGGGCCATTATTAAAATGACGCTGGACTTTTGGAATAGGTCTTAATAATTCGTTTGGGGCTGTTTTGCAGCCCCTGAGAAAACCAGATAATCGAACCTCTGGATATTGAGGATAAAGAATTAATTGCGCTCCTGAAGCAAGTTCGGGATTGGATGTTTCATCGCTAACCCAGTAAAAGTCAAGCTTGGCTTTATATGTGCTATCCTTGCCTTTTTCAGTTGCTTGAATTTCATTGAATGGAAATAATTGTACAACATCAAAGCTGCTACCAAGGTAAATCTGTTGCTTGGAATTATCGTTTTCTGCTAGTGGTTTACAGAACGCTTTAATCACTCCAAGCCCACGGAACCGGCTAAGCAAGCTATTAATATCAGAAAACAAGGGTAGCCCTATCCTAGAAATGCCTAAAACCAATTACCACTTTCTAAGCATCCAGCCTCAAACCAAACGCATTCATAAAAACTGGATAAGCAGCTTTAATAACATTTTCGTGTCCGATGGTTGATTCCAATCTTTCAAGAATTAGATTAACATCCTCTACTTCGATTTGATCAAACATTCGTGAACCATCTGAAAATAGAAAAATATCAGCCGGATCATCCTCTGGATGAAATAACAAATCTTTGCATTTCATTTCGGAAAACCACATCAAAGCACCATCAAATGAAACTTCGTTTAATTTAGGAATGCGAGATTGAGTCTGCATATTCAATTCCTCAAGCAGTGGCATAAAAAAAAGGTAATTCAGGTTCTAATATATCAACTTCCAACATAGGCTGCATTAGCTCAGCTATATGCATTATAACATTAACTACTACCGTATTGCCAAACTGTCTATAAGCCCTCGTATCCGACACCGGTATCCTGAAACTATCCGGGAAACCCATTAATCGGGCACATTCCCTAGGGGTTAATCGCCTAGGATTAATGCCTAAGCCTTGGGCTATGAGTATCTCCGATCCGTCCTTATAATACCGTGCCGATAAAGTGCGCGACACATCATTAGGCCCAACCAGACCAAAGCCAAAGCCGTTGCCTTTGGCGCGGTGTTTTTCCGCATAGGCTTGCAAATATTCCCAAAGGTGGTCGGTCAGGGTGTATTTTGGGTTTACGCGAAAATGTGCTGAATCAAAATAACGCCCCTCGTCCCATGGCAGTTCAGGCTCCAAGCCATCGGTGCGGTGAAGAATAGTTGAGAGTTTGCGGACGTTTTTCGGCGGCAGCGGCAGGGCATCGAAATCAAAGGCGACAGGTTCGCGGAAGCCGACGATTAAAATCCGTTCGCGGTGTTGCGGGGTGAAATGTGCGCCATCAATGACGCGCCAATGAATGTGGTAGCCGAGTTCATCGGTCAGGGTCCGGCGTATGACCTCAAAGGTGCGGCCTTTGTCGTGTGACAATAAGTTTTTGACATTTTCCAGCAAAAAGGCGCGGGGCTGTTTGGTTTGAATGATACGCGCCACATCAAAAAACAAAGTGCCTTGCGTTTCACAAGCGAAACCGTGGGCCATGCCGAGCGCATTCTTTTTGCTCACCCCGGCGATTGAAAACGGTTGGCAAGGAAAGCCAGCCAGCAGCAAATCATGGTCGGGTATGTCGGCTGCGTCAATTTGGGTAATGTCCCCTGCTATCGGGTGTCCATCGCGAAAATTCTCGGCATAGGTCTTTTGCGCGTAGGAGTCCCATTCGCTGGTAAAGACACAGCGCCCCCCGACTTTTTCAAATGCCAGCCGAACGCCGCCTATGCCGGCAAACAGATCAACAAAATCAAACAAACCTTGAGGTCGATCAGGATAGGCGAATGGCAACAATTGTTGCAAGGCGGGTACAAGATAGGGTTTTATCGCGATTTGACGAACTTCCCAGCGGCGCACTGTGCGAATGTCCACGCCTAGGCGTTGAGCAATTTGGCTTTGCGTGTAGCGTTGTCGCGCTTGGGTAAGATATTCCCAAGCTTGTTCCGGGTCTGGCCCAGTGTGCAGTGCAGTGGTCATGTTGTCCAATTATCTGGGTATAATTGCGGACAATACGCCCGAATTGACGATCTGTCAATTTACCAGCAACAAACCGCTGTATCGTTGCGGATTTCCAGATGATCTTTGCTTTGCCCAGACCTATTGATTGCGGACTTCGCTAACGGTGTTCATAAAAAACCACGCCAACCCGCCCGATATGCTCAATTAAATTAGGATTGTCAATTTGCCGAAATAGGGAAAGATCAACCGTATTAGGCAACAACAAATCATCCAGTTCCGTTTCGATTTTTGCCAATTCCCGGTGAGTCAAACTATCGCCTTTCAACGTCAGATCAATATCCGATCCGTTGCGGAATGTGCCTTTGGCGCGGGAGCCATAGAGGATTGCTTGGTCGATGTGCGGGTAACGCGAAAATACTGAGTGAATCTTGCCAATGGTCTTGGATGACAAACCTGTTCTGTCCAAGTTAGATGACATGGGCAAGTTCTGTAAAAGTCATTTCAAGTTGTACAAATAAATCGTGAAAGGTATTAACCGTATCTTCCACAATCTCATCGGCAGTTTCTTGGTTATAAGTGTACGAAGTTAAATTTCGGCACCGGATCATATCCATCCAGTTTTCGCCATCGACAATCAATCCTGTTTTGAACGCTTCGCGGGTGGCATCGCGTGAACCCATAATTGAGGTATTGCCTTGGTATTCAAAATAATCTTTGATGACATTCCAAGCCAGTTCATGGGTAAACTCAAAGGCTTTGATTAAGCCTTGCTTTTCAAGCTTGGATAACGGCCTTTGCCGATACAACTCAACGGCCTCGGTCAATGACCGCAGTGCGTTTCTGAAGTTTTCAAACCGCTGCTGCCAACGAATGTCTGGTTTGCTCATTGAATAAGCTCTGGATTTGGGGAGATCGGGATGAGCTTATTTTAATCTGCTCAAGATTGAAAGGAATACTGAAGCCTATTCCTCCCAAACGGGAACCTCGAAAAACCCCGCGCTTCGACAAGCTCAGTGCGAACGGTAAACTTGTAATTAATAGGTTACGTTCGCGGTGAGCTTGTCGAACCATGAACGTAACCGGTTTTTCGAGGTTCCCAAACATGAAAACAGTGCGCTCAAGCTTTTGCCAAACCCATCGCCGCTTCATCCACCAGCCAAAGCAATTCGCCAGCATCCAGTTGGACGGTTCCGGCTGGCAAAGTTTCTTCGTTGGCTTGCCGGATTGTCGATAGGGCTTCCGCTTTGTCATGTCCAGTGACGAGAAATAACACATGTCGGGCTTGATTGATGACTTCCAAGCTCAGAGAAAGACGGGTGGGCGGGGGTTTGGGGGAATTGTGCATAGGCAGTACCCATGGCCCCACCGGATGAGTATGACCGGGGAATAAGGATGCAGTATGACCGTCTGGACCCATGCCAAGCACAATAAGATCAAAACAGGGGGGATTGTAGCCAAAATATTGCTTTAGTTCGGACTCGTAGCGAATGGCACTTTCTTCCACTGTCCCGTCGGTAGGCATTGGGTGAATATTGCCTACAGAAAGCCTAACCACATCACCCCCGGCTGCCGCGAGGGGTTCGATCAGGGTTTCCCGTATCATCCGGTAATTGCTATCGGGATGGTCCAGCGGCAGGAAGCGCTCATCCGCTAGGAAGATATGCAAGTTGCCCCAATCGATTTGCTCCCGCCACGGTGACGTGGTCATCAGACGGTAAAACCGTTGCGGCGTAGAACCGCCCGACAAGGCCAAGCTAAAGCGCTCACCCGGTCGCTGCGCCATGATACCGACGAAACGACGGGCGGTCTCTTCGGCCACGGCAGCAGGATCGGCAAAAACTTGAAGATGTCCGTTCATGACTTAACGCAAGGATTTGTAGTAATTGAGCAGGCCGTTGGTGGATGAGTCGTGTGCCGTCACCAACTCGTCCCCCGTCATGTCTTTCAGCACCGTTTTGGCGAGTTGCTTGCCCAATTCCACCCCCATCTGATCAAACGAATTGATGTTCCAAATCGCCCCTTGCACGAAGACTTTATGCTCGTAGAGGGCAATCAAGGCACCCAAAGTCTCAGGGTTTAGGCTCTGATAGAGGAATGAATTGGATGGTTTGTTGCCGGGAAAGGTTTTTGCCATGGCTAACATGTCCAAGCATTCTTCCTGCACCCCTTCTGCAACCAATTCGGCCCTTGCTTCCTCGGTGGTTTTGCCACGCATCAAGGCTTCAGTCTGGGCGATGAAGTTTGATAGGAGCGCTTCATGATGCCCACCTAAATGGTGATGGCTCTGCGCGGCTGCCAAAAAGTCACAGGGAACCAATTTGCTGCCTTGATGGATCAATTGGTAAAAGGCGTGCTGACCGTTGGTTCCGGCTTGGCCGAAAATCACCGGGCCAGTGTCATAGTCCAAGCGTTTTCCTTCCACGTCCACGCTCTTGCCATTGCTTTCCATGTCCGCCTGTTGCAAATGGTCGGCAAGGAAATCAAGATACTGGTCGTAAGGCAAAATGGCTTGGGTTTGCGCACCAAAAAAGTTGTTATACCAGATGCCAACCAAGCCCATCAGCACTGGAATGTTGCGCTCCAGAGGTTCTGTGCGGAAATGCTCGTCCACTTTGTGGGCACCAGCCAACAGTAGCTCGAAATTGTCCATGCCGACAGCCACGGCAATCGGCAAGCCAATCGCCGACCACAAAGAATACCGACCGCCCACCCAATCCCAAAACTCAAACATGTTCTTGGTGTCAATGCCAAAAGCCTCCACCTTCTCGGCGTTGGTTGAGACAGCGACAAAATGCTTGGCAATGGCATCCTTGCTTTCCACCCCAGCCATGAACCACTCACGGGCTGACAAAGCATTGGTCATGGTCTCTTGAGTGGTGAATGTCTTTGAGGCGACGATGAATAGCGTGGTTTCCCGATCCAAATTCTTGATGGTTTCGACCAAATCGGCTTCGTCCACATTAGACACAAAATGGACCCTCAATTCGGGCCTGCAATAAGGCGTCAAGGCCTTCACCACCATCTTAGGGCCCAAATCGGAACCTCCAATGCCGATGTGGACAACATTGCTGATGGGCTTGCCCGTGTAGCCACGCCACTCATGTGAGCGTATGGCTTCGCTGAACAGCCGCATTTGATGCAATACGCGATTCACGCCGGGCATCACATCGACCCCGTCCACCAAAACGGGCCGGTTGGAGCGATTGCGCAAGGCGGTGTGCAGCACCGCACGTTTTTCTGTATTATTGATTCTGTCACCCCTAAACATGGCCGCGATCTTTTCCTGCAAGCCCGCTTGGTGCGCCAGATCGAACAGAAGCCCAAGTGTCTTGTCAGTGATACGGTTCTTGGAATAGTCAAACAACAAATCGTCCAAGCGTATCGAATAGCGTTCAAAACGATTGGGGTCGGCAGAGAACAAGTCCCGCATATGTTGGCGGGCAATTTCCCATTGATGTTCTTGCAAGACTTGCCATGCCGGAAGTTGGGTACACCGAGCCATAGTTGATTCCTATATTCGCCGTTGAAAGTTGCAGCCGGAATTTCCGGCTTAATTTTTTTTTGCCCATGCTACTACAGGCGCAATGATGAATAAACGCCAATGATGGTCTATCGGACAATTTTCCTATTGCCGTTTCGCTATTTTATAGAATAATGAATGACAAATCTCTTTATCGTGAAAGAAGTAATGACTGAATTCGGGCAACCCCAACTCAGTAAGCGTGCCGATTAAGAATCAACAAGGTGAGATAGGGCGACAAGTTTTGCCACACTGACATAAATGCTTAAGGTTGGCGCGGAAATTAACTTCCGCGCCAGCATACAATGGGCCTAATTGATGCCCTTGCTATTCAGATGTGGGCCGTAGTGTTTGTCGACGTTGGGGATATGGCCAACTAGCCAATCCTTGACAAAAGCGGTGGTGTCTTGGGTAATCTCCAACTCGCCTGCATGGAATTTTGCAGCCACCCCACCGCAAGTTTCCAGCAGCTTGGTATGTTCCGCCTTATGGGCATCGTATCCTGGGTAGCCAGTTTCAGTCATTAGGCGCTCTTCTTCTGCGAAATGCTCAACAACATAGTTGACCAATGTGTCCAGTTTGGCTCCGATTGCTGCGCGGTCCCCTTTGGGTACTGCATCATGTAGGTCGTTCAGCATACCAAACAGAACTTTGTGTTGCTCGTCAGCAATGGTGACGCTAGTGCCAAATTGTTCTTTAGTCCACGAAATGAGTGACATGCGTTTCTCCTCTTTAAATTGTGAGTGCTTTTGTTTTACGCTGTTAAATAGCCCAATAGGGCAAGGAAATTTTAACAGATTATAAACACTTTTTTTTACTACGTTGAATAATCCGTTGATCCTTGCCTATCGCCATGGACAAAAGAATTCCGTACCTTTCCAGTGTGAGACTGGATGCGAGTATAATAGCTGTCAATACACTAAATGAATGGAGAACCCATGAGCAGCGAAAACAAACCTTGGGCAGGACGGTTTACCGAGGCAACTGATGCATTCGTGGAAGCTTTCACCGCTTCGGTCGACTTCGACAAACGCCTTGCACCCTATGACATACAGGGCTCCATCGCCCATGCCAAGATGTTGGAACGGATAGGGATACTCAAAGAGAAAGAAAGCAAGGCCATTATCCAAGGATTGGAGGAAATCCTTGACGAAATTGAGCGGGGCGACTTCCATTGGGCGGTGGAACTGGAAGATGTGCACATGAACATCGAGGCCCGCCTGACGGACCGCATTGGCGACGCCGGCAAAAAGCTGCACACTGGCCGTTCGCGCAATGACCAAGTGGCCACCGATATTAGGCTGTTCCTGCGCACTGAAATCGACAGCATCACCGACGAACTGATTCGCCTGAAAGTAGCGTTGATCGATCTGGCGGAACGGGAAGCCGATGCCATCATGCCCGGCTTCACTCACTTGCAGGTCGCTCAACCGATCACTTTCGGTCACCACATGATGGCTTGGCACGAAATGTTGAACCGTGACTGCGAAAGGCTAATCGACTGCCGCAAACGGGTCAATGTCATGCCGCTAGGCGCGGCAGCCTTGGCTGGAACCAGTTATCCGTTGGACCGGGCACTCACCGCTGAGTTGTTGGGATTCAGCCATCCCTCCGCCAATTCCTTGGATGCTGTCAGCGACCGCGATTTTGCCATCGAGTTTGCATCCTGTGCCAGCTTGATCATGATGCATTTGTCACGCTTCTCCGAGGAACTGATCTTATGGACTAGCGCCCAGTTTGGCTTTGTCGACTTGCCGGATGCATTCTGCACGGGTTCTTCCATCATGCCACAGAAGAAAAACCCCGATGTCCCCGAATTGGTGCGTGGCAAGGCTGGTAGGGTTTTCGGACACTTGTTTGCCCTGCTGACCTTGATGAAAAGCCAGCCACTGGCCTACAACAAAGACAATCAAGAAGACAAGGAACCGCTGTTCGACACTGTGGATACCTTAAAACATTGTCTGCGTGCCTTTGCCGACATGATGCCCCATGTCCGCCCCAACCGAAAGGTAATGCTCAAAGCGTCCAAAAAGGGGTTTGCCACCGCCACCGATCTCGCCGATTATCTAGTCCGCAAGGGGATGGCTTTCCGCGATGCCCATGAAATTGTCGGCAAGGCTGTTCGGCTAGGCATCGAAACCAAGCGCGATCTGTCCGAAATTTCCCTGCCTGAGTTGCAAAAATTTTCATCCACCATTGAATCGGATGTTTTTGAAGTTTTGGCCTTGGAAGGCTCGGTGGCAGCCCGTGACTTGATAGGAGGCACGGCCCCTAAACGGGTTCGCGAAGCGGCCCGCTTGGCTAGGCGTGACTTGGAAAAGGCTAGAAAATCGTGATAACGAACGAAAGGATCACCACTCTGATTGACCTCATCCGCCATGGCGAACCAGTGGGCGGTAGCCGTTATCGTGGGCAGATGGATGATCCTTTGTCCGCCACTGGCTGGGAGCAAATGCGGAAGGCGGTAGGCAACCATCATCCATGGGAAGTCATCGTCAGTTCTCCCTTGAGCCGCTGCTTGGCGTTTGCCGAGGAACTGAGCGAGCGGCATGGGATACCATTGGAAATCGATCCTAGGCTTCAGGAGATTGGCTTTGGCGCATGGCAGGGCAAGACCAGGGATGAAATCTCCTGCTATGACCCTGGCCTGCTTCAGCGTTTTTACCGCGACCCTATGAATAATCGTCCAGAGGATGCCGAGGGTTTGGCCGATTTTCATCACCGCATCGTCACCGCTTGGAACGAAACCCTTAACCGCCATGCCGGCAAACACTTACTGCTAGTTTGTCACGCCGGGGTTATTCGCATGGTGATCGCCTATATCCTCGACATACCCCTGAACAACCTATTCCATATTAAGGTTGCCAATGCTGGCATCACCCGCATCGAATGCTTGGAACAAGGCGATGAGTTCATGGGGCAGTTGGTGTTTCATGGAGGGGCATTGTAATCGAATCCCTCCGCCACGCATTATATGCCGTCATTTTCCAGTCCAATACCCGTGCGGGGCGGCTGTTTGACATTGTTTTAATCATCTGCATTCTGGTCAGTTCGACCATCGTGATTGTGGACAGTGTCGCGGAGATTAACCAGCAGTACGGCAAGCAGTTGCTCATTGCCGAATGGTTTTTTACCGTACTCTTTACGATAGAATATAGCCTCAGAATCTTTTGTGTTCATAAACCACTCAAATACATTTTCAGTTTTTATGGGCTGATCGACTTATTGGCAATAATGCCAACCTATGTCAGTCTGCTGGTACCCGGCACGCACTACTTGCAAGTCATCAGGATATTGAGAATTTTGCGCATCTTCAGAATTTTGAAGATGGTACAGTTTATTCGCCAGTCGAATCTTTTATTGAATGCCCTGTGGGCCAGTCGGCACAAAATATTAATATTTCTGTTTGCGATTTCGACACTATTGGTGGTTTTCGGTTCGGCGATGTATCTCATTGAAGGCCCGGACAATGGCTTTACCAATATACCCACCTGCATCTACTGGGCCGTGGTGACTTTGACGACGGTGGGTTTTGGTGACATTACCCCCAAAACCGACTTGGGCCGTGCAGTGTCGGCACTGGTGATGATTATAGGCTATGCGATCATTGCCGTACCCACCGGCATTTTTTCTGCCGAATTGAACCAAGAAATCAAGCGTCAGGAGGATCAAAAAACATTAAGAGCTTGTGGCGATTGTGGAAAAAAAGGCCATGAGGAGCAAGCAAAATTTTGCATGGAGTGTGGCTCGCCATTGCCTGACCATCCCACGACCTGACAATTTAAGCCGCACGGCATCTGCGCCAACGCATCAGCAATAATCCGCCTAATCCAAACAAAGACAAACTATCGGGTTCGGGTACGGTAAATTTAAGCGCGTAGCGTCCGCCTACCTCCACTTCATTAAACACAAAAGCTAGGGACGGGCTTAAGCCGCTGACTTGATAATTTACCTCGTTCAGTCCAAGCAAATGCTTGTCAGAAAATAGGAAGTCCCAACTCATACCTCCGCTAGGCGCGAATAGGCTGTTTATATTGATGGAGATCAGGCTACCCACGCCGAATGTCACTACCCCATTCATGACATCCAGCACATCGTAGGAACCGGTTTCGATCCCGGCGATTTCAATCATTAGCGAACCGTTAATACCAATGCCGCCATCCACCGTGAGCTTGCCAAGTTCGCTGCCATCAACAATGGTGTTGTCTATGCCGGGTGCAAGCTTCGCCGCGCGGTCGATGATGACGTCGCCCATCAAAGTGCCTTCACCTGTGATAACCCCGCCTTGAATGTCTAGCGTGGGCTGTTGGAGTAGGCCACTGACGATGGTTTTTCCTTCTCTCTGGATAAATTGCCCATTGCCTTCGATGCTTGCCGGGGTATCGATGCCTAAGATACCATCATTGTTAAGTAGTCCGTCGTTTATTAGGGTCGACCCATTGGCCAGCGTTGCACCGGCTTGGTTGTTAAAAATACCTGCATTGGTAAATTTAGATCCATAAATATTGTATAAGCCAGCACCAGATGCATTATTGAAAGTGCCTTTATTAGTCATTATTGAATTGGAATAATTAACTAAGACATACTGATTATTGACCGTGGCATCCAATTGATTGGCGAGGGAACCGTGGTTATTAAATATTCCGGTGTTTGTAAATGCGCCATCTGGTTGGTTATTGACGCTACCATCATTTTTAAATAACCCAGCCGTATTCAAATCCCCCGAATTATCGAAACTAGCGCCTATTTGATTGCGAATCTCACCAATGTTGTCATTATCGCGTATATTATTTAAAGCACCAGTGTTGACGATGTTGCCGAAATTGCTTA
>CAIYXP010000254.1 GCA_903930145.1 uncultured Methylococcaceae bacterium
TGCCTTGACATGCGTAATTTTCTCCGACTATCAAAGCAAGCCTTGACGCTCCGTTTTCACATCCCTTGCCTAACTCAGTTTGGAAACGAAACCTCATTTTGTTGGTCTACGTAGTCAGTTAAGATGACATAGCCTGCTAATAACCTAACTCGTATTTTGCCTTGCTTAACCTAATCTTGTTTTTTCAAAGACCAACTCTTATCAACTCCTAAATCCATGGGCATCATCACCCAAACCCTGCGTGTTAAAGGGATGCACTGCGGAACCTGCGAAAACAATGTTGAGCGGGCATTAAAACGCTTGCGCGGTGTCCGCAAAGCCAAGGCCAACTATGGCAGCGAAACCGTGGTTGTCACCTATGACGAAAAACGCTGCAACGAATACCAATTCTCAGAGGCGTTGAAGTTAAAAGGCTACCAAATTGCAATGATGCCAAAAGCCAGACCTTGGCGGGATGGCATTCGCAAACTGCTGGGAATAGTGTTCGGTCTCCTTGGCATCATCGCCATTTTTTATGTGGGCTCCAAAATACCGACCACTGCGTCCTTGCCTAGCCTAGGCCAGCAAGCGAGTGTTGGCTTGTTATTCATCGTTGGCTTGTTGACCAGTTTCCACTGTGTCGGCATGTGCGGGAGCTTCATTGTCGGCTACACGACTAACAATGCCATAGGCGGAAAACATTCCTATGCGCTATCCCATATCGC
This sequence comes from uncultured Methylococcaceae bacterium, assembly GCA_903930145.1. Taxonomy (GTDB): domain Bacteria; phylum Pseudomonadota; class Gammaproteobacteria; order Methylococcales; family Methylococcaceae; genus Methylumidiphilus. Next base: position 705 of record CAIYXP010000254.1, read on the forward strand.
GTATGGATTTGGCAAAACGCTTTCATACACGGTAATTGGGGCCATTTTTGGGTTCGCCGGGTCGCTGATTAGCTTCTCACCCGCCATGAAAGGCGGCGCAGCCATTGCTGCGGGCGTATTTTTGGTCGTGTTCGGTCTCAATATGCTGCATTTATTACCCCATCTTCGCCTGTTTGGGCTACCGATGCCACGCTGGTTGAGCCGGTTCGTCCATAGCGAATTCCGCAAACCCCACAACCCCATGGTCATTGGGATGCTGAATGGTCTGATGATTGCTTGTGGACCCCTGCAAGCCATGTATGTAATGGCCGCAGGCACGGGCAGCCCTTGGGAAGGCGCAAGGATTTTGCTGTTTTTCGGTTTGGGAACATTGCCCTTGTTATTGGGTTTCGGTTTTCTGACCACTCTTATTTCCCACCACACCAGTGACAAAATTTTAAAAGCCTCAGGTTTGATCGTGGTGACCCTGGGGCTGATTATGCTCAACCGTGGCATGGTCTTGACTGGGGCAGGTTACGATTTTGAATCAATCTCACAGATGATCAGCCGGAGGTTCGAGAACTTGGAACAAAGCCGTCTGTCTAATGTTGTAGGTTCCGAGAAAATACTGGTTTTGCACATGAATGTGACCCAAAACGGCTACGAACCTGCCAAGTTTGTGATTAGAAAAGGCACAGCAGTACGTTGGGTCATTGATGTCAAAGAATTGACGGAATGCAATCGAACCATCCTTGTCCCCAAATTGGGCTTGGAAATTGACTTGCACCTAGGCGAACAGACTGTCGAGTTCACTCCAAACCAAGCCGGTGTCATTTTGTGGAGTTGCGGAATGGGGATGCTGAGAGGCGAATTTGAATCCTTGGACGATACCGAGTCAGGGCAGGGTGCAAACCCGCCGCCTGCAAACGATAAAACCCAAGTGTTAAAGTAAATGTTCCCGTAACATTAAAAACCTGTGTATAATACTCGGATTATTGTCCGGTTAATGTGAGTGATGCCGTCCTGCTCAGGGACGGGATCGTGTTGCCGGACTGGCAAAGTATTTCCCGCGATTCTATCCGGGCAGTCTTCACGGCAGAAATGCCGTTTTTTTTTGGAGGGTAGCCTATGTTTAAAGCCATGATTGGGCATTCGCCCAATTTTGAAGCGATGCTTAGAAGCGCGAAAATGGTGGCGGGAACCGATGTGACCGTGCTCATTACCGGGGAGACAGGCACGGGCAAGGAATTGCTCGCGAACGCCCTGCAAAACCATAGCCCACGCGCCAAGCAGTCTTACATTACCTTGAATTGCGCGGCCCTGCCCGAAGCCCTAGTCGAGTCCGAATTGTTTGGTCATCGCCGGGGTTCATTCACCGGCGCGGTGGCAAACCAAACGGGTCGCTTGTTGGCGGCTGACGGTGGCACTTTATTCATGGACGAAGTCGATTCGCTGCCTTTGCCGATTCAAGCCAAGTTGTTACGTTTTTTGGAAACCGGGGAAATTCAGCCGGTTGGGGACACACAACCCATTCACGTGGATGTGCGAGTAATTGCGGCGACCAACACCAATCTGGAAGAAAAAATCAGCCGGGGTGAATTTCGCAAGGACTTATTTTATCGATTGAATGTCGTCCCATTGAAAATTCCCGCGCTGCGCGAGCGCAAAGGCGACATTCCCTTGTTGTTGAGCAATTTCATGGATTATTTTGCCGCATCACACAAATTGCCGCCTTCCACTTTGTCCAAGTGTGCGCTTAACCGCTTGCTGGACTACCCATGGCCTGGCAATGTGCGCGAATTGCGCAATGTGTGCGAGCGTCTATGCATCTTGCTGGCGGGTCGGGTGATTGAAGAAAGCAACTTGCCCCATGAAATCATCAACCGTGCCGAGGCTCAGAAAGGCAGTGTTCGCAGTGGTTTTGCCCTTCCAGAAGGCGGCATTGATTTGGAGAAGCTAGAAATCGAGCTCATCATGCAAGCACTGGACCGCACCAAGGGCAACCGCAGCCGCTCCGCCCGTTTGCTTGGCATATCCCGCGACACCTTGCTGTACCGGATGCAAAAGCATGGTTTACGGTGATTGTGCTTTATCTGTGAAAATTTAAACGCCCTTCGGGGCGTTTTTTGCTTTGACATTTTTCAAGCTTGTTTTTTTGCTTTCCAAGCCTAGTCTCTCCGTATTCCTGCCAGAATCCAAGCGGAGCAAGCAATCAACAGCCTACCTTAAGACTCCTTCACCCTTAGCGTTCTTGTCTCAACGCTTCTTCTAGCCGGTAACGCAGTTCCCAATAAGTGCTTAATGCGGGTTCTTCTTTAATCATAGGTTGGATTTCTTTCAGGAGATCAAGATACTGATGGGTATTGAGAGACAGGGCTTGATGGTCAGTTTTAAGCAAGAAATAGTCTTGGCTTTCAGCTTTCGCATTTTCAATGTTGCTTTTCCAGCTATCAGGGGTGAAATAACCGTGAGGATGGCTGCGATTGCCGAATAATCGGCGGCGTAAAGAGAGAAACCAAGGACGCAAAATTAGACCTATAGAAACAGCAATCCCAACAATTAGAATAATCATAAATACATAATATATACCTGAATAACCAATTGTTGAAATAACTGAATCCTTATCAGTAATAACATAAATAATATCATCTATTTTAATTAAAAAAA
>CAIYXP010000255.1 GCA_903930145.1 uncultured Methylococcaceae bacterium
AAGCGAGAGAAATTCAAGTTAAGCATTTTATTAAGTTGGGAATCAAATTCGCTGTCTTCTGACTTTATTTTTCCATCACCTAAAAAATGGATTTGCTCTTCTATCCGAAGATTCGGATTGGCCGGATTGTATTTTAAATCTGTATTTATTATTCGTTTATTGTTTTCATGAAAATATCCCCTGCGGGTATCACATGTTTGATTTTCGGGTGGACTTCCCTCATTGCCCTTACATACTCCTAACATGTTTGGATAATCTAGTTGCTCGTATTTGTAGTTATCTTGACAATGCCAATGTTCCACTTTCATTTTACCGAAATCGGACGAAATCCGACTCATACAGTACGCACAAAGATAGCCTTGTTCTTTCAGCAATTGATCCTTGATGTCATCTTTTACATCGGTAAAATCAGGAGTACCGTCATAAGCCGCATCGGGTTTGCAGCGATATTCTTTCAACTTTGTTGGCTCTCGCCCTTTAACAATTGACTTCAAGGCTCACCTTCCTCATCCAGCATGAAAATCAATGATTCTGCACGAACAATCTCAGGTATGTCACCGTGTAATTCCCTTTTTATATCTGCAATTAACGTTTTAGCGGTCTTGAATTTATCTTGGTCGATCAGATCAAACAAACGATCTAATTTATTTTGTATTTCTTGATTACGAGTTAAGCTATTGCCATCATTACTCATCAATTCATCAAGTATTTCGTTACTATCTAATCCTCTCGCCTGTGTTGGAATGTAATAGCTGAATTCATTATGTTCATCTTGTCTTAATAAACGAATTTGGCGAGGTTCAGCTTCGCCTAATACCTGCGGAGAGTGGGTGGACACAATAAACTGACAGTTGGGAAATGTCCTTATTAAGTTTGCCAAGATTGTTCGTTGCCAAGCGGGATGGAGGTGCAGATCAATTTCATCAATTAACACTACGCCTTCGCCTTCTAGCGGGTTTTCTCGCTTGGGATTTGCGATTGCCAGCCGTCGAGCTAAATCTCCGACCAAGGCAATCAGGCATTTCTCTCCATCGGAAAGTTGGTCAATACGGATTTCTTTGCCTTTTTTGCACACTATCATTCGCAAAGGGTTACGACGAACTGAAAACTTGCTAAATTCGGGTAAAAATGCTTTCCAAGCACGGCGTACTGATGCCAGATGCTTGTCAGAATCTGGTCTGCCTGTCAATTTAAAAGTTTCATTCTCTAAATCTTCTCGATTACGAAACCACTCAAAAATACCTCTAAAATTGGCTGCACTAATTAAAGACATATCCCAAGCTTCCAGCAAATTAAAGTCATGTGACTGACGAATTCGCAAGGGAATATCCAACACGGCTCGATTTACAGGATAGTATGCAAATAACGGAATATCACATTTTTCTTGTGTTTCTGAAATCTGCTGTTGAATGGATTTTGCGTATTTCGACAATGCCTCCAACTCAGTAGTACAGGAAGGTTGTACATGGCCTTTTTTGGTTCTCACCAACTGCCAGTGCAATATACTCGGTTGGAGAATTTCGGCACGAATTCGAGCATATCCCGCTGAATTATTAATCCATAATTCATCAATAGGCTTTCCAGATGTGCCTGCGCGACGAACACGAGCCACCACCCAAGACAGCAATATCGCTAAAGCATCCAATATCGTCGATTTGCCCGAACCATTGACACCAGCCAATACTGTCAAGTCCGGTTCCAACGGCAATTCCAAGGTTTTGCCGATGACACGAAAATTTTCCAGTATTAACCGTTCAATTTTCACACCTTAACCCGCCATCATCCTAATAAACCGATCAAACAACGGGCCCAAATCATGCGGCCCGGAACCGGCTTCCGGGTGGTCTTGGAAACTGACGGTCAGGGCCTTAGGGTGCGGTAAGGAATGAACCGCACCGCTCGCGTACCTCGACCAACTATTGATGTGGTTGGCATAAGGCAAACAAGATTGAATGTCCTGATATTCAAGATCGGGCAATTCTTCGAGAATTTGCTCAAATGAAAGCCCGTTTGCCAGCAAATCCAAAACATCACTCACCCGGATACGCATACCGCGTATGCAGGGGCGAACCCCACACTGGGCAGGGTTTACCGTAATTCTCTCGGCTATAGTGACCATTTAAACCTCATAATGGTAACGACATTGAACGATCACAACATCTTCTCCAACAATCGCGTATACCAAGCGGTGTTCATCGTCGATTCGCCTAGACCATAACCCGGCTAAGTTATGCCGCAGTGGTTCAGGTTTACCAATTCCATCAAAAGGGTTACGCTGAATATCTCGAATGATTTGATTGATGCGCCTAAGTTTTCTTTTATCAGTCTCTTGCCAGTAAAGATAGTCAATCCATCCTTGGTGCTCAAAGCTAATCATCTGGCAACAAGTCGTGCTGTTCGATATTGCGCCCTAAACGCAAATTCGCTACTGACTCCAATAGGCGACGAGCATTGGCGGGTTCTTTTAACAAGTATGCGGTTTCTTCCTCGCTTCTTTGAATGCTAGTCAAGGCTTCATATTCCTCGATGGGCAAAACCACGGAAATGCGATTGCCTACTTCGTCTGTGACATATTTAGGGTGCAAAACGACACTCATTTCTATCTCCTGTTCATATTACAACTCAGTATAACGTCCTTCCTCAAAATCACGCATCGCTTTCTTGGCAAAAGCATCCAACCGCCCTGCCAAAATATCCTCTTCTATCTGCTTATCCCATAGATCGGCTTTGAATTCCTCGTACCACTTCAAGAAAATGTTAAAATCATCTTCGGACAGTTGCAAAATTTCTTGCTTGATCTTTTCTAAGCTCATCACATCAACTTCCCCCAATTTCGAAGATATTGAATTACCGTAACTTAAACGCCTCTGTCAATTTCCACGCTAGGCAAGCTCGTCCTAACTGGTTTGGGCGACATTGCATACGAGAAAACATCAAGTTTGATGGCATGGTCTGGATAAGTCGGGCCGTTGAGCAACTTTCTGATATTTTCAGCCGCTTCCCGGCTAAAGGTTTTTTCACCGCATTGGGTACAAACAGACGCTGGAATATTTTCGACTAATTGATATTGACGGTTAACATGGAATACTTCACTTACGATTTCATCTTGAATCGCAGTGCTTCCGCAGACTTCGCAATTTAGCATAATTAGGTTTAACCTATTACAATTGCACAGATATTACCTTAATCCATCAAAGCATTCAGATGGTCATGCGCAGGGTTCATCTGCGCGTTGGCAATCGCCGTAATGGTTTCATCTGGCAGTTCGCTAATATGATAGGCATGTCGGGAATGTTCTTTAAGTAGCATATATTCCCGGTATTCATGTTCAGAGAGGAAATATCCGCTAGTCCGCCCATGACTGGTTATAGCGATAATTTCCCGCTGGACTCTCTCTTTGTATTGCCCAAAATTTTTAACAAATTCGGTTGCCGATACTTCTAACATCTGAACTCTCCAATGCGTAATTTACGCATTTTACGGAAAACATGAAGGGTGAGCAAACGGCTTTATCGTTTACGCACCCTAAAATTTTCTAACTCATCATCCCAATAAACCGATCAAACAACGGAGCCAAATCATGCGGGCCGGGACTGGCCTCCGGGTGGCCTTGGAAACTAAAGGCTTGGCAATCGGTACGCTCCACACCTTGCAACGTGCCGTCAAACAAGGAGCGGTAAGTTGGCCTCAAATAATCAGGCAGCGAGTCTTCATCCACTGCAAAACCATGATTCTGGCTGGTAATCATGACTTTGCCAGTCGCTAATTCTTGCACCGGATGGTTGCCGCCATGATGGCCGAATTTCATTTTGACGGTTTTCGCGCCAGAGGCCAACGCCAGCAATTGGTGGCCTAGGCAAATGCCAAACACCGGAACCTTGGCGGCGATAATCTCTTGAATGGCGGTTATCGCATAATCGCAGGGTTCCGGGTCGCCGGGTCCGTTGGAAAGGAATACACCATCCGGTTTCTGAGCCAAGACCGCACTGGCGGGGGTTTGCGCCGGCACGACGGTTAAGCGGCAACCACGCTCCGCCAGCATTCTTAAGATATTCCGCTTGATGCCAAAATCATAAGCGATCACATGGAAGCGAGGTAACGCCTGTTCGCCATAGCCCGACTCCAATTGCCATTGGGTTTGCGTCCATGAATAAGGCGCGGAGACGCAGACTTCTTTGGCTAAATCCATGCCTTGCAAGCCGGGGAAACTTTTGGCCTGTTCCACGGCCTTGGCTTCGTCTAGGGCCTCGCCAGCAATGATGCAGCCACGCTGTGCGCCTTTGTCGCGCAGGATGCGAGTCAACTTGCGGGTGTCAATGTCGGCAATGCCGACGACATTGTGTTCAATTAGATAATCCGTCAGGCTTTTTTCAAATCGCCAGTTGCTGATTCGAGACGGCACATCGCGCACCACCAGACCGGAAGCAAAGATGCCAGTCGATTCGACATCCTCACCGTTCACGCCGACATTGCCGATGTGCGGATAAGTCAGGGTTACAATTTGACGGGCATAGGAAGGGTCGCTGATGATTTCCTGATAGCCAGTCATGGAGGTATTGAACACCACTTCGCCGACGGAGGAACCCGCAGCGCCAATGGAGGTTCCCCGAAAGATCGTACCATCTTCGAGGGCTAGAATTGCGGGTGTTTTCATTATTAAGTCACCTTTACATGCAAAACGGGGCGAACCTCATGGTTCACCCCGCTGAAGTCCATACTATTTATTACGCTAATTTTAAGGGATGGGGGCTAAGCTGTCCATGTGAACTTGCAAAATCGGACTAAGGCTTGCCACGGCCTATGAATTCCCCAAAAGCCCGACTGCCATCACCGGTGGCGATGGTGTTGACCACTTTCAACTCGGTGGCATCAATCACCGACACGGTATTGCTCATCCAATTCGCCACATACACATGCTTACCATCTGGGTGGGTCGCAATGCCTTCTGGGTATTCCCCCACTTTGATGGTTGCAGTCACCTTCAATTCATTGGCATCCATCACCGAAACAGAAGCATCATACTGGTTAGTCACAAACAAGCGATGTTGGGCCTCGCCCACGGCATAGGGACGATCCCCGACCGGCACATTTTTCAACAACGAAAAAGTCGCCAAATCCACCACCGACATATCATTACTTTCCACATTGGCCGAAAAAAGTTTAGTGCCGTCTTCAGACAGATGAATGCCAAACGGATGTTTGCCGACTTTCACAGTACGGGTCACGGCAAAGCTATTCAGGCTGATTTCCGACAAGGTATTATCATCCCGATTGGACACATACAGATTATGCCCGTCCCGGCTGACCGCCAAACCCGCCGGAATTTCGCCCACTGGAATGCGCTTGATGACCGACTTGGACTTAATGTCCACCACGGCAATATTGCGATCATAAAAATCAGCGGCAAAGGCCAGTTGGCCATCCGTGCTTAAAGCCACGCCGACCCCGCCTGTTCCCACCGGCACTTTGCCAATGAGTTTGAAGCCATGACCGTCAATGATGGTCACATCCTTGCTACCAGGATTGGCGATGACCACCGTCGCCCCGTCTTGACTGACCGCAACCCCTGCCGGTTCGGAACCTTGAGGCAAGCCAATGGTGTTGACGACCACGCCTTTGGCGGTGTCTATCACGGAGACGCTATTGCCCTTCTGGTTGGTGATAAAAGCAAAAGGCTCGGCAAAAACTGTGGCGCTTACAAAAAAGGCGGCGACCAACGCCGCCGCCCTCTTCGACAAGGCAAAATGCTTGTTAAAACCCATGGCGCTTATTTCTTTTCGGCCAAAACTTTCAAGTTCGCTAGAGCGTCCTTTGACAAGGTCGTCATCGCCTCAATGGCGGCCTTCTCATCCTGGCCCGGCGGCGGGTTATTCGGCGTGAAGCAACGGTAAGCCGCGCTCATCCATTCCACCTTGGAGCCTGCACCTACCGCTGTGATAGAGATTGTGGCGGAATAATTATTGACTGGGAACACCGCGCAGTCGGGTTCTGCATCGACTCGGTACTTGATGGTATGGGTCGCCGAATCTTCTTCTTTCAACACTTCCTTAATCACACCGCCCTTCTTCAAGGTGACTTCGCGCACCGAACCTGGCTCACTGCCATTGCTCGCTTTGGTACTCGCGATGGCTGGAATCCAGTTGGGAGCGCTAAAGTCCTTGATGAGGTTCCACACCGCATCAGGCGTGGCATTGATTTCGATGCTTTCCACGACTTTCTGACGGGTTCCGCCATGGGCGTGAGCCGCACTGCCCCAAGCGAACAGTGCGATGGAAACGATAGCTACGATTTTCTTCATGAGTTCTCCCGTTGTTGTCATTGCAAAACGTGTATTATCAGGAAAGAAGGACAGGAAAACCAGTGGAAACTTAACAAACCAAACAGAAAAAAACCGACTCGGTTGCCAAAACCGAGTCGGTCTCAAGTATTGTCGTCTATCTTGGCAGTGGAAAGCCCGATACCAAGACAGGACATAGTCGGTTTAGTAGGTCAAACTATCCGATGTTTCACTGTTTTGTTTCACATCATACGTCCAGCCGGACAAGGTCACGCTATTCACCGTAAACGTGCAAGTACCCCGTTTAGTGGTTTTGGCACTGGTGAATGTTGCCAAGCCGCTGGTATTGGTGGTCGCGCTGACATTGGATGAAATCGTCACACCCGTCCAAGAGCCTTTGACCGCGGCACTGCCAATCCCAACATTGTTGTAGTTATTCACCTTTACACTGGCTACACATTGATAGTTAGTTTTGCCACCTGCGATGGTAGTTTTAACGGTCAAAGCGATGTTCTCGATATGCACCGTGGTCACTAAGGGATTTTGCGCCACGCTGACGGTCAATGTCTTGTTCGCTGTCAAGCCTTGCGAATCCGTCACTATCAATTTCGGGCTATACGTTCCGGGACTAGTGTAAGTATGTAGCGGATTGGGTTCCGTCGAAAGGGCGGTGTTATCGCCGAAATTCCAAGAATAACTAACGATAGTCCCATCCGGGTCGGTGGAACCGTTGCTGGAGAAGCCAACTGCCAAGGGAGCGTAGCCGCTGGTGGGCGTTGCAGAAGCGACGGCAACCGGCGCAACCGCCCCAGAAGCCGTGTACGTACCGGTCACCTGATACAACCCGACGCTGGCATAATCCGAATAACCAGTGGTCAAATCTCCTTTTGCCACGCCATCAATCCTGAGGTAATAACCCCCGGCTGGCACAGTTGCGGAGATGGTCGCGTTGAGGGCATCAGGCGGATTGACTTTTACAATGCTATTCCCTGCCGAATCCAACAACTCAATGGACACATCAAGGTTTGGGCTGCGTACACCGGGGGTGACGGTAATATTTAACGGACCGCCCCCGCTGGCAAAGCTGAACACATCCACGTCTGCACTGCTTTCAATCAACCCAATTTGATCGATTTTAACCGCCGTACCGCCTAAGGGTGAGGCATCCGTGATGAGATTTCCAAAATCGTCGGGTTTTAACGACGCCCCATTGGATTGAATGACTAAAAAGTCATCTTCATAATTGTTCGCATTGGAGTATTCGCCTTTGCTCCACTGGACCAGATTTTGGTAGTAGCCCACCCCCATGATCGGCGCCCAACCGGTAACACCAGACCCATGGCCTTGGTAATACCCAACCGTAGGTGTGCCATCATGGCTTAGCCCTAAGTTATGCCCGACCTCATGCGAAACCGCCTCGGCGACATATTTTTCATTCCCCCCCCCAAGCTTATCGTACAGCACCCAAGCGGGTTGGTAATAGGTTGGGGTTGTGGATGAATACCAGTCGAACACACCGACATAGGCAACACCGCCACAACTCGTGCAAACACCAGTGCTGCTGGCGGTGGTGATGACCGCTCGTGTACCGTAAACCTGATCCGCGCTACTAGTGCGGTTGAGTGCGTCGGCGGTAGGTTCTTGCGTGGTGACATCCACATCAAACGCCGCATAATCATCGGCGACACGTTGCCAGATGTATTGAATACGTTGAAGCTCAGTCGCGCTGAAAGTAGCAGGAACCCCGTCCATATCAAATGCAGCGGCAGTGATTGTGCCTGTATTCCAAGCGGAACCCGTTGTGGTGTGACCATTGAAATCCAGATAAATGACTCGCTGCGCACCCGGCTTGCTGTGCAACAAAAAGGTCTTGGTCAAGTCAAGGGTGGTATTCGGCTGATAGTCACCGGTATTGCCTGTCACCCCGGTTGCTTCTTCAGGGGGTAATGCGGGGAATTCGTCGATGAACAACAACCGACCACCCTGATCTAGCCATGCATTTTTGTCTTTGGTCAAGATTTCGCTGAGCCTGTCGGAAGTCATCCGATAATGGGCTGCCACATCGGGTAGCTTGGCACCTAACTTATTCACTGCCTGTTGACCGTTAGACCTTCCCTCAAATTTGAGATTGGGGAACACCGGCCTAGCGCCTACCGGGTCGGCAAACGCATCGGACGATGCCATGGAAAAACCTAGAGCAAACAGTATTGCTCCACTGGCGGCAATGGCATTCAATCGAAACGATCTTTCTGGATGTATCGATTGACTGACACTATTCAAATGTTTGTGAGTATTTAACATGTTTTTTCTCCTGCTTTATTTTTCAATGACTTGATAGACGGGCAGGGTATCCTGCCGTCTAAATTCATCAGTCATTTAAAGCATAGCAATAACTTTGCCCTTTTCCGGGAAGCAGGAAATTATTTTTCCATTGGATTTTTTTCTGGTTTGTTGCAGCCAGCGTCTCACTGGATTTTCAAGTCCATGCGCAAGTATTTGCTCTCCATAATAATCTTTATGCTATTGATAATATTGATTTATTCACATTATTTCGACTACACCTACCGAAAATTGTTGTCAGCAAATTCTTATAGCCTGTGAATCCAAGGGAGAAAAAACGGAATTAATTTATTTTGCATGAATCAGGAGACGGGCGCTTTATTGATTCCCCATGTGTCGTTAATTTGAGACAAAAACGCTAGGGACTAAGAATTTACAGCAAGCTTGAAGCGACAAACGGGAGGGATTATTCATTTCTGGATTAATAGTCCCCCATGAGTAGTATCTGATCGGATGCAATACTATTGACTTATTGGATTGATTGTGAGCGATTGAGGCAGCACACTGTTTCCAATACTTACTCACTCACACATGGGTACTGACTCCGATTCACATCCATGTGACTGGATTCCGGCAGTCCATGCCGGAATGACGACGTTTTTCGCCATAATGAGAATTGCTGTTGTCGGAAACGGCTACCGGCGCGGTTTAATTTCGGCCTATTTCCTCCAGCGGTTGGGCCTGACCGGACTACGCTCCGCTCCGTCCAGTCCGGCCCAAGCCGCTGGCTGGCCTGCTTACTGGCTGGTTTGACCTAGGGCAAGCCGGAACCCGATGTTGTTGTTCCTGTGGTCAGGCCCGCGCCTGTGACGGTAGGCAGAACGCACGAGCCTGCCGTAGTGGATCCAAGAGCCGCCACGCAACACACGGCGGGCACATTCACCTGCCTGCCAAGCTGCTCCATTGTCAGGTGCTTTCGTATAGTTGTCATGCCAGCAATCCTGCACCCACTCCCAGACATTGCCTACAGTGTCATACAGCCCCCAAGCATTGGGTTCAAATGAACCCACCGGGGCGGCTTGCTGATTATCCCATTGACTGCCACAACCATCGCAGTTCGCCCGGTTGTTGCCGATTGCATTGCCCCACCAATAATCGGTCTCCGTACCTGCACGGGCGGCATATTCCCATTCTGCCTCAGTCGGTAGGCGGTAAGGTTTGCCGGTTTGTTTTGATAGCCAGTCGGCATAGGCTACTGCATCGTTCCAAGATACATTAATGACGGGCCGCTTGCCACGTCCCCATTTTTCATCATTTGGCAAGCTGCGTTGGGTGGCTTTCGCAAATTGGTCGTATTCGTCGAAACTGACTTCCGTTTGCCCAAGCGCAAATAGTTGGCTGATGGTCACCGTATGCACGGGTCGCTCGAATTCAAACCCCCCACCGGTTAAATCCCCCATCTGAAATTGACCGGTGGGCATCCAGACCATTTTCGGGCCTAAACTGCCATCCTTGAGCTTGTCTTGAAACACCGTCAGCGGTTTAATGGCTTCCGCGGCTTTTTGCTTGGCTTCCTGCTCGGCTTTGGCTTGTTCGGCTGCCAGTTTTTGGGCCTCGGCGGCTTTCCGGTTGGCCTCTTCCAAGCGCTTGGATTCTGCATTTGCTAGTTTGCGCTTTTCCTCGGCGGCGAGTGCTTGTTGCTCGGCTTGCCGTTTGTCTTTGTCAGCTTTCGCGTTGGGATTGTCTACCGATGGTGACTCAATTTGTGCTGTTGGCTTACTTTGTTGGTTCCTGTTAAACACCCACCAACCTGCCAAACCGATTAGGACTAATGCCAGCGCCAGCCATGCATAGGGGCGAAGTTGTTTGCCGGGTTTAAGAGGCTTGGGTTGAGCAAGTCTTGTTGCTTTCTTGACTGTCGGCTTGGATACGGGTGTTTCAGGTTCATTCAGTTGTAGGCCGGAATAAGGTCGTTTATCGACCGTTTCCGGCACTTGATCTCTTGTATTGCCGGAAACTCCCGCCAGGGCGGGCCTTTCGGCTTCGCTCAAGACAGGCTTATTCCGACCTACTTCAGTCGCTGATTCAACCGCATTGAACTCCGGCGAGGGTTGCTTGGGTGATTGTTTCGGCGAACCGATGATCTGGGCGATGGATGACACCAAATGCATGAATTCAGCCGCAGAAGGCTTGCCATCCCACTGCGTCAGGTTGGCCGCTTGGATGGAGCGAAAGCCAATCGGAGGCTTGACAGGGTCGAGCAAAACCGGCACCAGAACCTTGCGCTTTTGCCCGTCTTCGGCTTCTTCGCAAACCCAATGCGAATGGATCGAATGTTCGGACCACGCCACCACCACGCAACCGGCAGTTTGCAAAGCCGTGTCAATCGTGTCACGCCAAGTATTGCCAGCCGCAATCGTGCAATCCCAAAACACCGTCCAGCCTTGGCCTTCCAGCGCTTCGGCTAGTTGTTTGATTCTAACTTGATCCTCATGCGCGTAACTGAGGAAAATGTCGCTCATTCATTTCTCCGAATAATATTCCATCACAGGCATAGTCCACCCAAACTGTTATTTTACCAGCAATGCCTGCCCCCACTCCTTTAAATGGCTAATGATTTCCCGATCCCTGGGCTTTAGGTTGGCTTGGGCTTCAAAGCTTGCCAATTGTTCCTCATATTCGCTGATCACCAAACCGCCGCCAAAACCCTTATCCGTCAATCTTTTCATTCTAAATGCTTCCCAACGAGCTTGCTCTTCATCCGTCAACGTTTGCGGGTAATTCCTAGCCCGGTAGCGGAACAGCATCTCCGGCAAACGTGGGTCATCAAAATTCATATTCACCTGAGCCAGTTGCTCCGGCTTCAGCTCTCGTAATCTTGAACATTTATTCTTATCGGCATGGCTAAAAAAACCGCCCGAATAAATCATTAAGTCCGGGTCTTGTTCCGGGTTTTCATCCATTGGTCGGGTGAATACGGCTTCCAACTTGGCGGCAAGCCCGACTGCATTTTTAAGCTTAGTCAAATGGGTTTGGCACACCGCCATATCAATATTCAAGCGTTCCGCATCAACCGGGCGCAGGGTCTTGACCGGCACAAGAATCGGGCAACGATTCAAATGCACGGTTTTCAATGGAATTCTCGCCACGCCGGCCGGCAAGTCGGCGGTGCGGGTGAACAAGCGTGTCCTGATGTCTTCGGCACTGAGTTCCAGCAGTGGACTTGGATCGGCACTGAGGTCAAACACGGCGATTTCATTTTGATTGACAGGGTGACGGGCCAAAGCCACCACCATGGCGATGCAGCCTCGTTCGGATGGGTATTTTTCGGAGACATGCAAGACTGGCTGAAATGAACCGTATTGCAAAAGCTCAGCCGCTTCGCGTTTGCCACGATGACTCCACACATAATCATACAACTTGGGTTGGCGCTTCTTGATTAACCGGGCCAAGTCTATCGTTGCATGAACATCGGCCAAGGCATCATGCGCGCCACGATGGCTGATGCCGTTGACTTGGGTGAGCAATTCCAATCTAAAACTGGGCTTGCCTTCCGCATCCAACGGCCATTCGATGCCATCGGGCCGCAGAGCCGCCGTCAACCGCACCATGTCGATGATGTCCCAACGCGAATTGCCATTACGCCACTCGCGTTCATAAGGGTCGAAGAAATTTCGGTAAAGACAGTTGCGGGTGACTTCGTCGTCAAAGCGCAAGGTGTTGTAACCCACGCCACAGGTTCCGGGGATCGACAATTCGGCATGGATGGCACTGATGAATTCCGCCTCGCAGACACCTTCCGCCATAGCCTGTTGCGGGGTGATTCCCGTCACCAGACAAGCTTCCGGCGATGGCAAGCGGTCGGTTGGGGTTCTGCAATAAATCACCAAGGGCTTGCCGACTAGATTCAACTCAACATCGGTTCTAATCCCGGCGAATTGAACGGGGGCATCACGGCGAGGGTCCACGCCGAAAGTTTCATAATCGTGCCAATAAAGGCTGGTTTCAGCCATGGTGTTCCTTTTAAACGCAAAAAAGCGGCGGAATACTCGTCATATTCCGCCGCCCTTGAATGATACGGTCACTTGACTGAGAGCAACGCCTTCAAAACATCAACGC
>CAIYXP010000256.1 GCA_903930145.1 uncultured Methylococcaceae bacterium
AGTCACAGCCAGAGGCACAGCCAGAGTCACAGCCAGAGTCACAGCCAGAGTCACAGCCAGAGTCACAGCCAGAGTCACAGCCAGAGTCACAGCCAGAGTCACAGCCAGAGTCACAGCCAGAGTCGCTTGCTGACCGGGTGTTGAAGTTGTTGGCACTCGGCCCGTTAGGCAAGGCGGAAATCTCATTGGCTCTAGGCCAGCGTAGCATTTCTGGCCCACTGAACAAAACCATACGAGATTTAGTGCAACAGGGGAGTATTGAAATGTCCCGGCCTGACACACCCAATAGCCGCCTACAACAATATCGGCTGGTAAACCATAAAAAGGATGACGACGCATGAATGATCTTTTCCAAGGCCAAACCGCCGAATCCGGCCCGGTTGAATGCCTAGGCCAAACCTTCCCGTCCGACCAAGCCCGCCGTGAGCATTATCTGAAGCTGCTGGCTGAAAAGCTGAAAGACCCGGAATTCCACAAGATTGAAGGTTTTCCGATTGGCACGGACGAGGACATTCTGGCCTTGTCCGACCCGCCGTATTACACCGCTTGCCCAAATCCGTTCATTGCGGATTTCATCCAGCAATACGGCAAACCTTATGATCCGGCAGTACCGTACAGCAAAGAGCCTTTCGCGGCGGATGTCAGTGAAGGCAAGAATGACCCAATCTACAATGCCCACAGCTACCACACAAAAGTACCGCACAAGGCCATCATGCGTTACATCCTGCATTACACCCAACCGGGGGATGTGGTGTTCGATGGATTTTGCGGTACTGGCATGACTGGCGTGGCGGCGCAGCTTTGCGGCGACCGGGCTACGGTGCAATCGCTAGGCTACCGGGTGGAAGCCGATGGAACCATCCTAAACCAAGAAGAGGAAGACGGTAAGCCAGTTTGGAAACCGTTTTCCAAACTCGGGGCGCGACGGGCAATACTCAATGACTTGTCACCGGCGGCAACCTTCATCGCCTACAACTACAACACGCCAGTGGATGTCCATGCCTTTGAACAGGAAGCCAAGCGGATATTAGCCGAGGTGGAAGCCGAATGTGGTTGGATGTATGAGACGCTGCACACAGACGGCAAAACGAAGGGGCGAATTAACTATACCATTTGGTCGGATGTGTTTACCTGCCCTCAATGTGCTGGCGAGGTGGTTTTTTGGGATGCTGCTTTCGATAAAGATGCTGGTGAAATGCGCGATAAATTTCATTGTCTCCGTTGCTCCAAAGAACTTACCAAACGCAATTTGGAGCGAGCGTGGATGTCAACCTTGGACAAATCTATCAATAAAACACTGCATCAATCGAAGCAAGTACCAGTGGCGATTAACTATTCAATAGGAAAAAAACGCTTTGATAAATCACCTGATGCGTTTGATTTGGCACTGATTGAGAAGATTTCAAATAGTGACATACCATATTCTTACCCAACTAATTCTATCCAAAGCGGTGAAAAATCGGATGAACCCATTCGACTCGGTATAACCCATGCGCATCATTTTTATACAAAACGAAACTTGTGGGTATTAGCTGCGTTGCGTAACAGAATCAGTAATTCCAATCATAAATTCTGGGTTACCGCAGCCGATAGGTACATGTCGCGCATGTCCAAGATATGTATGAACTATTACATTAATGGTGGAGGTGGAGCAGTAAATGCTGGTCTTTTGGGAACACTTTATATTCCATCTATTTCTGTTGAAAATTCAGTCATTAAAACACTGAGTGTCCGACTATCAAAACTAAGTTCAGTATTTGCCGGATTTGCTAATCTAAAGCGACAAACTCTGCTAACCACGCAGTCTGCATCATTATTTTCTAATGGTGATAATTTTATTGATTATATTTTCATTGATCCACCTTTCGGTGGTAATATTATGTATTCCGAGCTTAATTTTCTCTGGGAAGCATGGCTAGGGATATTTACTAACACTAAAACGGAAGCGATTGAAAGCAAAACTCAAGCAAAAGGATTGCTAGAATATCAACGCTTAATAATATCCTGTTTTAAATGGTTTTATCGGTTTCTTAAGCCAGGCCGTTGGATGACAGTGGAATTTTCCAATACCCAAGCCAAAGTCTGGAACGTCATTCAAGTAGCCTTACAAGAAGCCGGTTTTGTCATTGCCAATGTTTCTGTACTTGACAAAAAGCAGGGTAGCTTTAATTCTGTTAACAATAACACATCAGTCAAACAAGACCTCGTTATTTCCGCCTACAAACCCAATTATGGCCTAGAGGATCGTTTCACCCAAACTGGCGGCGGCGAGGAATCGGTTTGGGATTTTGTCCGCACCCATTTGAAATATCTGCCGATAGTGAGGATGAAACAGGGCGAGTTGGATTACATCGCCGAGCGCGACCCGCGCATCCTGTTTGACCGCATGGTGGCTTGGTTCGTCCGCCACAATTGCCCTGTGCCATTGTCCAGCCAAGAATTCCAAGCCGGATTGACGCAGCGATTTACCGAGCGCGACGGCATGGTGTTTCTGCCAGAACAAGCCGGTGAATATGACAAAAAACGGCAGCAAACTGCCCAAGCCCCGCAGATGGAGTTGTTTGTCTGTGACGAACATAGCGCGATTGATTGGTTGACGGAGTTCTTAAAAAAACGGCCTTCGACCTATCAGGAAATCCACCCGGAATTTATCAGCCAACTCGGGGCGGGTTGGAAAAAGCACGAAGCCCGACCCGAACTGATGGCACTGCTTGAAGACAATTTTCTCCAATACGAGGGTAACGGCCCAATACCCGCGCAAATCGTTTCTTGGATGAAAAAAAGCGACAAATTGAGAGGAGTTCTAAGTGCGAAGTTCGGAGTTGAGAGTTCTAAGGGTTCTGAGTGCGGAGTTGAGAGTGCGGAGGCAAGCAACTCCGAACATCGCACTCCAAACTCCGAACTTAGAACATCGCACTCCGCACCTGGAACCCCTAACCCCGCACTCCAAACTCCGAACTTAGAACTCATAGCCCAAGACCGCTGGTATGTACCCGACCCAAACAAAGCCCAAGATTTGGAGAAGAAACGCGAAAAGGCATTGTTGAAAGATTTTGAAACCTACCGCGCCTTCACTGGCCGACGCTTGAAGGAATTCCGCCTTGAAGTCTTACGGGCAGGGTTCAAGACCGCTTGGTCCAACAAGGATTTTGCAACTATTATCAGCGTTGCCCAGAAAATTCCAGAAGATGCCCTGCAAGAAGATGAAAAGCTGTTGCTATGGTATGACCAAGCGTTGACGTATGTTGATTCTGGAATACTTTGAAATCTTACCTTCAACGAGGATAACTATGTTACAAGCCATTGAAGCCGAAATTAGCCCGGATGGGCATGTGACTCTGTTGGAGCCTTTGCGTTTGCCGCGCACAGTTAGGGCAGTCGTCACCATCCTGTCCCCCATCGAAACACCCGCTTCCGTGCGAGGGAGTGGTGCCGCCTTGCTGGATTTGCTAGACAGCCCAACATTTGCAAACGCGCCGGTTGGCAACCCGGAACAGATGGAACGCGACATTGCAGCCAACCGGGATGCTTGGGGCGATTGACGTAATGGAGAAAATTTATCTGGATTCTTGCTTGGTCATTTACCTTGTGGAACGCCATCCACTATTTTATCCAGTATTGCACAATCTGGTTGCCTCGCGGCCTAATGCTGTATTCGCGGTGTCTGAACTTACGCGCTTGGAAGTGCTTACCCGTCCACTGCGCGACGGTGATCGCCAGTTGGTGCAGCGTTTTGAAGTTTTCCTGCAAAATCAGGAATCACTCCCAATTGACGATACCATCGTCCGCGCCGCTTTGGATTTGCGAGTAGCGGGGCTTAAAACACCCGATGCGCTGCATGTCGCATTGGCGCGGCATTATGCTTGCACCGCGTTATGGACAAACGATGACCGGCTTTCAAAGATTTTGCCGGGATGGAGTGATAACGTATTACGCGGACTCAAGCCAGAATGAATTCTTGGGAAGTCGGCGACTGGTGTTGGCATATCCGGCAAGCCACGCCTTGCCGTGTAGTTGACCGCCAAGAAGTTTGGGGTGAAACCGCCTACCGCGTCTGGCTACCCGCCAAAGATGCCGTGCTTCGCGCCCGTGCCGCCGATTTATCCGGCATGGACGCGGCATTGCCGAGCATTGGGCAAATCTTGCACACCGCCGCCGCCGCCAAGCTGGTTGATGCCTTGGAAGACAATTTGCTGCTTGCGCCGATTCAATCCAGTGTCGTTCCGCTGCCCCACCAATTGTATGCCTTGAACCGGGCCATGGGCCATGACCGTATCCGCTACCTGTTGGCGGATGAAGTGGGTTTGGGCAAGACCATTGAAGCGGGTTTGATTTTGCGTGAACTTAAACTTCGCGGCCTTGCCAAGCGGATTCTCGTGGTTGCGCCAAAAGGTCTGGTGCGGCAATGGCAAGCCGAAATGAGTTTGCATTTTGGCGAGAAGTTTCACTTCATGGAACCGGCTGAAATGGCGGCATTCCGCCAGTGGCGTAGCGAGGAAGACAATCTTTGGCAACTGCACGACCAGATGATTTGTTCGCTGGACTCGGTAAAGCCCATGGAGGCAAGGCGCGGTTGGAGCCGGGAGCAAGTAGCCGCCTACAACCGGGAACGCTTCGAGGATTTGATTAGTGCCGGTTGGGATATTGTCATCATCGACGAGGCCCACCGCATGGGCGGCAGCACCGAACAAGTCGCCCGTTACAAACTCGGCGCGGCACTCGCCGAAGCATCGCCCTATTTGCTGTTGTTGTCCGCCACCCCACACCAAGGCAAGACCGACCAATTCCTACGGTTGATGCAATTGCTTGACCGGGAATCGTTCCCTTACGAGGGCAGCATCATCCAAGATCGAGTCAGGCCGTTTGTCATCCGCACCGAAAAGCGCGTTTCCATAGACGCTGAGGGGCAACCACTATTCAAGCCAAGGCAAACCAAACTCTATGCCGTGGCATGGACAAGCCGTCACGGCCCACAACGCCAGCTTTACGAGGCCGTCACCGATTACGTCAAACACGGTTACAACCAAGCACTGGCAAGCAAACAACGGCATATCAGCTTCTTGATGATTTTGATGCAACGGCTGGTGACATCCTCCACCGCCGCGATCCGCAACACGCTGGAAAAGCGATTGGCTGTTTTAGTTCGAGATATTCCACAACCGCAATTGGCTTTGTTTGAATCATTGGAAGATGATGAATGGGGCGAACTGGACGGTCAAGCCCAAGTGGAGATTGCCCTACAAGCCAGCGGCTGGACGCAAGAACGCGCCGAAGTCGAAAGATTGCTTGTTCTGGCGCGTGACACGGAGTCAGCCGGTACGGATGCCAAGGCCGAGGCTTTGCTAGAACTCATCTACAAACTGCAACAGGAAGAAGGCGACCAGGAACTGAAAGTGCTGGTGTTCACCGAGTTCGTGCCTACGCAAAGCATGTTGGCTAATTTATTGGAAGGTCGCGGCTTCAGCGTCGTCCTGCTGAACGGCAGCATGGATTTGGATCAACGCGCCAAGACCCAACATGCCTTCTCGCGGGAAGCGCGGATTTTGGTTTCGACCGATGCCGGCGGCGAGGGCTTGAATCTGCAATTCTGCCATGTGGTCGTCAACTTCGACATGCCTTGGAACCCGATGCGCTTGGAACAACGGATAGGCCGGGTTGATCGTATCGGCCAGCGCCATGTGGTACGGGCGGTTAATTTCGTGTTGGAGGAAACGGTAGAACATCGAGTGCGCCAAGTGCTAGAGGAAAAGCTTGAAGTCATTGCCCAAGAATTTGGCGTGGACAAGGCTGCTGATGTGATGGATTCGGTTGAAGTGGAACCCCTGTTCGACGAGCTATTTGTACAAGGGCTGCAAAACCCGGAATTGATCGAGCAAGAATGCGAAGCCGTCATTAGCCAAATGCGCGTCAAGCTTGCCGAAACCCGTAAAGACACCGCATTGCTCGGCGAAACCCAAGCGATGGATGCGACCGAGGCCCGCAAATGGCGCGACCATCCGGCACAATTTTGGCTGGAACGTGCCATCACCAACGGCATTGCCTCGAAAGGCGGGAATGTCACCCGCACTGGGAATGCATGGCATATCCGCTGGGCTGACGGCTCGGAATCCGCCCCAGTATGTTTCGATGCCAGAACCGCCGAATACAACCCGGATTATGCGTGGATCACCCTTGAAGACCCAAGGGCTAGGGCTTTGATTGTCGATTTGCCCCGTTGGATACCGGGCCAACCCCTACCCTGTGTGCGTATAGCCGGTTTGCCCGATGCCGTTAAGGGCGTTTGGTCTTTATGGGAAATCAACCTATCCGCCGAAGGATTCAACCGCAAACGCTATCTGCCGATATTTGCAGCGGACGATGGCCGGACTTACATCCCAACGGCAAAACGAGTGTGGGATTTGCTGTTGACCGAGCAAGTTGAATTGGAACCCTTTGCCTCTGATGCCGAGGAAAGCGGAAAATGGTTTCAAACCTCGTTGAATGCCGCCCATCTGCAAGGCGAACAGCTATTTGCCGACTTGTCGGAAGCGCACAAGCACACTATCAAGGAGGAACGCGACCGCGCCAGTTATGCCTACGAGTCGCGTTATCAAGCCATAGGCCGCATTGGATTACCAGCGGTACGAGAACACCGACGCAAACGACTGGATCAAGAGCATCAAGCACGGTTGGCCCGCATTGACTACGCGGAAGCAGCCATTCCCGATTTAAACGCCGTGATGTTATTGCGCATCGGCAAACCCGAGGGACGATGAATGTCACGCTGGCTTGAACGCATCTTAAGCGAGTTTCAAACGGATTTATCACCGTTATGGATTGCCGCCGACCCGGACGGGCTATTGTTGGATGAGCGAATCTTATCCGCGCTCAGTGAGCGTGGATTTGAGGTATTGCCGTTTAATGACTCCGTGGGTTTTCGGGCGGAATATGAGGAGCGTTACCGGGAGGCTTGGGATCGTGGAGAAACCGGAACCGCCCCGTCTTTGATCTTGCATTGCCAGACTTCCGATATTGATAGCTTGCCTTGGGATTATCTGCGGCAAGCAAGAAAAGTGGCTTTGGGTTTGGCAAACCTATTCCCCAAGCTGAACTATGGTGTCATCCGGCAAATTGGCAACGAGCATTTGGATTCTCTATATGCCGCAAGCCTGAGACATGCCGACCATGTTCTAGGCGAAAGGGATACTAAGGATTTCATCCTCACACATATCTTCAAAATCAGCCCCCACCTTATCAATCGGGCAGAAGATTTTTGGCATCAACTGATTCGCTTGCACTACCGGCAAACCGACTTGCCCGACATACTCGCCAACCGCCTTGCTGAAGTTTTAGGCGAAAAGGAAACTTTCAAGCATTTGCACATTAGCGAATTGTTCACCTCCCGCAGCAAAACGTTCCGGCTATTGCAGGAAGCCTGGGAAGGCTTTGTCCGTTCGCGTTTTACGCTGGAAGAAAAACCTATCCCGCCCTACACCTCGAAACATGCTGTTCCTTTCGAGCATGACGATGTTCGCGTGATGGTGGATTCCCTATTCTTGGATGGCGCACTTCATCCTGTCACCGTTCAAGGTTCCACTAGCCATTGGCCTGACTGGATGAAAGTCGGCATTGTGCAAGACACGCTGGCGATGAAAGCACTGGTTGAGCAAGGGGCGAAGGCTCTACAGCATGACATGCCCGGCGAGAATTCGTCTTTCCGCGATTGGACGCAATTTGCCACCCGGTATGCCGAACTGGTCTCACGCTGGCATTCACTGGAAGCTGGCCAAGCTGACAGCATCAGCCAAACGATCAAAGCACTGCAACGGCAATCAGACGATCATCTACAAGCTTGGGTGCGTAAACACTATGGCGTATTGCCTTCAGTGTCCATTGTCCGCGCCCCGGTGATGCTCCACCATATCCCACGTTTTCTAAGCATGCGCCATGCAGAGAACGCAGGGCAAAAGATCGCCTTGGTGGTCATGGACGGCCTTGCGCTGGATCAATGGATTACGATCCGCGATTGGTTGTCAGCAAAGGACCCGCAATTTAGTTTTGAGGAAGGAACCTGCTTTGCTTGGTTGCCTTCTTTGACCTCGGTTTCAAGGCAAGCCTTATTCTCCGGGCTTACCCCGCGAGGCTTCGCGGAATCCATCCAGACCACAAACCAAGAGAAAGCCCTGTGGTTAAAATTTTGGCAAGATCATGGCCTACGCGCTGCGGATGTCTATTACCGCAGAAGCATCAAACGGGTTGATGAGCTGGTCGCGCTGGAATCCGATTTAAACAATGCCGGTGCTAAAGTGGTTGGTTTGGTGGTGGATACCGTTGATGAAATCATGCATGGCGCAGTCCTTGGAAAACGGGGCATCGCCAATCAAATTCAAACCTGGTGCGAGTCAAGTTTCATCCAGCAGCTTTTTTCAATCTTGCTCGATGCCGGGTATCGGCTTTATCTGACTTCCGACCATGGCAATGTCGATGCGCTTGGCATAGGTTGCCCGAATCAGGGAGTTATTGCCGAAATGCGGGGAGAACGTGTCCGGGTTTATCGAAGCGAAGCCCTTATGAACGAATCTGCCTGCGCCATCAATGAAACGGTGCGTATTGATGTTACCGGCTTGCCGAATGATTTTATGCCCCTGTTTGCCAAGGGCCGCAATGCCTTTTGTCAACAAGGCCAGCCGTTAGTGGCGCATGGCGGGGTTTCCGTTGAAGAACTGATTGTCCCGTTTGTCGAAGTGTCTTATCTGGATGGATATTGATGAATGCCACAGCGCACCAGATAGGCTTTGACCGATTCATCCGCAAGGAGTGGGCTACCGCCGCGCTAAGAGTTCGGGCAGGGCAATCCAGCCTTGCTGATTTTATGATGCTACTGGATTCTGCCGGGTTGGGTGTTGCGGCAAAAAAGAAAACGCGGACAGTCTTAAACCGTCTCTGGTTGGAACCAAGGCCAGAGTTGGTGGAATTTGCCGAGCGTGGCTGTGAGCTTTTCCGCACCTACGATGAAAAAGCCATTCCAGCCTTACATTGGGGCATGGCGATCAGCAGCTATCCATTCTTTGGAAAGCTTGCCGAGTTGGTGGGTCGATTGTCTTCCCTGCAAGGGGATTGTTCTACATCGGAAGTATGTCGCCGTGTAAATGAAATTTATGGCGAGAGCGAAGGAATCAGAAGAGTGGCCAATAGGGTCATTCAAACCCAAGCGGATTGGGGCGTATTGCAACGCATAGACAACGGTAAGCGGCTTGTCAAACAAACCCCCACAACTTTACAGAACGAGGCTTTGATCGTCTGGATTGTTGAGGCAGCAGTACGCTATAAGGGGGATGTCGTATCGTTGAAATCCTTGCCAGCATTGCCGACGTTATTCCCCTATCAACTGGATTGCCCATTGGCCTATGTCGTGTCGAATAGCAAAAATCTGGAATTGCGCTCAGATGGCAGTCAGTCGGAATTTGTAGCCATTCGGGAATAAAGCGAAGCATGCTATTTTCGCATCGCGAAAATCTTGAAGTTTGCCCGCGCTCCGCGTAAAAAAACTTGTCCGCTAAGGTGATTTTCAGTAAGCCTTTAGCGCATCCACAAACCCAGCTTCCATTTTTTCCAGAAGGCGTCACCCGGATCAGCGACTTGCTGGCGTTTCGCGTGGAGGACGGCCGCGTCACCTACTTCAACGGCAACATGCCGGTGTTCGTCCATGACAAGGACGACACAGCCACGTTCAGGATGATCGCGGTGCAGCTCTGTGTGAATGGCAACGCCAAGCGAGGGCGCTTGCCTGGCATTAATCATTGGATTGCATTTATCAGCGTTTAATCGATTACTTAAACCAAAAATCCGCATCTTTGCGCCGATCTTGGAATTCGGAATCCGGTGCTGGAACCACTTTGGAAATTGTCAACGTACTCATTAACGCAACACAACCTTGATTTCGGCTCTGCCGCGTAGTTGGCAAAGGGAGTCAGAGTTTCGGTAAACTATGCAGCCCACCCGACGCTGACCAGATCACCCGCATGACCGACTTCAAAGCACCTCGCCCTAACCCGTGTCGGCTGCTGGTGTCTGGCTACTTGCCGTGAAGCATCGCATCGGCGTGGTTGTTGCTCTGGCCCTTGCCTACCTCGCCTTAGCCGTCGCCACCGGCTGGGGTGCGTTGGTCCTTTTTTACCTTGGGCCGGGATCGACTGGCATCCGCACTGTGGCATCCTGGAGTTTTATGGCCATTGGGCTCGCCGCCTCGGGTGCTCTATTCTTCCGACGGGCGCGCGTGCTTGCGGCCAACTGTTTTGCAGTGGCTTTCGCGCTGGCGCTGATTGTCTGGGAAAGCGCAATGCCCTCG
>CAIYXP010000257.1 GCA_903930145.1 uncultured Methylococcaceae bacterium
TGTCGGACAACAATAAAGCCGTTGCCCGACATACCCAGCTAGACGACTTTCGAAATCGTGGTTGTTTGGGTTGTTTGACTGTTCCTGCCTGTCCTAGGCAACGCTGAACTCGTCCAAAGACCTCCCCTGTTCGATTAACTCGCGCAGCCACTTAGGCTGCATGCCACGCCCCGACCATTGATGCTTTGGATTCTCCGGGTCGCGGTATTTAACCGGAACCTTAGTGCCTTTTCTTGTGCTTCCTGCGGCGTTTTCAGGAGATATTTCGGTCAACTCCACGCTGTACCCAATCGACGCGGCCAATTGCTTAATCTCGGCGACGACTTCCTTGCGCTTATCGAGTTGCCTATCGCGAAGGGTTTTCTGTGCGCTGCCAATCAGTTTTGCCAATTCGGCTTCGGATAATTCGTGTAGGTTTTCGCTCACCGTGTCACCCCGTTCATGTTTTGCGTTAAGGTCATAAAACGGCTCATTATACAAAACTATGCCTTTTCATTGTTGAGTTACTGGAAAAGATTCAAAAAGGTCTCAGGCTAATCCAGCGCAATTGCGCTTTTAACGGGTAATGAAAGATTGAAGCGCACAGCCTAGAATGCGGCAATTTTGATTTGAATCTGGCTGTTTTTACCCAACGTCAAGAATATGCTGTTCTCCGAATATTTGGCGGATTGGGTAAATATTAGACTATTTTCGCTTAAGCGAAAATATGGATGGTTGTGTTTCATCGGAAAAGTAAAAATATTCCATCGTGCTAATTACAAAATGTCTTGCTGTACTATGTCTAATTTATGGTGTTTTCATGTTTTTTTATGAAATGAAGTAAGCTTTTAAATATTCCAATAAGGATCAATTTACCGCTTTCAAAAAAATCAAATTTATCTTGCGTATTGAAGTGTTTCCAAGCGTTTTTACATAAGTTGTTAATATCTTGTGTCTCCATGTCATTCAAGCGATCTGGAAAATGTAATCCAAGTTTTAAGGATAATGTTATGGATAAATAATCGCTGAATTCTTGATTAACTGAATTAGGCAATTCACAGTAATGTTTAGGTGAATGCTGTTGATTCTTACCATGCCCAAGCAAGGCGATGATTAAGCGGATGGCATGATAATCAAGGTTTGATTCTATTGATCTGGACTCAAGGAAATGTTCAAATTGAGTTAAGGGGATGGTGATTAATTCGTGAACATTCCAATCGAATTTATCATACACGTAATTTTGTTCACCCAACTCTTGTAAGTAACGCTGAAAATTTGAAAATGCACCTGATAGCTTTCCATGGGTATAGCCGTCAAAACTGGCATTATTTGAAAATGCACGAAGTAAAAGATCAATGCCACTTATCAAGTTTTCATTGGTATTTTCAGTAAAAAATGAGTAGGCATAAAATACGCGCTGCATTGCCTGTAAATATGTATTGGTTTCCGTTTGTGGCACAGGGCGATGTATCCAATACATCAATGGCATCAGGTTGATAAAATCCCTTAAAAATATACTAAGATTGGTTTCCTGTTCTACAGTTAGTTCAGTGTCTGTTTTATCATGCTCTTGAACATCAATAGCCGAAATTTTACGAATACGCATTTCCTGCTTGGTGAAGCTGAGTATTTTTTCGACATACTCAAAGCGTTCTTTTTCAAACCAAATTGCAGTGATGCCTAAATTAGCAAGCTGAGCGTTACGCTCTACGAGTTTATTAATATCATCAGGTGCTTGTTCAATCGAGAAATGTTGTGGCTTTTCATTAATTTTCGCCATCACTTCGTTAAAAACTTGAATAGTTCTATCGTTGTTTAAGCTACAGCCAAGAAACAACAGGTTACTTTCTCTAAAATGGTTGGCAAGAAATTTTGGAATTGGCTTTTCAATATCTAATGTATTTTCACCATAGGCTTGATTATATTGATCTTTGCTGAGAATGCATTGTTTTGGTTTGTCAATATCGCCATGCAATTTATATATATTAACCTTGTCAGACTTGGATTCCTTAACATCAATCATGCAGTTAATGACGTGAACTTCATGTTTATTGTATTTTTTGTAGGCATGGTCTATTAAACCATCATAATTCGTTGTGATAATCGTAGAAGAAAATAACTCGGTTATTCGTTTGACTACATCAGGTATAGATCCTCTATGACTGAAAGCATCACGAACCTCTTGAGTAAACACTTCGTTACCACGATTTTCTTCTATTTCTGATATAACGGTTTCATATTGTCCATCAGCTAGCAATTTGTCGATATGGTTTGAGTCGATACCAGCAGTCTTGCCTTGTTGACGTAGATGGTCTTTCCAAGTTGGAAAACCGCCAGCCACCGAGATACCAGCACCTAGGAAGGGAACGACATTGCCTTTCTCCAAACAGGTTAGTAATTGGTCAAAACGCGCTAAATTACGATTAAACCAATGGTCATCACCTGACAATTTTAGGAGATAAGATTCATTCAGTATTTCATGTAGGCGAATTTTTCGATAGTCACTGTAGGCTTGAAGATATTTGGCTTGATCACCGGCATACAAGGCTTTGCTTGGATGGGCAAGACCATCAATGCCAAATTGTTTGAGTACAAGCCGCCCATACTCTTCGCATTCCAGCCAGCGATTAAAATCGGAATAACAGCCGTATGATTGCTGTTTATCCACATCACACCATGCCATTTCTTGTCCGTCCATGTTGGGTTAGGTTCGGTTTTTTGGTTGTGTCTTGATGCTGGGTTGTTTGAGTAATTGCGCCAGACGTTCCGGGTTGACCGGCTCGTTTTCCATCGCCATCGAGTTCAGGGTGAACGTCAGAATCTCCCTGCGATAAGCTTCCCGTCGGCTGTCCGGGTCGCTGTGGTTGGCTCGCCATTGCATTAGGCGAGCCTCTGCTTTCTGAATCTGTTGCGGTGTCATTAATACTCTCCAACCGCCTTGCAAGCGGCATCAATGACGCTATCAGCGATGAAATAACCCGCCGTGCGCAATTCCAGCAGATGAAGCCTCACGCCAGAAATCAATCCCCGGCGATGTGCTTCTACCAAAATCCACGCTGTCCCTTTTACGGGAAGGCCATAAACCTGTTGTGCAATGCGCCGGCCTCGGCGTTCGTCGATAATTGCCATGCACGGTGATAATTGCCGGGTTAGGGTGATGACCTCAGCCTCGCCAGCGTCCAGTTCCATCACCAATAACGGGTCTGGAATCGGTACTGTCCGCACCCGCGCTTGCCAGTCGGCGGCTTGCAGTGATTTTGCGCCGGGTTTGCCGATACCCGCCACTGCCACCTCGTTGAAAACCGTCTGCGGAACCCAACATTCCGCATACAAAGTGGGTAGCAGGTAAAGCTGCCCAATGATCGACAACGCAACCAACGGCCCAGAATTGACGACCGCCCGTTCAATCATTTGCAGCAAACTCCGCGCTCAATTCATCGTCATCCAGTGTCAACACTGGCACTCCGGCACGGCTGGCGGCGAGGAGAAATTCCACGCGCCCCATGCCGCACAGTTTCCCGGCCTTGCCAGAACTCAAACGCCCAACCTCGAATAATTTAAGCGCCAACATGAATTTCGCTTCACGCGCCAGTTCTTCAGGCGGGACACCGGGCAACGCCAGTGCATCGATAGGCAATTCAAGCATTACGGTATTCATCAGGCAATCCTCAAGCAAAGCATAAATGCATAGCGCCATTATCCAACGGCTCATTGTGATATACAATGTATCTCATGTATTTTTAGGGGGTGGCAGATGGCAACAACAATGGTTCATATCAGGGTTGACGAGCAAGTGAAGGTGCAAGCGGCGGAGGCTTTGGCTTCCATGGGGCTTTCAGTGTCCGACGCAGTGCGGATGATGCTGATTCGAGTGGCAGCGGAGAAGGCATTGCCGTTTGAAATCCGGGTGCCGAATGCGGAAACCGTCGCGGCGATGAGGGAGCTTGACGAGGGATTAGGAAAGCGTTTCGACACCGTGGAAGATCTGATGGCAGACCTGAATGCGGACGATTGAACGCTCGTCCGCATTCAAACGGGATTTCAAGCGGGTCAAGGCGACACCGCGCCATGCCCGCGAGGTGGACGGGTTGGTTCTTGCGGCGGCCAGATTGTTGGCAGCGGATCAGCCGTTACCGGAGGGCAATCGTGACCACCCGCTTTCAGGCGATTGGGCCGGATACCGCGAGTGCCACCTCAAGCCGGATTTGTTGCTGGTCTACCGGAAATCAGGCGATGACCTATTGAAACTGGCAAGGCTAGGTTCGCACAGCGAACTGTTCGGATAGTCTAATTGTGGTTACGGAATATCTGTTCCAGCATGGACGGCAGCAGGGCTTTTAGAGCTTGGCGGGTTTCGGTGTGTTTGCTTTTGATTTCATTGCCTCGCTTTAAAACCTCAAGTAACTGTTTTTGGATCGACATTAATGGAACCGGCATTTTGTAGTCGAGGAATGCCGATGGCTGAAGGCGGCGGCGACGCTGGTTAGTGCCAGTGCTTATGTCTGCTAATTGCGACCAGATATGCGGTGTTCGAAAATATACATCCAGAACTTCGGGCAAAACAATATCAGTGTTGACGCTGAAAACAGGAAATTCTGGCGAGACGACAAGGCCGTCACATTCGGGAGGAACGACACCTAAACCGCCTTCCCAGGCCATTAGCTTTGGATAGGTAAAATCTCCAGTCCTTATAGTGGAAAGCCATTCATAGGAAAAATCAGCACCGGATTTCACGACGCTTTTGAATACGCCACGGCCAAAGGAATAAACCCCGGCAAAATGATAGATTTCTTTACGGCTAACTAAAACATCAGGACGACGCAAGGTTAAAAACTCTCGCATGGGTATTATGTTTGCCAATCCGTTGGGAGTAGAGAATACCAATCCACGACAGATATTATTCAAATCCGCCTCGATTTCATCCAGCTTGGCCTCTACTTGCCGCACTTTGTCGGCGATGGCATCCAAGCGGGTGACAATGGCATGTTGTTTTTCGATGGGAGGCAAAGGGATTTGATACTTCTCAAACTGTGAGGGGTGAAGGCTTTGGCGACGAACATTAGTGCCTGTGCTTTGGCTACCTATGGCGTTCCAGTGTGAACTGACTTTAAAGTAATACCCCAAAAAATTGATATCGAGAACACGTTGATTGGTTTTATATACAACAAATGCATTCGATAAAACGCAATTATCTGCTTCTGTTGGCACAACACCGAAAGCTCCTTCCCAAGCCATGATTTTACAATATACAAAGTCACCTTTTCGAATTCTCTGAATTCGAGGCAGTGCAAAGCTTGATCCTACTTTCTTCCCGCTAACAAAAATACCTCTAGCATAGCTATATGTACCACCGAATGTGTACGTTTTAAAATCATCACGATCTTCAAATCGCTCAACTCGTAAAATTAGATCACTCAAAGCAACTTTCGGCCACCGACTCATTCTTGAGTCTCCTGTTGTGATCGTTCCCACGGTCTCCGCTCATCGTTATATACAAAAGCTGGAAACCCGTCATTTCGGCATGGATGCCGAAATCCAGCGTCCAAGGATGGCAAACTTTGGCGTACTACATCGCCCAAATGAAGCACTCGTTCAACCGTCAAGTTACCGTCCATGGCCTGGATTTCGGCATCCGTGCCGAAATGACGGTGTTTGTTGGTGTGGTCGGACTTGTGTATAACGACGAGCGCCGGAACGTGGGAACGATCAGAAAGGCTGTGAAGCTTTGAACTTACGGCAAGGCCCGTCATCACTTGAGGCTTGCCATCCATGGACGCTGGATTCCGGCATCCCCCGGCAATCCCTGACCGGGGTAGGCTCTGCCGGAATGACGGCGTTTTAGTCAACATGGTTGTTCCCCATCATCAAACGCCGATTTTCCAAGTCCAAGCGGGCGCGTTGCAAAGCCTCTTCTATTTGCTTTTCGCTAGGCAGTACGGTTTTGTACTCCGCCGCCAAGATGGTATTGGGTAGGCCGTCTAGGGCGTAATGCGCCTCGGCGGCATCCTTGCTGGCGCAGAGGATCAGGCCGATTGGCGGGTTTTCGCCATCGCGCATCCAATGCGCCTTGGCGTAATTCAGGTAAAGATGCATTTGCCCGACATCCGCGTAACTGAAGCGACCGGCCTTGAGGTCGATGATTACCAGGCATTTCAAGCCTCGGTGGAAAAACAACAGATCAATGCGAAACCAGCTATCGCCGACGCGCAACCGGCGCTGCCGACCCACAAAGGCGAAGTCGTCGCCCAATTCCAGCAGGAAATCTTCCAACCGGTGGATAAGCGCCTCTTCAAGTTCGGCTTCCGAATACTCATCCTTTAGGCCAAGAAACTCCAAGACATAAGGGTCTTTGATCGTCTCTTCGGGGGTCATGGCATCTCCCGGCAAGGCTTTTTCACCTTTTTCCAGCATCGCCACTTTGTTGCGCGAGAGTGCGGTGCGCTCGAAAAACTGGCTGTTGATCTGGCGGTCAAGCTGGCGCACACTCCAGCCACCGCGCAGAGCCTCAGTTTCGTAGAAGGCTCTGGCCTGTTCGTTCTTAACCGAAAGCAAGCGCACATAGGCCGACCAAGGCAGGGGGAAGTGACGAGACAAGGCAGCAAGATCAGGTGTTTGTGCAGACAGTGTCTGGATAATTTGCGGACTGTGCAATTCTCCAGACAGTGTCTGGACTTTTGGCATTGGCATAGATTTGCCAGACGGTGTCTGGCAAATTTGTCCGGTCGGCCAACCTAAGTAAAATAGCCGCATTTGCTGAAGATTTTGGCGGCTGAATCCCCGTCCAAAGCGTGTGGTCAGGTCTTTAGCCAGACGTTTAATGATCTGCTCGCCATACTCAGCCCTTTCTTGCCCGCCTTGCTCGGCTTCGACTATGCGCCGGCCAATCTCCCAATAGCTGGCGCTCATCAGGGCGTTGACACTGCGGGCGGCAGCGCGGCGAGCCTCTTCCAGCAAGTGGACGATGGCGGAATGAATGTCCCCGTAGCTATCTGGCAGGGTTGGCTGGCTCATGTATTCGCCTCATTCACCAAAGCGTCGATTTCAGCCAGAAGCCTTATCACGTCTTGCTCCTTTGCCAGCATGGACGCAACCAGTTCATGGGGTGGGATATGTTCCAACGCCTCTTTGCCGTGCGGGTTTTTGATGTCCAAATTGTAGATAGGCCAGTAGATCGTGTCGCCTTCGCGTTGCGAAGCCTTGGCCTTTTCTTCAAATTCACGCTGACGGGTTTTAAGTGTTCTTTGTTCGTTTTGGAGAACGAGCTTTTGTTTGGGGTCGGTTAAGCTGTTTAGCTGTGAATCAATTTCACGGATTAGCTTCCCCGCTTCCATAACCGTCATACGTTCAAATTCTGCTTTCTTCCAAAACGGTTCGGCTTTAGCCTTGGCTTCGCCATGCAGTTTGGCAAAGTCGATGCGCCAAGCTTGGGCGTTTTCCTCCCGGTTGTTCCACCAAGTCAGGCAGTCGGCAAATTCTTCGTATTGGATGGGGGCGGTTTTGCTGTACTTCTTACGGCCTTCGGGCGGGGGCAGTTCGTAGTACCAGATGTCGCGTGTCGGGCCTTGCCGGTCAAAGAAAATCAGGTTTGCGGGGATGTCGGTGTAGGGCGCGAACACGCCTTGCGGCAAGCGGACAACGGTATGCAAGTTGAACTCGCGCAATAACTCCTCTTTGATTCGTGCGCTAATGCCATCGCCAAACAGGGTGCCGTTGGGTACGACCACGGCGGCGCGTCCGCCGTAAACGCTGCCGTGGCCGGGGCGTTTGAGTTTGCGCATGATGTATTGGAGAAACAGCAGTGCGGTTTCCGCTGTTTGTTTGTCGGGCGGAAAGTTGGCTTTGATGCCGGTTTCCTCTTCCCCGCCGAATGGGGGATTGGTGAGGATCACGTCTACCCGCTCGCGGTCGCCAATGGCGGTGATTTTCTTCCCGGCCAAAGTATTGCCGTAGTTGATTTGCGGGGCTTCCAGACCGTGTAGCAGCAAGTTCATTTGCACCAGCATATAGGGCAACGGTTTGGCTTCCTGTCCAAACAGGGTTTGGTTTTGCAGCCGGTTACGGTCTTCCGTGTTCTGCACTTGTTGGCTTAGATGCTCATACGCTTCAACAAGGAAACCGCCTGTTCCGCAAGCCGGGTCAAGCAGGGTTTCCCCTAGCTTGGGATCAACCACGGCGACCATGAAGCGCACCACGGGCCTTGGGGTGTAAAACTCGCCGGAGTCGCCCGACGCATCGCGCATTTCCCGCAACATGGATTCGTACAGGTGCGAGAGGGTGTGAATTTCCTCGCTGGAATTGAAGTGGATGCCGTTTATTTTGTTGATGATGTCGCGCAGAAGGCTACCGCTTGCCATGCGGTTTTGAACACCTTTGAAGACATTGGCAATCACGTCGCGGCGGGTGTCTTTTTCGCCTTGCTCGGCAAGTCCGCGCAGATATTTGAACAAACCCGGTTTATTGACAGATAAACCGTCAGCATGGGAAAACGTCGCCGCGTCTTGGTTGATGAATTCCAGCAAGTCATCGCCGCTGATGCCGTTGGATGCCGCCGCCCAGTCACGCCAGCGGTAAGGCGCTTCAATGATGGGCTGGTATTTTCGCCCGTCCAAGGCCGCATCCTCTTCGTGGCGGGTTTCCAAGTCATCAAGGAACTTGAGGAACATCACCCAAGTGAGCAGCGGGAGGCGGTCAGCATCGCCGTTCAACCCCTTGTCTTTGCGCAACGTGTCACGGGCCGACTTGATGAGGGAAGACAGTTGTTGGGCTGTGGTCTGTTGCGGCTTGGCTTTACGGGCTGGCTTGGGTTTGGTTGCTTGAGTCATTCGAATGGTTTGGCGTTATTGATAAAGAGCCGCTTGCAGTTGGCCTATGGTTTGCCGCATGGACTCTATGCCGCCAAAATGACGGTTGGCGATTTCGCCGGGTAGCCCAAAGCGGTCGAAAGGCGGCGATTTGATTAGCCCGGACAGATCATTGAATTGGATCACGCCACGCTCTATGTATTTGTCCAACAGCAGGGCCAGAATTTCCTTGGCGGTGTCGCTGTGGGTGGCGAACAAATCAGGACTTTTCCGCTTGGCCCTGGCTGCCCGTTCGCGCCGGGTCAGCAGCGGGGTATTCCAAGCCAGATGGCAAATTAGGTCGAACGGGTCGGCATCCGCTTCTCCGCTGGCGGCGGCGAGTTCATCAAAGTCAATGCCACGTTTTGCCAGTTCGCGCAGTGCCTCAACGCGGGTGTCTGTGCTTGACCAGGCCGTGCGGAATTCTTCCGGCGACGGATACATGGAGCGCATCATCCGACCGGAATAGTCGGTATATTTCACCACTTGCAGCTTTTTGCCGTCGGTGTCCAAGTCATACACCAAGTGGCCGATGATCTCGACTTCGCCGCCATCGACATAATATTTGCGCGGTGGCTGCGGTGGGGGATCGGAAATAGGCGGGGGTTCATTGATTTGTAGCGGTCCAGGGGTTTCGCCCGGTTCTGGATCAGTCTCTGGTAGGTCGGTATCTTCCGAATCAGTGTCTTCATTTTCCTGTTCTGGTTTTTCAACCGTCACCGAAACCGTTTCGCCGTCTTCGTCGATCACCGTTTCGTCGATGGTTTCCGGTTCGCCGTCAAAATCTTGATCGGCGAAATGACGGGTTGCCGTGCCGGTGTAGTCGATGATGTTGAAGAATTCTTTGCCGTAATCAACATTGAGCCGCGTACCGCGCCCTATGGTTTGCTTGAATTCGGCAAGCGAACCGATGACACGGGCAAGCACTACGTTCTTGACCGTCTCGGCATCAATCCCGGTAGTCAGCATTTGCGACGTGGTGAGGATCGTCGGCGTGGGCAAATCCACGTCTTGGAAATTGGATAAGTGTTGTTTGCCAATGTCGCCTTCGTCGCTGGTGACCCGACAAACATAATCCGGGTAGGTTTTCCGCAAATCTTTATTCAAATTGCCCAATTCGTGCCGCATCTCGGCGGCATGTTCCTGATCGACGCAGAATACCAAGGTTTTTGCGAAGCGGTCTGAGCCTTTTAAAAAGTTGCTCAAATGCTTGGCGATGGCTTTAGTTCGCGCTCGTAGCGCAATCACTTTCTCGAAATCCTTGGTTTGGTATTCATCGTCGGGTATCGGGCGTCCGTAGCGATCCCGTTCATCCCTAGTTGGTCGCCAGCCGGTTGCATCCACGTCGATGATAATCCTGTGAACCCGGTAAGGTGCAAGAAAACCGTCCTCGATGCCTTGCCGTAGCGAGTAGGTGTAAACTGGATTGCCAAAATAGAGGTAGGTGTCCCGGCTTTCATCCCGCAAGGGGGTGGCCGTCATGCCTAGTTGGAAGGCAGGGGAAAAGTATTCAAGGATAGTCCGCCAATTGCTGTCTTCGCGGCTGCTCCCTCGGTGGCATTCATCCACAATGATGAGGTCGAAGAAATCAGGTGGGTATTCTTTAAAGACATCATTCGCCGAACTGGACAGTGCCTGATAAATACCAAAGTACATGTCCCGGCCTTGGCTGGCATCGGTGGACGTGATTTTGTGCCTTGAATCCCCGAAAGGGGCAAACATTTTTGCCTTCGGATCATCGATGAGAATATTACGGTCGGCTAGATAAAGAATCTTGGGGCGGCGGTGCTGCCCTGCCCTATTCCATCGGCTATTCCAAAGTTTCCAGCAGATTTGGAAGGCGACAAAGGTTTTTCCCGTGCCGGTCGCCATGGTCACCAAAACTCGCCGTTTTCCAAGCAGGACGGATTCAGTCACACGGTTGATGGCAATATTTTGGTAGTAACGGGGTTCCTTACCGGAAGCCAAATTCAAGGGTTCAACCCAGTGCTTGGTGGCGGCTTCTGGAACCACCTTGGCGGCCACTAGCCGCTGCCAAAGTTCTTCGGGGGTGGGAAAACGGTCGATTTCCTTTTCTTCACCTGTCAAAAAATCAATTTCAATAATCGTATGACCGTTGGTGGCATAGGCAAACATGACTCCAAGAATTAAAGCGTATTCCCTCGCTTGCTGTACCCCGTCAGTTGCCGACTCGTCCTCTGATTTAGCTTCGACTACCGCAATCAGAAAGTCACGCAACAAATAGAGAAGATAATCCGCCCGTTTTTGCTGCCCTCGGCGCACCTTGTTGCCAGTGACGATAATACGCCCATCGGTGAATGTCTTCTGTTCGCGGATTTTATGCGGTGGATCGTCCCAACCAGCGGCTTGAAGTTTTGGCGTAATATGGATTCGGCAAGTATCGGCTTCGTTCATTGGTTTGCCCGTTATACCAACATACTGAGTGTGAAATATTGGAAGTTTAACCGAAAACCTTGCTGATTGCTGGACATGGGACTTATCCACAGAAATTGTGGATAAGTGTGTGCCTATGCTGTCAAAACATGCCGACCATGCGGCATAAGCCAACTGTACAAAAAATGACCAAATCGTTACAACATGCCAATAATACAACTGCCCTAGCCTTTCGTCGTCGCTACGATTTTCGCGTAGGCGAAAATAGATGGCTTGATGACAGGTTGACCGGAAAAGACACATGGCCTTTGCTTAATACAGTACGCACTAGTTGTCGAGCCGTCTAGGATTACAGTAAACAATTTATATAATCCTATAGCCATATATAAATATAAAAACCTACGTTCCCTTGCATGAGTGCTGCGTTGATGAAAGCGACCGTGCCAAGATTGTTGGCTGGTCGTAACAACTTAATCGCTCGAAGGCCCGTGGACATGTGGACACCTGCCGCGATGGAGCTACGCCAGGACGGGACTAAAAAGGCGTGGACTAACGTGTGGATAGGAAATAGACTCTGACCACAAGTTAGCCCACCCCGCGTCCCTTGACCACATCCCCACCGGCCCAATCGCAGGTTTTTGAAAAATCCTGAATGCAACAGCAATGTCCTTGAACAGAAAATCTTACCCTGCAAGAGCGTTTAATCAAGTAGCGTTCTATATTGCTATAGGAATCTATTTATCGTTATATATATGGCTATAAAAATATGATCGCGCACTACCTTTCCTTGTCGAGATTTGCAGTCTGTGGCACGTTGTATTTTGCAAAGAGATCGTTCAACGCCTCGGCCAAAAGATCGTTGATCTTCTTGCCGTCATTACGAGGATCGGCTTGTAGTTGTGCTAGGGAACGACGCACTGCACGGGGGAAGTGTGCGCCAATTAGTACGGTTGATTTTGCATCGCTCCCCTTCCCTGCCTGAACCTCGGTAGGCTCTTTTTCTTCGGCTGTTGCTGTTCCTGCAAGCCCTTTAAGCTGTGCCGCGCCCTTTTTTAGTGTGTTTGCCATTTCGTATACTCCTATCTTTATCTAATAATTTAGAAATATAGCCGTATAGTTCTCTAAGCTCAAGTGCAGCTTTGCTTTTCGGGTCAAGTTCGGTTGGTGTCTGCCCTACATTCATGCTGTCACCGTAAATGCTACGGTGGTAAAGCACAACAGGCATCACCTCCAAACCCTCTGCTTCCACAAGCTCGGCAGTGTCCTTATGCCGAGTTCCTTGCACGGGTGCTGCGTTAATGACGACCATCGCACGAGGATTGTTGGCTTGCTGTAGAACCATCTTAATGTTCGGCAAGGTTTCAATGTCAAACATCTGTGGACGAATCGGCACCAGCACAAGATCGGAGAGGCTTGCTGCCTCGATGCTGGCCTCGGAAGCTTTTCCAGGGGTGTCGATCACGACAAAATTAAAGCCTTGGTCCGGCACGGCGGGCAAAACGTGTTTCAGCCTCGCGGGCATACAAGATATGACTTGGGGGTTGTCGGCTTCGCGGCGGTCGCCCCAGTTCGTGGCGGTGGTCTGCTGGTCCAAGTCGATCACAAGCGCCTTATGACCCTGCTCGGCGGCAATGACGGCAAGCGCAAGCGCAAGCGTGGTTTTGCCATTTCCACCTTTCTGACCGATGATAGCTATTTTTAGCATTCTATATTCCTATAGGATTTTATTATTCAACAAATATAGCCGTCTATTGATATGATATTTTATTGTTATAGCCTGATAGCGGGAAGCGACTGCGCATTGAAAGTCAATCAAACCGCCCAAAGCCGCGCCTTCGGTGATGCCACACATTCATTAATCGTAGCAACAGGCAATCAAAATATGTCTGGCCTTGGCCTTGGAGCATCGACTTTTAGTCTAGGGTAATTTGACACTGACGAGGATGCCAAGCACCGTCTTCGTATTCACTTCGATTTCATCCAGTACATCCAGCCAATGCCCAATCACTCTCTTTACGCTAGGGGCTGGCTGCGTGTCTCGCCAAACCGTGAGCATCCGATGGTATCCAATGAGGTCGGCCCGCTGCACACAATAGGCGGTTGCCATTTGGGTTCTTTCAATGTCGCTGAACACCCCGGGTGTGCGCTTGGCGTGTTCCATCCGCTTCACTTGTTCCTCCGTATCACGGTGAATGCCTCGCAGGGCTTCGATGATGCGGGGCAATCCAAGTGGGTCTGGGTGCGGGGCAAGCTGGATTTCCTCCATATCGCTATTGCCAGTCTGGATGCTCAAGAATTCCAGAGAGCCATGTTGACGCAACATTGCTTGCGGGATGTTCGTATTCAGCCAGGGAAAGAGTTCACGTTTCTGTGAGATCAGCAGTCTCAAGTCCTGCTTGAATCCCTCTTTCAGGCCCGGCGGTGGCGGCTCTTGGTTGTCAGCTTCAACCATTTTCCAAACCATCTCGATGTGTTGCTCACGCTGCGCAACGTCGGGGAACAGACTGATGTTCCAACCCAGGCAACAGCACATGGTCGCCTTCTTGCGTTCCTCAAAATCCCGAACAAACATCACATGGGGTAGCATGAATGTTGCGAAGCAGGAAGCCGCTGTGTACTGTTTCACAGGTTTATTTCTCTCGCCCTATATTCCTATAGGAATCTATAAATTAATAGCTAAAGCATTATATTGATAGCTTAATCTATTGTAATAGCCTGATAAGGTCAAGAGAAATGTAAAAAAGACGTGGGTATGACAACGCTTTAGTGGTCCGGCATGAGAAAATTAGTCACGTTCAGGGTCTTCGTGGTGACGATTCAACCAGAAAATAGTTGATCGGCTTGTCGCTGTTAGTTGAAGATGGGGCGAAAAAATGGCTCCGTCAATAAAGGCTAAAGGCGGCTTGATTCACGGGACGTTGCCGTGGGCAATGCCGTTCCACAAGCATCATCTATCTCTGTTCGGCAACGATGACGGCAAGTGCAAAGTGATGTAGTTGGTTCAGTCCATCTAGCCGATAGGATTGCGATTTATTTAGTTATATAATCCTATAGGATTATATTTATTTAGCATTAGCTTTGCAACCACGCCAAGGCGCTTTGCTTGTCGCCAAAATCAAAGTGGCGCACTTGGGCATGGATAAAATGGCTTGCGATGCTCGGCAGATCGACAGAAAACCGCTGTCGATCACGGCGGCGACTTTGGCAATGTGCCTGTGGTGGTTTTTGACGAATTTAAAATGGGACAGCAAGGCGGCAAAGTTGGATCAGCCGGGGAAGGATACCCAACGTGCCAGCCAATCGGCATTTTCGCGTAAGCGAAAACGGGCAATCAGTCATAGTCCCTATGATGCCCATGACCGTAACCGCCGCCATAGTACGGTTGACGGTTATAGCCACCTTGGTAATAGGGCTGTGGCCTTGGGGGGTAGCCATAGCTTGGCGCATGACCATAATAAGGACGGTAGCCGTAGCCGTGGGCGCAACCGCCGAAGACTAAGGCAACGAGCAGCACACACAAAACAGCCGTCAATTGTTTCATACCGGGGATTCTTATCGTTGAGTCGGGAAGGCTTCACGATAAGGCCGCTTCCTTAACCGGCCCTTAAACCGGCCACGTCCATCCGGGCGTTTTTCGCCTACGCGAAAAACAGACACCTTAGGCAGTAGGGTAGAATGTCGGTTTATTTGCCCGTGCGCGGGTTCGGCCTTGCGGCCCGGTTAAAGACCCATGGTTTTTATCACTGTGTCAGTGATAGGCGCTATCGGATAGGCCGTCAAGGCCAGGCAACTGCCATTGCCTGGCCTTGGCTTTAACCACGGATTTTCGCCTAGGCGAAAACGGGCAGTGAATATCCTCGCGGGCCGGGTCTTCGGCAGACTGGCTCGCTCCGCTCGCGTCTGCCTTGCCCCGGCCCTGCCTCTTGCCTGCTGGCCTGACTCACGACTGAACTCGGGCGCAACGAAAGCCAACGTAGTAGTTCTGGAGGTCGGGCTGGTTGAGGCTACGGAACGCAGAACGGCAGCGCCTCGCGTCGTAGTTCCAAGACCCTCCACGCAGCACACGGCCCGCGCCAGCATCCATCGGGCCTACCGGGTCGAAGACCGTATCAGCACTGTAAGTTCTCATGCCTTCCGCGCACCATTCCCAAACATTGCCGAGCATATCGTGCAAACCCCACGGGTTGGGCTTTTTCTTGCCGACTTCACGGGTGCCGGATTTGGGGTTGGGGTATTGCATTTCTTTCCAGCTTGAGGAGTCTTCACCCTCTTCCAGATCGAAGCCTACGCCGCTGTTGCCGCCGTACCAAGCAATAGAGTCCAAGGCCGGTGCGTTTCTCTCGCCAATGATCTCAATCGGCCCGGTGTACAGCGCGGTGTCAGTCCCGGCACGGCAGGCGTGTTCCCATTGCGCCTCGGTGGGCAGGCACAAGTCCAGTCCGGGTTGTTTGGCATTGATAGTTTGCAAAAAAGTCTGCACATCATTCCAACTGATTTGTTCGACCGGTCGGCGCGGGCTTTTGAAGCGGCTGGGGTTGTTGCCCATCACCGCTTCCCAAAGGGCTTGGGTGCAGGGGGTGTCGGCCAGCCAGAAGCCTTGGGTGATATAGACCTTGTGCTGTGGGCCTTCGTCGTCCCATCGACCCGGCTCGTTTTCCGGCGAACCCATCTTAAACAAACCCGGTGGAATCCAACGCAAACGTTGGGTGACTTTTTCGAGGGTGAAGGCGACAAACACGCCGCGCCTGTCTTGCCCCCACTCGTCAGCCCATGCGGGCGGGTTGCCAGAAGCTAAAGGATGCCAAGCGGTGTTGATGACGGGCGGGGTTTGCATGATGTCGAGCCAGTCAAAAATGAGCGGCCCGCCGGCGAGCGTTCGCGGGGCATCCGCCTTTCGCTACTAGCACACCGGGGGCCTTTGGGTTTTGGCGACGGCTGACCGACGCCGGGGATGGCGGTCTGTTCAGGTTCAAGCCGTCCGGCTTGGTCGTGAGTTCGGGCGCAACGAAAGCCAGTGTTGTTGTTACGGTTGTCAGGATCGTTGTTGTTACGGTACGCAGAACGGCAGTTCCTCGCGTTGTTGTTCCAAGACCCGCCACGCAGCACACGGGCCGCGCCAGCATCTGACCACCACCCACGGGGTTGACTTTACAGCAAGGCCAAGGCGGCATCAAGCGGACTCCTGCGTAGTTGTTCTCGCCGCCACGTCGCGGCATCGGCATGGGCGGTGATCGAGAAGGCAGAGGCATAGCCCGCCTGCAAGCCCAGCCCGTCAATCAAGCCGTCGCGGTAGGCGGTTTCCCATTGCTGCCGACATTCGGCATAGCGGCGTTTGCGGCGGCGGGACAACAGCAAGCGCCCCGGCAGTATCCGATAGCCGCAGAAACTCAAGCCATGCCGACTTTGCCCGATTTGAACCGGCTGCTTGATCGCCAAGTCCAACCGATTATAGGCATAGTCATCCGCCGTAACCAAGGCATCGCGCACCGATTCGCGGTCATCACCCCACCATACTAGATCATCCATGTAACGCACGAAACCGCGCACCCGGCAAGCTTCCAGCAACAGCCGGTCAAGGCCGGACAGGTAATAGTTGGCGAATTGCTGGGAAGTCAGTGCGCCGATGGGCAATCCCTTGCCCGATGTGGCGTGGTGGGCATCAATGATGCGTGTCATCAAGGCCAGCAATGGCTGGTCTTTGAATCGCCGCGCCAGCATCTCGCCCAGAATGGCGTGGTCGATGCTGGCAAAGTAGGAACGAATGTCGATCTTTGCGTACCAAGGCCAGCGTTGAAGGTGATGTTGGGCGCGTCGCACGGCGGCGAGTGCGCCCTTGCCGGTGCGACAGGCGTAAGTGTCATCGACAAGGCTGCGATCTAGCACCGGGCCGACGTGAGCCATCAGCGCATGGTGCAACACCCGTTCAAGAAAGCAGGGGGCATGGATGATGCGGGGCTTGGGGTCGCGGATGTGGAAACAGCGCATCCGCCCGACCATGACCGTACCCGCCAAGATGTCTTGCCGTAGTTTGGCGAGTTGTGCGGGCAAATCCTTCCTGAATTGAATGACTTCCTCTCGATGGCCCTTGCCGAGCGCGGCACGGTGGAACGCCGCCGACAGATTGTGCCAGTCGGCCACCGCATCAAGGCTGACCGCGCTACGCTTCATGGGGCATCCTGCGCCGGGTTGTTGAACGCTTCCCGCAACACTTGCAGGAACGCATCGGCATATTTTTCCATCCGCGCATCGCCGATGCCTTGAATCTCGCGCATGGCCGCCTCTGTGGCAACCCGGCGCTGGACCATTTCCGCCATCTGCTCGTTGGTGAATAGCGCATAGGCGGGCAAGCCTTCCCGGTCGGCAATTTCTTTGCGAAGAGAACGCAGATGGGCATAAACGGCAAAGTCGGTCTCGTTCAGCACCTCCCGGTAATCAACTTTGCCCTGCTTGCTCGTTCCTCCCATTGCCGATGATGGACGGCCTTGGCCCGCAGACTCAAAACCGACGCATATCGCCCAAGCGCTGTTGGCACCGTCTTGTACCAGTTGGCGGTCGATGGACAAAATCCGGCTTCCCGCCAGAAAGCGGTTCAGTTCGTCGGCGATGTCGCCGCCGCCGTGGATGGGTATGGTGAAAAAGCGTAGTTGCATGAGGATTATTTTATGACGTTTGCCGGTTCATACATTCGAGAACCCCAAAAATGCCAACAGGCCGGGTCTTCGGCAGACTGGCTCGCTCCGCTCGCGTCTGCCTTGCCCCGGCCTGTCTTTGCCTGCTTGCTGGCCTGACTCACGACTGAACTCGGGCGCAACGAAAGCCAGTGCTGAAGTCACGGTCGTCAGGATCGAAGTTGTTACGGTACGCAGAACGGCAGTACCTCGCGAAGTTGAGCCAAGACCCGCCACGCAGCACACGGGCCGCGCCAGCACCGCTAGAATCCCAAGCCGAACCGTCAGCAGGGGCTTTATCATAACTACCATGCCATTCATCTTGAGTCCACTCGTAGACATTGCCGAGCATATCATACAACCCCCACGGGTTCGGTTGCTTGCCTTTGACTTTGCGGGTTCCCGATTTCGGATTGGGATATTGCATATCCGTCCAAGATGAGTCAATCCCATTGTCCAAGTCAAAATTCACCCCGCTGTTGCCGCCATACCACGCTATCGGATCAAGTGCCGGGGCATTATTATCCCCCAGAATTTCAATTG
Organism: uncultured Methylococcaceae bacterium; assembly: GCA_903930145.1. Taxonomy (GTDB): domain Bacteria; phylum Pseudomonadota; class Gammaproteobacteria; order Methylococcales; family Methylococcaceae; genus Methylumidiphilus. The sequence goes on from CAIYXP010000257.1 coordinate 18,425, forward strand.
ACCCAGTGTAAAGTGCCGTGTCAGTCCCTGCTCGACAAGCATATTCCCATTGCGCTTCGCTAGGCAATACAAAGCCGGGAATGCGTTCGTTCAACGCGGGCAGGAAGCGTTGTTGAATGTCGTCCCAACTGACTTGCTCGACCGGACGACGCGGACTTTTGAAATAGCTAGGGTTGCCATCCATCACCGCCTCCCACAAGGCTTGGGTGCAAGGGGTATCGAACAGCCAATAGCCTTGGCTGATGGTGACAAGGTGCTGCGGGCCTTCGTTATTAAAACGACCCGGTTCGCCGTCCGGCGAACCCATCATGAACCGCCCTGGCGGAATCCATCTTAGGCGCTGAATGACCGGTTCGCCTTGCTTAGACTCAACGGCAATATCGGCCCACAAGCCAAAGCGGTCGCGGCCTATTGTCTCGGCCCATTCGGGTTTTTGGGTTTGCCGTAGCGTCAATTTTTCGCAGTCGGTGAGGATGGCGAAGACTTTAGCCTGTGGTAGTGGCGCGGTTGCCTTGGGGGCGGTGTCGAGGCGGAGTAGTTTGGGCTGTAGGCCGGAATAAGGTCGTGCAACGACCGTTTCCGGCATTTCGCGGGCATCACCTTCTGTGCCGGAAACGCCCGCCGGGGCGGGCCTTTCGGCTTCGCTCAAGACAGGCTTATTCCGGCCTACTGCTTGGCGCGGAACGCCTTCGGCTACGTTCCCACGCAGAGCGTGGGAACGATCATCCGGCGCGGCAGAGCCTCGCGCTTGCTGGCCTGACTCACGACCCTGAACTCGGGCGCAACGGAAGCCAGCGTTGCCGATACGGTCGACAGGATCGAGGTCGTCACGGCACGCAGAACGGCAGAGCCTCGCGAGGTTGCCCCAAGACCCGCCGCGCAGCACACGGCCCGCGCCAGTCGCCCTCTCCCTGCCCTCTCCCTCGGGGAGAGGGTTCAGCGGTTCCCACACACTGCCATCCGTTGGAGCGCCGTTGTAATTGTCGTGCCACGCATCTTGCACCCATTCCCAGACATTGCCGTGCATTTCATACAAGCCCCATGGATTCGCGGGCAGGGACTTGACCGGGACCGTCTCTTTTCGGTACTTACCTTTCTTGCCACCGGCATAGGGATAGTTGCCGTCATAGTTGACTTGCTCGGGGGTGATGTTATCGCCAAAGCTGAACGGCTTTTCGATCCCAGCCCGACAGGCATATTCCCATTGCGCCTCGGACGGCAAGCCCAAATCCAGCCCCGGCAGTTGTTGGTTCAAGGCTTGGATAAATTGCTGTGCGTCATTCCAACTGACCTTTTCGACCGGCTTGTTGCCATCTTTGAAACGGCTAGGGTTCTTGCCCGTCACCGCTTGCCATAAGGCTTGAGTACAGGCGGTGTCAAACAGCCAGTAGCCTTGTTGGATGTTGACCTCATGCTGAGGGCCTTCGGCATCAGAACGCTGGGCTTCCGTTTTTGGTGAACCCATCATGAATTTCCCCGGTACTATCCAGCGCATCCGTTGGGTGATTTTTACTTGTTTTTCATAGCCAATATTTCGGTCATATTGAGAAGAACTGTCATCGTCATTCAAATAAGAACTATCATCATGGCTTTCCTGAATCTCAATATTCACCGAAAACTCCACCCAAGCACCGTATTCGTCCAATCCCCAATCACTTGCCCAAGGCGGCGGTTCGCCAGTTTCCCCAAATTCGTCTGAGACCGACTCGGTTTTTGAAACCGAGTCGGTCTGTGGCTCGATCCTGATCCAGCCATTGCCCGACTCGACAGTACCTAGCGGACTGCCTTGTTGCGTGAATAGTGTCGGATCGGTTTGTTCAATCAATTGCAACTGATCTGCGACTTGGCTCATAGCCAAGCGCCTAACTCGGTCAGGCGGAGCGTCCGAAGGCAGGAAACTCCGGTCGGGTTGAAAGTCTGCATCATGCTTATGCAGTGCCACCGACAGCCGGTTTAAGGCTTTGCCCACTTCGGCATCGGCATAGGCGGCGGCGGTCAGGCGACGCTCGCAACGCCGATACCATGCCAAGGAGCCGTTGGCGATGCCTCCTGCCACAAGGCCACGGGCGCGTTGGCTAAACTGCACAAAGAATTGGCTGGCTAAACTCAAGTCTTGAGCCTTGTCATCTTCCGGCAAACATTCGCGGGAAACCGGTTCCAAGGATTGAATTTCTTCAAACCAGATTTCCTGCGGGAGCGGGCCGCGCCACTGGCGCAACACCGCCAATACCCGGCGTTGCAGCGCCTCCGGTTCGGTGGCAAAGGCGGCGCGGTATTCTTTCGCCTTGTCGGGGGCGAGGGTAGCCGCCGCCGCCGAGTCGCTGGTCAAGGCCGGGTGCTGCCAGACATCGGATTCGGTGCCGCTGTCTGCCTCGTCTGCGGGCAATAGCAGGCGCACCGCTCGCAATAGGCCGGGTTCGATGCGCAACGCGGGGGAGACGAGGCGCAACAGCCGCTCGGCCCGTTGCCGCCGTAGCTGCGGGTCCGCCGCCGAACCGCACGACCGCGCCCACGGCAACAGCCGCCATAGGTCGCGCAGTGCCTTGTCGCAGCGTTGCGGCGGACAGGGCAGCAAGGCGGTCGGCTGGCAACCCGCATCCGCCAGTTGGCGACCAAAGCCTAGCCAGAAATTCCGCACTTCGAGGTCCCCGTCCGTCAAACAGCCCAAGTCACCCAACACCAACACCAGACTCCCCGGCGGCGGCATACGGTAGTCACCCGATGCAGAGCCATCCGTCAACAGCCTAGGCGCAGATAGCCCTTCCCAATACGCGGCCCGTTCGATTTGGTGGGAAGCCAGCAGTCTGCTTAAAGCATGACCGGTCACTTCCTGATCGGCCCAGTAAGGAACCAATCGGTCGCTGCGGTCGGCAATGATCTGCAAACGCGGACCCCAGCGGCGGCGGCGTTCGTAGGGAACCCGCTCGATCTGCCGCCCACGGGTCAGCGTGGCGACGACTGCCGGGACATCCAAGGCGCGGGTTTCATGCCATTGCGCGGCCTCGCAGCGCAGACGCGCCTGCAATTCGCGCCAAGGCGCAAGCAGGGGGATGCGAAGCGGCTCGGTAGGTCGGTTAGTCCATTCGATTTCCCCCGGCTCCACGGGCTGTTCCACGGTTTCGGCGGCGGCGATGGGTTCATAGGCATCAACATACCAGAATGGGATGTCGGTGAGGGGGATTTCCTCTATAGGGGCAATTTGGTCGATTGAACCGACTGTGAGTTGAGCCTTTTCGGTAAACTTTACTGTATCGATGGCTGCTAACTTCACAGCCTTTACTGGTCTGAATCCCAGCAATTCGGCGGCAATCTGGGCCATTGCTTGATCGCCCTGCCGCAATGCCCGTACCAAGTCGGCCCGGCCACACGCCCCCAAGGGTCTCACTTGCCCGGCTCCGGCCTGCGCTTGAAAGCATCCGGGTGTTTGGCCAGCACGAAGCCCGATACCTGTTCGAGCAGGGTGGCGGCATCGTAACCGGCCGCCAAGCCTTGTTCGTCGTCCAAACCCAATACAGCCCGCACCAAATCTAGGTATTCAGCCTGTCCGGGCAAGGGTAGCCAATGTTTGCTCTGGGCGGTTTCGCGGTCTTGCACCAGCAGTTCGGCGGCACTTTGCAATAGGGCATCGGTGGCCTGGGGATAACGCGCTTGGGGGAAATGGGCTAGGGCGCGGGCCTTCAGATGAGTAATCAAATCGTCGCGCTGTTCGGGCAAGCGCAAATGCAGCACAAGACAGCGGCGGATGAAGGCATCCGGCAAGGCGCGTTCCTCGTTGGTGGTGATGATGACCAAAGGCGGCTCGACCTTGGCTTCGGCTTCCACTGGCTTTTCCATGTCGGGCGGGGCGAAGCTGCCGGAACCCAGTGCTTCCAGCAAACCATTCGGCACGTCGGATTCGGCCTTGTCGATCTCGTCAATCAGCACCAGACAGCCGTTGGACGGGTCGCCGCCATCCGCTTGAGACGGCGGCTTTTGGCCCACTTTTATGGCCTGTGCCAATGCGTTGGGCCAATCAAAAGCCCACCACAACGGGCGAGGTTGCAGATAATTACGAACCGCCAACTGATTTTTCGCCGATTCAGTGCCTTTCTCTGTGCCGTCGGCACAGCGCAAAGCCCCTATCAATTGAGCGTCGGCCAAGCGGGCAACAGCATCATAATGCCAGAGCAAGTCGCGGGATTCGGTGCGTGAATCGACTACACAAGGCACAAAGGTTCGGCCTAGCGCCTTGGCGGCGGCGCGGGCCAACTGGCTTTTGCCGATGCCCGGCTCGCCGCGCACGAGTAGCGGGCGCTTGGCAGCCAGAGCGGCGTTGATGGCGGCAATCTCGCGGCGGTCCCACACATGCACAGGCTCGGGAACCGTGGGCGAGGCGGCGAGAATAACGGTGTCGCCGTGTTGGGCTTGGAGGAATTTCATCAGGGTTCATTCTCCTAGGGCAAAACAAATCTCTACAATAACCCTAAACCCGATAAAAGCGTCAAAGCCTTACCACAAAGTTCGATGATTTTGTTTCCATCCTCCAACATATCGGCTCCCGCCTTGATCGTGTTTAACGTGCTTTTCAATAAGTTTCGATCCGGTTCTAGTTTGGTCATTTCCGTTTGCGCTTGCACAACGTGACCGTTCAAAGTTTCGCGGGCTTTAGATGAATTGACTTGGTCTATCGCTTGTCCGAGTTCCCCAAGCAGTCCATGCAATTCGGAAAGTTTAATACCTTCCGTGTGGTTGATGTTTGCGGTTTGGTCAGACCCCGCTTGAGTGGGTGAACCGTTGCCTGTGCTAAGGGCGACATTACCAGCCGTAATATTAAAAGTTGGGTTTTGTGGAGATTGCATGGTGGGCATTACTTTTGGGTTTGTAGGTGTGGATAGCGGTTGTTTTTTCGGTAAAAGCTCACCCAATGGAAGGAGAGTTGTTTTCCTGTCTTCCCTGATAATAGTAAAATCGCTATTTAGAATCATGCACATGAGTTTTGGATAATTCTTTCTTACCGTGATTAATGCTTGTTCCAATGCTGCTCTGTCTTGAGTATCTTCAGGCTCGTTAATAATCAAATAATAGGTAAGATTTTTTTTATTTGAAAAATATTCGATAGCATCTGCTGCAAGAATGATACGTTCTTGTGGCTTGACTTTGCTACTATCTGAATCGGTAAACTTCCAAACAACATAGGCATCCAAGGCATCCACAAAGTTTTTGCTGCCTTGCCAATTGAATTTTTTTAGATGTTTGTCAATTTCCTCAACCATTCCATTACCCTCTGAATCAATCCCTGTCTCAGGCGGTGGCGGCAAACAAAGTATGCCTTTAGGAAGTTTCTTTTCATCGCTACAAGGGTGATATTGAGTTCCTCTCACATCCAATCCGGCCATTACAATCTCAGCAATAGTATGATGCGAAACCGGTAAAGTGAGAAAAGCCGTTTTATTATCGCTATGGGCAACTCGAACCCTCTCGACTATGGATGGGTTATAAATAATGGGTAAAATAATTTGAACAACTTCACCAATCAGTTTGGTAGCTAAGTCATTAGCTAATTTTTGATGTGCCTGCTGGCAAACATTAAGCATCCTAGCCACATCTAGATTTAATAACTCGCTAACCAGCAAGGATACCTTTTCCTTCAAATCGCTTATTGCCCATGTTTGTCTGTCTAGTTTGGGCAATTCGGCGGCAAGCCCATCTAAGATTGGTATATCGGCACATTCTAGCTTGTGCTCGATTTGTTGCACCATCCGATCACGCCGCTGTTGACGGTCTTTGCTTTGCTGGTCTTGCGCGACCAACAGGCAAAACCCCGCCTCGTCACGCAGAACCTTCCACATCGGCACGGCTTGCAGCCGTTTTGCTTCCAAGTTGGGCGGCACCTCGACAATCACGCCCAGAATGCGCCCATTGACGACGACAGGGCTACCGGAAGCGCCTTTCCAGTTTTCCTCTGCGATTGGGCCAGCGGGTTCTTCAATGTAGAAACGGTCGTCGGCTTCCAGCATCGAATAAACCGATCCTTGTATATGAAAGGCGTTGCGAACTTCGTTTCGCTTGCCACCTATGCGCGGAAATCCGACTGCCTCATACAACTGATGAGCAATAGGTTTTTGGTCGCTCGTGAATAGTTTGCAAACTGAAATTTCCGATGGTAATGCACACTCCAAAAGCGCCAAATCCCAGCGCTTGTTACTCCAAACAATGCCTTGAACAGGTTGCCAATCAGACCCGACTCTAGGGTGATGCCAGCGAACCTCTATAGGACGGTTTTCATCGCGCTGGGCTGTCGTTGGAAATACGGCATGGTAAACGGTGAGGATGCGATTAGGGGCTACAGGGTAGCCGGTGGCAACCTCCCCTTCTTCGCCATCACTCCCCATGTGCGGGACGAAAATCTCAGCTATCGAATCTTTCCACATGAACGGAAAACCTTAATTTTGCCGATAAGTTTGAGACCTATTTTTTCTCCGAACTGGAAATCAGCGTCGAGCCTTCACCATCGGTCACTGGTTTCATTTTAAGCTTGATGGTGTGCAGCTTTTGCGCTTCAACCGAACCATCCATGCTGGCATCGACGACCCAGAATTTCATGCCGACTTTGCCGGTGGTTTTTTGGGTCGTGCCGACTTTCAACTCGATTTCAATGTCTTCAAGCTTGAATTGCAGTTTCTCTTCCGCCGCTTGCCGTTGCGCATCCATCAACTCTCTGCGCAATTCCACCAGCATTTCAGCCAATCCGATCTGTTCCATAAGTTTCTCCCAATCTATAAGATTCTGATAATGAGTTATTTATTCGTCTTTATTCGCTTAGAGATTTTCGCTTAAGCGAAAAAAATGTGCCGCCCTTCGCTAACCTGACTAATCGGTGATCCTTGGCTGTGAAGTCCTCGCTCGCGGTCAGCCAGTTTTAAGATGCCGCTTGTGCTGTGGCGGTTTGTGCAACTTAGGCACTAAGGCGCACAGCACACCAAGGATGCACAAAATAAGATTTTACACCTTTCCGCGCTTGGAGCGCGGCCCCGGATGACTCCGGGGGCTGTTGGGGCGAGGGCAGGAAAGCCCGACTGCGGGACACAGCCGCATCTACCAAGATTTTTGCAGTCAATCCCCTTGCTGCCGCCATATCACGCCTAAACCGTATGGCATAATTTTACAGACACCCGCAAAACCAAACAAAACCCCACAATAAATGACGCACCTATCGTATGGGCAGATGATGCACAAACTAGCGCGGCCTGACACATATCCTAGGTTTAAAGATGCCATGCAACAATGGAAGCGGTGAACCCCCAAAACCCCAACCCAAAGCAATGGCAAACCGAAGGCCCGAGGCAAACCCAACATGCCGAATTCACCACAGACATCAGCGATGAAAACCTATGGGACATAGACCCACAAAAGCTGCGCCAACAAATCACACTGGCCCCCAGAATGAAAAGATGGTGCAGTCATTGGCACGAAGACGACCTACTCACTCAAGCGGAAGCCCTAGCGCGGTCCAAAGCCGATGAACATTGGAACAAACATCTTGCCGATGAAGCCCTAGGCTACACGGGTACAATCAAGACAGAACCGGCAAGCCATTACAAATGGCAACCTGACAATTCAAAATGCCCAAGGAAAACATTGAACTCATCAAAAGAGCATTGATTGCCGGTGGAATTATAGTAAGGTTTTGAGAGCGAACAAAACCAACCCCAATATTTTCGCCTACGCGAAAAAACGCAAGCCAGCGGTCGCCTGTCGGCGTTTCATGGGAATCAGGCCAGCGGCTCGGCGTGGGCCTTTGCTTGAGGCCGTCCGCGCCAGCGGTCGGCCTAGCTTTTGGGGTTCGTCTTTGCGGCTGGGGTCTGTGCCGTCGAGGAACGAAGACGCACAGTCCCCAAGGAGCAACAAAAAAAGGATTTCACACCTTTCCGCGCTTGGAGCGCGGCGTCGGCATGGATGCCAGCGGTTTTTTGAACGAGGGTAGGATGCCCGACTGCGGGACACAGCCGCATCTGCCAAGCTTTTGAGCAAAACCAAAAAATCCAAAAACCTACCAAACAATGGTACAATTGAAAGCCTTACCTTTAGGATAACTCCTAAACTTAAGATGACTTTTGGCCCGGTTTGGCTTGCCCACACCGGGCTTTTTTATTGGCTGGAACCATCAGAGGAATTAGCACGTTTAAGCCTTTCAACCTCGGCTTGAACGATCTCAATCAAATACTCTGGCGCGTCGATGCAAACCCGCTTCCACCCGTCCGGCAAGTCCAATTCATCCCTAAGATAGCTTACCCCGCCAAGTTCGGCCAGGCGCAACGACTCCTTAACTTTCTGGAAAGCCTTCCAAACGATATTCACAGCACCGCCCACGGTCTGCTTATCCCAACCGTGCGGCCTAGCGATGTCCTCTAATTTTTCATTATCGACCAATGCGGCCCTAGCCGCATTTAGGCGGCTTTCCGACATGCTCAAAAGCGGGACAACCGCGTCAAATTCTGCGGCTGACATTCTTCTTTTCTTAGTGTTCCCCTTTCCCCTGCCTTTTTCACTCATAGCGTTACTCTCATATTCTTATTATTCTTTAAGTTCCAATAAACAAAAAAATGGAAATCCTTTTCCATTAAACCACTTTAAACTAAAGCCTTATTGATCCTTTGCCCCATGGAAAATATCAAGCATACTAAAAATCATCAAAGGCGTTGCCCCATGCAAATAGGCAACCAAGGCAAAAGCGCCGTCTCCATCCTTTGAGAAAATGCCTTTCCTAAAACCGCTCAAAACGTCCATTGCAAGGGTTTTAGATTTTTTTCCAGCATTATAATAAGGCTTCAACCATGAACTTATCTCGCCCTTGTCGCTATCAGCTAGGGAATCCCAAACACGGGAAGGCAACTCGCCCCTTTCTATGCGGCTGTAGGCTATTTTCAAGACTAGGCCAATGGAGTTTCCAGCCTCTATAAATCGAGCGGGTAAAAATCCTTCATCTTCCGTGACAACATCAATTCTTTTAGGCGTTGAAACGGTTTCCAACGTGTTAGGGTTGTTTTGCTCTGGCTCAACGGCCTTGACCACAACCGGCATTTTAACCTTATCCAAATCTCCCGAATTGAGGTTAATAATCCTCTCGGCTAGGGTTGCGGTGGCATCCTCGGTAAGTGCGTCATAATTCTGCCTCGGTTCGGCTTTGGGTGGCTTGCTTGCCGGTGGCTTAACCTTGTCTTTAACCTTTGCAACCTTATCCCTCGCCCTGCCGTCCATCGGTGTGCTTTTGAGTTCGTCAACCAAAGCCTTAGCCTCGGGCCGACTTATTTTCTCAATGGCCTTTACCGTGTGGATGACTTCCACATCTGCGCTAATGTTCTCGGTAATCAATCGCCTTGTCTGCTCTGGCAATTTCAGAAGCCCCAACATTTTCGACAACCAAGCGCGGCTTTTATTGTGCTTCTGCAAAACCGCCTCGGTCGAGCCTAGCCGGTCGAGGTCGCGCTGTAGCTTTTTCGCTTCTTCGATCTGCGTTAGGTTCTTGCGTTGGACGTTCTCGGCGTATTGGGCATCCTCGGCTTCCTCGTCCGTGAATTCCCGAATGTAGGCCGGTATCTGCTCAAGCCCTATCATTTTGCCCGCCCGGTAGCGGCGTTCGCCGGCCACTAATTCATAGGCTGCACTGCCCTTGCTGTCCGGGTTTGGCCTAATCAAGATCGGTTGCAGGACTCCACGGGCCTTGATGCTCTCGGCCAGGTCGGACAAAGTATTGTCTTCGTCTTCAAAAAGCTGGCGGATTTGGCCTTTTACCTCTATTTGGTCGATGTAAACCAAGGAAAAATTGTTTGCGCTCTCGTCAAAAAGCGCGTCAATGCCAAGACCGGGAACTGACAAATTATCGTATGCTGTTGACATTATTTAACCCTCCCAAGGAGGGCGGCGCAAGCGGCCTTCCATTCGTGTGCTGCCTTCAACTGTCCGGCCCCCTTTGTGCCAAGCCAAACCGGGCGGCGGTTGGCTACCGATTGCCGCACTGCCTCCCGTTCCGGCAAACCCTCTGCCATTATCGAACTTGCGTAAGCTGCGCGGAAATTTGCCAAAGCCTTATTTGCACTGCTGCTGCGGCTGTTCGTCTTCATCGGCAAAATGCCAATGTGCTTTAACTTCGGGTTTAAGCCCTGAGTGCGGACAACATGAATTGTCTGTATCAGGTCGCCCACTCCGGCTAATTCGTACAACCCAAGGGAAACCGGCGTAACCACATAATCAGAAGCCGCAAGGGAAGCAATCAGGCGCACACCCAAAAGCGGCGGCGTGTCGATGATGCACAGGTCGAAATCATCAGCAAAACGGCGTAGGGCCATGGCGGGAAAGCGAAGCACTTTGTTTTCTGCCTTGTCCACATTCAACAAGGCCAAGTCAGGCCGGATAATCGACAACTTGTCATTGATGATTTCCGGCGTTGCCTCCCCTTGCTCTGTTGTGTACAGGCTGGAAGCCACAAGCCCCGGTATCGCGTCGGCAATAGCCGGAAAGCTTAGGGACATGCTGCCTTGTTTGTCCATGTCCACCAACAAAACCCGCATCCCCGCATCGAGGGCGGCATACGCAAGATGAACGGCTAGAGTGCTTTTGCCTACCCCGCCTTTTTGGTTTGCTATAGAAAGAGTTTTCATTTTTTATACCTTAAGATGACTTTTGATGTTATGTAATCGGTGAATCATTTTTCGTCCACCGTTGAGATATTATCGCAGTATTATAAAACTATGTCAACCATATAAAGCATAAAATAAACAAATAAATGGTAATCGTTCAGTTACCCCCTTAAAGACAGGATGTTAGAGAGTGATTTTAAAGGTACAATGGTGAAAGTAAAAACCTCAACGTAATCAATGCACCTAAGCGACCACGATCTGCGGCAAATGGACGAAGGCTGGCTGGAGAA
>CAIYXP010000258.1 GCA_903930145.1 uncultured Methylococcaceae bacterium
AGGGATGCCCTTAGTATCGTGAGATTTCATTATTTCATTTAATGTTATCTTTAATTTTTCTTTATATTTGTTTTCAGCCAGTTTTATTTTGGCATCATCAATTTTTTTCCCTAACTTCAAAATATGTTTAATATATCCTCTAAAACCATCATTAGTACAATTTAAATATTCTTCTTTCGTATTGTCCCCATAATTTATCAAATTGACAATACCGTAATGATAACTTAAAAACTTATTAGTCGTACTTGATGTTGCCTTGCAGCTATTTTCCGACATGTTAAGATGCGCTGAAAGTCCACCATGGCATAACCCTGCATAACCGGCAGACGCGTTAGCACTTACTCCAAAACTCCAAGCAGATTGGTTCTTTTCAGTATTAGCATTTCCTATTGCCAGCATATTTATGCTATCGGCCTTATTTTTTTGAATGAATCCTTTTAATGCTAATTGTTCTTCATCGAATACAAAATTCTTTTTCCCTCCACCAAATTTAGTACAAAGATCTATGTTAATAGGTGTTCCAAACCGTATATCACCCAATTGAATTAATTCTTTTTCCAGTGGATTATTTTCAAATCCAATATTGTTTTCATTTGTGTTGGCGTTCATATCATTCCTCTTTGGATTTTATAAATAATTTCGTTAATAACCTTATTCGGGTTCATCGTTTATTTTCCAAGGCTCTTGACTGAACCTATTATGGTTCATCCTTGAGTCAAATATGCCCATCTATGGACCGGTCCTATTCCGTCCGTGACTGAATAAAGTTAACGGGTTATACCTACCAGCCCAGGGTTTAACTCCCAAGGTGCATTAGTCACCCTAGGGGTGACTGGCATGATCGATTCTCATCGGTTCAAATAATTAATAGGCATCTGTAAAAAGTTGGGCATACGATAATGCAAGCCGATAATTTCGGCTATTGTACGATGGTATAATTGCGCTCAATCTGAGTTTGTGTTGGGGGGTATTTCGCCTCTTCAAGTAGCCACTATTGGCTTAATGCCTGCTCTCTCGGCTAGGCGCAGCAATTCCAAAAAGGTTTTCACTTGCAGCTTTTTCATCAGATTGCCGCGATGGACTTTAATGGTTTGTTCGCAAGTGCCAAGATCGTAGGCAATTTGCTTGTTCAACCTGCCGACGATGACATGTTCCAAGACTTCACGTTCGCGTGGGCTTAACAGGGCAAATCGCTGTTACAATTCGGCGGCTTGTTTCTTCGCTTTGTGCTTTTCTTGGCTTATGGCCGAGCCTTGCTCGATCGCTTCAAGCAAACGACTTTCGGCACAGGGTTTGATAAGGAAATCCAACGCCCCTCGTTTGATCGATTGGACGATCAGAGGGACATCAATGATTTCGGTGTGAAAAATAATGGAATGATTAAAGCCTCGGCTGGACACAAACTTTTGAACTTCCAGACCCTGTAAATCGGGCAGGCAAAGATCAAGCAATACAACGCCTGGCTTATCATCTGAACAGTGAGCCAGAAACTCACGAGCGGTCGCATAGGTGTATACAGGGTAGCCGGCAGACTTGCCTAAACTCATCAATCTTTGGCGGGTGTCAGCATCTGCATCTATGATGGAGAGCGTAACTTCAACACTGCTTTCATCCGAGCATTTAACGATATCCATATATGTAACAAGTAGTTGCAATTTTATTTGCAATTACTTTGGCACAAGCAGCCTTGTGTTAATATAGGAAAAAATCTGATTTTTAGGATTTTCTACTATAATCTATATGGAATCTCAGCTGATTTTAAAGCTGTTTCGTGGTTTTCGTGGTTCGGACTTTTGTTGGAAATAGGGGCTTAAGCGAGATGGATGTGCTGAGGAACGAAACGCATCATTCGCGTGAATCGATTGATGCGCCTCCTTCGTCGGCACATCCTATGCGAGCTTTCGGGTAACGCGGTAAGGCGCACTCGTAGGGTGCGAGCGGCTCCGCCGCGTATTGCGCCGAACGTCGTAACTGGCTACGATAGAGCCGCAGCACCCATCATTTTAAAGCTTTGGAGTATTTATCGTGCTAAAACAACTGACAGCCATTATCGAGCGTGAAGGAAGTGGCTATGTTTCTCTCTGCCCTCAACTCGATGTCGCCAGCCAAGGAGACACCATTCAAGAAGCACGGGAAAATCTTCGAGAAGCGCTTGAATTGTTTTTCGAGACTGCATCACCAGCAGAAATCCAAGAACGGCTTCACCAAGAGGTATACATAACCCAATTGGAGATTGCTGTTGGGTAAGCTACGGATTTTGTCTGGCCTAGAAATTTGCGCCATTCTGGCTTGTCACGGTTTTGTTGAAGTGCGACAACGGGGCAGTCACGTTATCATGCAAAAGCAACTTGAAGAATCAACGATTACGGTTCCTGTTCCCAACCATTCAGAAGTCCGCATCGGGACGCTTCAGTCCATTATCCGTCAGTCTGGCATTTCAAGGAGCAAATTTGAATCGTAAATAAACCAACGAATCTGTTACGCTGGCCTAACGAACCATTCCAGTGCGCCGCGCCACTAAGGGTTTTGTGGTGCGGCAACTCGTCTGAACCCTAAGCTATGCGAGGTATTTATGTCCAGCGTTCATCTCCCAATAGATATTGAGGAGAAGCTTCAAATGCTTTCCTTATCGAGGCATAAGTCGAGGATAGAAGTCATCAATGAAGCCTTGGAGCTGCTTCTGAAATCTGAACAAGAAGAAAAGGATTCCTACGAAATAGGACAGGCTCTATTCGGGCGACACGGATCAGGTGGAAATAATAATGGGTACAAAGAAAGAGTGAAAGATAAAATCCGTGCTAAACACAATAAATAATTAGACGTTCAATAACATTATCTTTAGGTAGAATCATGAAGTTAAGAGTTCTAGTTCATCCTGCTGAAGAAGGAGGCTATTGGGCCGAAATACCGGCTTTGTCTGGTTGTGTCTCTGAAGGAGAAACCTATGAAGAAACAATGGCGAACATACTTGAGGCAGCAGAAGGCTGGTTAGCCGTTGCCATCGAACAATTGCCAACAGAAGATAGAGTACAGATTGCGGAAATTGAATTGTGAAAGTTGTTTCCGGTAAGCATTTATGCAAAATCTTGGAAAGCAGAGGATGGGAATTAAAGCGCATCCAAGGGAGTCACCACATATACACACAGGCTGGTAATCCAAAAATTCTTACGGTTCCTGTCTATGGGAATCAGGATTTAAGAAAAGGGACACTCGGCCAATTGCTCAAAGATGCCAACTTAACCGAAAAGGATTTGTAACTCGTAACTCGTAAGGCGGATTCTGAGCGCAAGCGACAATCCGCCGTAAACAAAGGCAAAGAGCAATAGCCGAGAACCCCCGGCATTGTATCTCTGCTAACCCGCCGTTCCAGCCGACCCGCGCCCATCGCTTGCCGTTTTGGGGTCTGGTTACGTTGCGGGCGAGGGCGGTTGAACGGGGTCGTTAGGCAGAATCAGTTTTTGAAAATTACGAAAAGAAGGATTCAATATTTACATACTTGCCTAACAACTCGATCCAACGCGGTTTGGGTTTTTGTCCCGATCTTAATTTTAATAAGGAAAACGTATGAGCAACGCAAACCAGCCAGCAATAGGATTCATAATCATGGCGGAATATCCACTTCACGGGCGTCTAGTACTGACAAAAGAGGGCTTTACATGGGCAGATTAATCCAACAAGGCAACAAGGGCGAAGATGTCCGGGCCGTTCAGGACGTGCTAAACTTCCACATCCGAAGGCTCACACCTTTAGCGGTGGACGGCAGCTTCGGGCCGCTCACTCATGCTCGGGTGGTCGAATTTCAGAAGTCCAACCAGTTGAAGCAAGACGGTATCGTCGGGCCAAACACGTTGAGGAAGCTTTTCGAGGAAGAGCAGTTGCCAATCACGCTCGTTCTGGAGCCGCGACAACAGGCATCGGCAGTCGGTGGACCCCGGCTTGACATTCAGCCGCCGCGTTTGATCCCGCCTCTGACACTACCCTTGGTGACTCCGTTCTTCCTGCCCCCCGACTCATCGTCTTGGGTTCCGCCCTTAACGCCGGCCGGCCAAACGTTAAGTTTCATCTTGACGGCCCCGGTTCGGAATGACCCGGTGGACCCGGCGACGGCCAGCCACCAGCAAATTATGCGGCTATTGGATCAACTGCCGCCGACATTCCCCTTTCGGGGGGCTATTCTCGGCGCGGTGCCGAAACCCCTCAAGAAAGTCGGCCCTCTCGATCTGGACCCGGTTTCGCCAATGACCTTCGGCTTCCAGTGGGGTGTCGATCCGGTGTTCGACTTCAAGTCCTTTGGCCCGCCCGTCCAGTTTGCCGTCGGGGCTGCCGTGGATGCCCGATATGTGCTCAAACTGATTGACAGGCCCGGATCGCTGGTGCCACAACTTGGCCTATTCGGTCAGGGTGACTTCAAAGGCACGATTGACTGGACAAGCCAAGCCGCACAGTCACGACCGCAAATCGACCTCAATGGATCGTTCAGGCTCGGCATCGTGGGCCACTTCTAGACGGGTACCGTATTTCGGTTGCCGTTCCGGGTTCGAGTTCCGTGACGAGGTGGGCGGATGAACAGGATATTAGGCCAACAGATCAAAGTTGGATTTCTAACCAAATATATAGAAAATAACGTTATGAAAACAATACGCATGATAAAATATACCATATTAGCTATCGCGCTGCTCGCAGCGTTTAGCCTACCCAGTATTGCAGCGAATCCAGAAGCCAAGGCTCAATTCATTGCCGATGTGAAAGTGGCATTTGACACGAAGGATTCGACCAAGCTTCTTGACCTTGTTTTCTGGGAAGGTGTATCACCTGAAATGAAAAAGATGATAACGCAACAAATGTCTGGTCTAGTACAGCAGACCGTCGCACAAATTGAGTTAATTGCTCTAGACCCAGAAAGCAAGCTTGAATATACTCGTGACGGTATCACTTACAGACCAAACTTGACCGTAGTAAACCAACTCAAGATTACATTTAAGTCAGATAATCCAGCTAACCCATCTTCGGCAGCTATGCCTGTTGGCGAAAAAGGTGGGAAGTTATTTATTACAACTGCCGCACCTGTAAAGTGATGGCTAACAAGAGTGCGGGGGACATCGCCGCTCATGTCGATTATTGCCGCATTATCAACCCGGTTAAACAAAGCTTGGTTGGGCGTGTGTCTGACTGGCCTTATTCAAGCTTCCATCGGCATGTGGAACGAGGCATTTATCCATTGGATTGGGCAAGGTTCCCGACCCTTGATACGGTTGCCGGGGAATGCGGATAATGGTAATGGGTTGTGTTGGGTAACAAAACTTGATGAGAGAAAGTTCCAACTCCTTGTTTGATACATTTTCGCATTTCAGATGACCCTCCTTGGTTGATGTCCATTCTTCTCTATCATAATAAAATAAATTAGACTAGAAAACAATGGCATGGGATTTTGGCCCCGTCAAAGGTCACGCGGCGAATCGACTGTAAAAAAAACTGACACTGGTAATCTTTGGCATCAAACCAAAAAAAAAGCCCGCTTATTGCTAAGCGGGCTTTTTCGCGGTTTGAGTAACCGTTTTATTTTTTGGAGGATTTGCGGCTTGCAGCCAATAAAGCCACCAAACCTATGCCCATCAGAGCCAAACTGTCGGGTTCAGGAACAGAAGGATTGCTGAAAGGAGGGCTTCCCCACGATGCGGACCAAGAAGCGGTATTACCAGAAATTGATTGAGCCGTAAAACGAACAGCAGCCGGTGTGTCGGAAAAATCACCCGCTGTATCATGGAATGTACCCGTGCCATACAGATCCATCGCACCCGATGCAGAAATGTTGCGGGTCAAGGTCAACAGGTCAAAGCTATAACGTGATGCGGGATTCGTAGTCGTACCCCATGTCCAGAAACTGTTGACGGGTGAAAAAGAGCTGATATTCAGACTGGCAGGCCCTTGACCTGCACCAAAGAGAGGCACACCCCCTGCCGCTGCGGGTGAATTGAAAACGTTTGGACTTCCTAAGTAATTGGTCGCGGTGCCAGTCACTACAAAGATATTGCCACCGCTAGAGCCGAAATTAAAACTCGTGGCAGCGTTTAGGTTGGGCCCGACAAAGGTCGATTCACCTATCCCAGCGACATCCATGGCTGCATTGATTGGCACGGGTGCGGCTTGGGTGTTGGATGCTGCAACCATCGCCATCCCAGCGAAAAGTGCAACACTCGTGTATTTAAAAAAGCTGTTCTTTGACTTCATTTTATCGCCTTTTATTGTAATAGGTTAAAATCTTCTTTTTTTCAGCTTGATAAAAAAGTTGATTTACCTTTGAAAGCAAATTAACTGCCATACTGGAAATAATATTTAAACTCATAACGTTAAAGGCTTAACTTAGCCATGTTACTTGCCTGTACATGAAAGTGTAAAAAAAATTGACACCTATCAATCTGAAAAATGGGCAACCCCCTGTGTTTTTTAAATGCTGATTGCTTTTGGAGTTGCAAGCCAAAGGGCGATGAATCATAAAACTAATTAAAAACAATATGATGAAAAACCATGACCGTCTTTAATCAACTTAATAGGGGGTGTAAAAAAAACTGACACGACCCCCTTTGCATCCCCAATGCTGTTGACACCGGTTTGCCTCGTTGTTCCGGCAACGCGGTAAGGCACATTCGGTCGCGAGCGGCTCCACCGCGTCTTGCGCCATTGCGCGGGCTATTGGGCGATATTGCGAAAGCAAGCCAACGTTTTTTCTTGGTTTGCTTGAAATTATTATCGTTTCACCTCTTGACTAACCCAAAATTAATCGTTATAAATTACTGAGCATTTTGATAGACTATTCATCTATTGGCTATAATCCCAACTGACATGTAGCCAAGGGTTGGAAACGTCGCAACTAAGTGCTGTTCGATTGAATGCTATGCAAACACAGTATATTCAAGGAGATGCTGATGGCTACGTTAAGCTGGTCGATGACGGTGCAAGTGACTGATAGTGCTGCATTGTCGATTTCTAGGTCGCCCATTGAAGCAGAGGGCATAGACCGTATTGATGTCACCATCGCCCCGGGTGACACCAACAAGCTCGTCAATATTCAGTCTGGGGCGGCAAATTCCATCCACTTGCTCACCATCAGTTCTTCCAGCTATGGCCCACACCTTAGCTTCAAAGCAAATGACGGCGCTGCGGATTCTGCCACGACGGTGATTTTGGACAGCCCTCAAATCTTTTCTGGCGGCAGCGTAGCCTTGTTCGGCTTAGCGCCCCGCCAACTCAAATTCAGTAATTCTAGTACGGACAAGCCGGCCAACATCCAGATTCTAGTTGCCCGCGATGCCACGCCGTAGCGGTGGCTCAATGAGTCCGGCCCTACCCTCGCAACCATTTTAAATGGAGAGACTATCATGCCTGTCGCGCTGTCGTACCCAGGTGTTTATATAGAAGAAGTACCCAGTGGGGTACGCACGATCACCGCAGTTGCCACCTCGATCACTGCCTTCATTGGTCGGGCCGCACAAGGCCCTGTCAACCAAGCGGTGCGGATTCAGAGTTTTGCCGAATTCACCCAATTATTTGGTGGCCTTAGCCGATTGAGCACGATGAGTTATGCGGTCAGCCAGTTTTTTCAGAATGGCGGAACCGACGCGATCATTGTGCGCGTATTCAATGGCAATGTGACCGCCAGTACACCGACCATCACGCTGGTGACAGCCACCGGCAACTTGGTTTTGGAGGCTTCCAGTCCAGGGACGTGGGGCGCGTCTTTGAGAGCCATCGTTGACCATGCCACCAGAGATGTTGCCAACACATCATTATTCAATTTGACGATCCAGCGTCTCGAAGTTCCGGGCAGTACCAAGGTCATCGCCTCGGAAACATTCCGCAATGTGTCGGGTCAAGCATCTGACCCTCGTTTTGTCAACACCGTGCTGGCGCAGGAATCGAGTTTCGTGAGGGTCAGGACTTCAGCCCCTGCTGGCGAAAGACCTAACAATGCGACCGTGGCGGCGGTGGGCACTGCCAACGATGATGGCAGCGCGGTCACCGATGCTGAAATCACTGGCAATCAGGCGGCGCGGACGGGTATTTATGCCCTTGATTCGTCAGACTTATTTAATTTGCTGTGCATCCCTCCCCTGTCCCCGACCACCGAGGTGGCCAACGCGACATGGGCCGCTGCGGCCGCTTATTGTCAGACCCGACGGGCTGTCTTGATCGTCGACCCGCCCGATTCATGGACGGCCAACCCGAGTACGGCGGTCACGACGGCGGAGACTGGAGTGAATGCCATTCGCACCGCGATTGGCAACGACAATGCCCGCAACTCGGTGTCTTACTTCCCACGTCTGCGCATACCCGACCCTCTCAACGAATTACGCCTCAGCAGTTTTGCCTCTTGCGGCACGGTGGCGGGCATCATCGCTCGCACCGATGCACAGCGAGGGGTGTGGAAAGCCCCAGCCGGCTTGGATGCATCATTTTCAGGGGTGCAAGGGTTTACCTATACACTCACCGACGGGGAAAATGGGCGGCTCAATCCCTTAGGTCTAAATTGTCTGCGTAGTTTCCCGGTGGCCGGCAATGTCGTATGGGGGGCCAGGACATTGGCAGGGGCCGATTTGCTGGCATCCGAATGGAAATACCTACCCGTGCGGCGAACTGCGTTATATATAGAGGAAAGCCTTTACCGAGGTACGCAATGGGTCGTGTTCGAGCCGAATGACGAACCTTTATGGGCTCAGATCAGGCTCAATATCGGTGCCTTCATGCAGAATCTTTTCCGCCAAGGCGCATTCCAAGGCAAAACCCCTAGGGAGGCTTACCTCGTCAAATGCGACCGTGAAACCACCACTCAAAATGACATCAATTTAGGGATTGTCAATATAGTGGTTGGGTTTGCACCGCTGAAACCGGCTGAGTTCGTCGTCATCAAAATCCAACAATTGGCAGGCCAGATCCAAGCCTGACAGGGAGAACATCCATGGCACAGTTTTCAATTAATGCTCAACGTTTTGATCCTTATAAGAATTTCAAATTCCGGGTGAAATGGGATGGCCGCTATGTCGCCGGCATATCCAAGGTTGGCTCGCTTAAGCGTTCGACTGAATTGGTCGAACATCGCGAGGGGGGTGACCCGTCCACGTCGCGCAAATCCCCGGGCCGCACCAAGTTTGAAGCCATCACGCTGGAACGCGGTGTCACCCACGACACCGAGTTTGAAAAATGGGCTAACAAAGTCTGGAATTTCGGTTCTGGCTTAGGGGCGGAAGTGTCTCTGAAAGATTTCCGCAAGGACATCATCATTGAAATCTACAACGAAGCCGGACAGCTTGCTTTGGCCTACAAAGTTTTCCGTTGTTGGGTTTCGGAATTCCAAGCCATACCCGATTTGGATGCCAATGCCAACGCCATTGCCATCCAACACATCAAATTGGAAAACGAGGGTTGGGAACGTGATTATGATGTCACCGAACCGACCGAGCCGAGCTTCAACGAACCGCTTTAATGCCAGCCATGACTGCACCTGCGGCCAGTGACTTGTTGCATGCTTGGGAGTATGGGCGCAACCGGCATCCGCTTGACCGGGCGTTGTTGTTGTATGCCTTAGCCTTGCCGGAGACAAATCCTGACCTGCTCGCAGACCAACCCTTGGGAAGGCGCAATGCGGCTTTGTTGCAGTTGCGTTTGGAAACGTTTGGACCCCGTCTTCGTGCTTATTTGGATTGCCCCCAATGCGGCGAACGTTTGGAGTTTGAGCAAAGCGCCTCTGATCTGCTGGATATTCAACCAACCGCGAGTTTCCCCGTTGTCGTGGATGGGTTCCATTTCCGCCCTCCTAACACTCGGGATTTGGCTCAGATTGTGGGCGAACCCGATGTTGAACTCGCCGCCCGTTCTCTGTTGCAACATTGCCTCCTCCCCACTGACGATACCCAATCGATAGACGATGCTATGCTGCCGTCGATTGACCGCGTGGAGTCTGCGCTGGAAGAGTCCGACCCATTAGCCGACTTGTCCTTCGACTTCACCTGCGAGATGTGCAAGCATGTCTGGTCCGCACCCTTCGACATTGCCCATTACCTGTGGGAAGAGGTCGAGGCGCAAGCGACACGTTTGTTGGATGATGTGCATCACTTGGCGCAAGCCTATGGTTGGCGCGAACAAGACATTTTGGCCCTGTCAGAGGTGCGCCGGACTGCCTATTTGGAGCGGGTGTTGGCATGAGTGGATTGTTGCGCCGTCTTGCCAGTCAAACCTTGATGGGGGGAGCTTCCCCCATTCATAGCCAAGCGCGTTTGCCCTTTGCAGGTCCATTGGAATGGGCGCAAAGCGGTGAAGTGGTTTCCACCCCGATTGTCTCCACGCCTCAAGCGGATGTTAGCCAAACCTCACCCATTGCCGAAGTGCCTGCTCGCTTAGCCGAAGCTTCAACGTTTCAACGACCAGCCAAGCCATCGGTTGTTCAAGCTTCCGAAAATGTGGGCAAACCCAACGATAACCCGATCAAACCTTCAAAGCCTGTGATGGAAGATCGTTTGGCTATCACCAAACCCATGAGTATTTCCCTTGCCAATCAACAGGCGGTGACCCAAACTTCGCAAAACCCTACAAAGCCAATCGTGTCTGTGTCAATCGGCAATGGCGCTTTGGGTGGCGAACAACCAGTGGAAGTAAGTCAATTACAGACTATGAGGGGTGATGGCAACCCGACTTTGGAAGTTCGTCATAAGGGACAGGCAAGCTTGCCGCAGCCTTTGTTAAACACGACCTACCCACCACCGCGACAGGAAGAAAAACCCGGCAGCCCCGCTGCTTATCCAGCAGGCGTTTCCCGGTCTAGCCAACCCAAAGAAACCACCGTGAACGAAGTGCATGTCCATATTGGCAGGATCGAAGTCACCGCCATGCATGACAGCCCTGCACCTAAGCGTTCCACCCCGGCAACTCGCCGCCAACCCATGTCTTTAGAGGATTATCTGAACAAACGCAAGGGAGGTGCGGTATGAGTAGCGCCCTTGCCATTGCCGGAGTCACCGCAGTATTGCGCGATTTGCTCAATGATGGGCTGATTAACCACAATGTGGCCGGTGTCGTTGGCACCTCGGTCAGGGTCAGCGTCGGGCCGCCCGATCAAGTGGTTCCCGGCAACGGAAACGAAGCGTCCCAACTGAATCTTTTTTTACATCAAGTCACCCCTAATTTAGGCTGGCGCAATGAAGGCTTGCCCTCGCGTGACCCATCGGGCCGCCAAAGAATGTCCAATCCGCCGCTTGCCCTAGACTTGCATTATCTGTTGTCCGCTTACAGTAGTGGCGATTTGCATGGCGAGATTTTGTTAGGTTACGCGATGCAATTGCTCCATGAAAACCCGGTGCTGACTCGGCAGGCTATCCTCACTGCCTTGAGCCCCTCGCCCGCTGTAGGGAACACCTTGCCGCCAGCCTTGCGGGCGTTGTCTGACTCGGGATTGGAAAACCAGATTGAGCAAATCAAGATTACCCCCGAATATTTGAACATAGAGGAAATGTCGAAAATTTGGACGGCGACCCAAAGCCATCTCCGCCCCACCGCGGCTTATATGGCAAGCGTGGTGTTGATCGAGTCGACCCGCCCCGTCCGTTCGCCGCTGCCAGTGCTGTCCCGTGGTCCGGTCGATCCGGTCACCCACCGCGACCGGGGCGTACAAGTCATCCCTGACCTGTTGCCGCCTCTGCCCACGATAGAGGAAGTCACCCTCGCAGAGGGCCAACCCGTGGCGCGTTTGGGTCAGACCGTCAACCTTAGCGGTCATCATCTTGACGGGACGGGCCGAACCATTTTATTGGTCAATGACCGCTTTGAAATTAACCTAAGCATTGCCGCGTTGGGGACAGGGGGGGCTGCTCTCATGCAGTTCATCATTCCAGTTGCCCAAGCCGCCAATTTTCCAGTGGGGGTTTGGCATGTCGGTGTCAGTGTATTGCGCCCCGGTGAGGCCACGCCTAGGGAGAGTAACCGCCTTGCCATGACAATCGCGCCCGAAATCACCGGTTTGCCCATTTTAGTGGCGAGGGATGGTGTCGGAACCGCGAGTTTTTCAATCAATTTCCGTCCGGTTTTGCGTCCCGGACAACAAGTGGCATTAGTGTTGGGTCAGCAAGAATATTCACCGCAAAGCTTTGCCGCTCCGGTCTCTACCCTCAGCTTCGTCATTCCCAATGCTCCGGTCGGCAATCACTTGGCGAGACTTCGGGTTGACGGCATTGATAGCCCCATCATCGACCGATCCGCCACACCGCCAGTTTTCCTCAATCAACGGGTCAACATCACATGAGCGAACTAGACACCGTTCAATGGATGGAAGCTAATCAGCAATGTTTGATTGCCGAGTTTGAACGCCTCAAAGCCAAGCTTGCCAGCGTTGCCGATTTACCGGCCCAAGTTGCCATGGCATCGGACGGGGGTTTGGAACACAACTTTACCTCCAATATTGATTATTTGACTGAATGGTTTGGATTGACCCATTTTGAAAGGGATTTGTTGCTGCTTTGCGCGGGTGCGGAGATGGATTCTGCCTTGGCTGAATTGTGCGCCGCTATTCACGGCAACTCCCAGCGTCAGTATGTGAGTCTTGGTTTGGCGATGAATGTGTTGGAACAAGCGCACTGGAGTGCGCTTACGCCAGCCCGTCCATTGCGTCGATGGCGCTTCATTGAGGTGGTCGAAGAAACGAGTTTGACTCATGCGCGATTGCGCATAGACGAGCGGGTTTTGCATTTTCTGGCGGGTGTCAATTATCTGGACACACGCCTACAACCCTTATTAAGCCATCATGAAGCTCGGTCTGCGATGGCGGATGCCCATGCGCTTACCGTCAAGGCCATATTGCAAGCCTTGGAGGGCAAACCAGCGCCTTATCCGCCCATTCAATTGGTCGGTGACGATGCCGATGGGCAAAAAGATGTCGCCGCCAGCGTGGCTGACGCCATTGGCTTGAAACTTTATGGGCTTAAGGCAGAAGACATCCCAGCAGGCGCACATGAATTGGATGCTTTTTGCCTATTGTGGCAACGGGAGTCACTCGTGCTAGGCAGCGGCTTATTGATTGATTGCGCTGAGCGCACTCACGTCCCATCCGCCATTCGCTTGGCTGAACGCATAGGTGGATGCCTGTTTGTTGCCAGTAGCGAAACAATGGACATCAATAGTAGCGGCCTACGATTCACTGTCAATAAACCCGATGCCATGGACCAAAGGCGCTTGTGGGAACAAGCCTTGGGTGCTTCCGCCAAACGCATCAACGGTGCATTGGAGGGTGTTTCGTCCCAGTTTAGGTTAAGTGCAAAAACCATATCGGCAGTTGGCGAAGCGGTTCAAGCCGACATCGCCACCAGCCCCACTCCTGACCAAGCGCTATGGAAGGCGTGTCGGGGTTTGAGTAGGCGGCGCTTGGATGATTTGGCCCAGCGTGTCAAGCCAGTTTCACTCTGGGAAGACTTGATCCTGCCCGAACCGCAAAAAGCCATCCTGTCGCAAATTGCTGCCCATGTCCGCCACCGGTTGAAGGTCTGCGAGGAATGGGGCTTTGCCCAAAAAAGTTCGCGGGGCTTGGGGCTTAGCACCTTGTTCGCTGGGGAAAGCGGCACGGGAAAGACCATGGCGGCGGAAGTGCTTGCCAACGAATTGGGTTTGGACCTGTATCGAATTGATTTGTCCGCCATCGTCAACAAATACATCGGCGAAACCGAAAAGAACTTACGCCGCGTGTTTGATGCCGCCGAAGACAGTGGGGCCATTTTATTGTTCGACGAGGCGGATGCCCTGTTTGGCAAGCGCAGCGAAGTGAAAGACAGCCATGATCGCTATGCCAATATTGAAGTCAGCTACTTATTGCAGCGCATGGAATCCTATAGCGGCTTGGCGATACTCACCACAAACCTAAAAAATGCGTTGGATACTGCTTTCCAACGTCGTTTGCGTTTCATTGTGCAGTTTCCATTCCCAGACCTAGAACAGCGCGAAGCCATTTGGCACAATGTGTTTCCCCTGACTACGCCAGTCGATGGGTTAAATTATCGCAAACTTGCCCAATTGAATGTTTCTGGGGGTAATATTCGCAACATCGCGCTGAATGCCGCTTTCCTAGCCGCTGATGATGGCCGGCCGGTGGGTATGGAGCATCTGTTGCAGGCGGCCCATGGCGAAGGGGGCAAGCGCGAAAGGCCGCTCTCGGATACGGAAACGAGGGGGTGGTTATGCAACGAGTGATTGTCCATATCGATCACTTGGTGCTGAAAGGCTTCCGCCATGAAGACCGCCATGCGTTTGCATCAGGTTTGCAAGAAGAATTGACTCGCCAGTTAGCTGAATCCACTAATTTGCAGGGCTTAGTGGACAGGGGCAATCTGTCCAAGCTCACTATTTATCCGGTTAGTGTCAAAGCTGAGGCAAATGCTGGACAGCTAGGTGTGTCCGCAGCCAAAGGCATCACCAAGGGGATGGCATCGTGAACACCAAATCCACGGCAACTAGGCTATCTGCGACTTCGACAACACAAAGTTATAGCCCATCGCCCTTAATTCAGCGTAAATGTGCTTGTGGTTCGCCAACCTCTACATTGAGTGGGGAGTGCGAAGACTGCAAGGCCAAGAAATTGCAGCGTCGCCCTTTGGCTGTCAATGAACCGGGAGATCGTTTCGAGCAGGAAGCGGATCGGGTGTCCGATGCCATCGTTTCGGGCAAAGACTCGCCTTTGACCATATCCCCTTTGACTTCTGCGAGTGTTCAGCGCGAAGACCCGCCCAAGGAAAGTAGCGACGATGAGAAATATAAGGAATCTGCCAAGAAAATAGGCGAGGCTTTTTTGGAAACCCCCTATGGCAAACAACTGCTTGAAAAGATCAAACAAGACAAGCTAGTCAAAGGTGCCACTGATTTTGTTGGCACCCTGCCGGGAATCATAGTCACCGGCGCTGCGGCCACGGGTGCGGTATCCGCACTCGCCGCCGCCCATCAAGAATTGCCGGTGCAAATCCCGGAAATCCCATTGGATGTGATCACGCCGGGTTTGAGCGTAAAAATCACTTACAACGGCCCAGTGGACAAGCCCACAGATGCCTCCATTAGCTTCAAATTGACCGAACAAGCCCCGAAGCCACCTATTGGACAAAAGCCGGCACCGAGTGAAGCCGATAAATTCCGTGCAGAAACCGCTCGAATCGCCGCAGATCAAGCTAAGTTCCGAGCAAGTTTGCGCTATCCCCCCGGTTCACCTGAAGCTTTGCGGCAACAAGCCGAGGATGAGGCCGTCAAACAGGCGGCGAAAAGCTATGTATCCGGGCCGAATGTGGATGATATCATCAAGAAATACCCCGGTTTAAAGACACCTGACCGTTCCGGGATGCAGCTAACCCCGCCCACTTTTGGCAATTTAGGCTACTCGCCCTTGCCGCCTATCTTCGGCAATCAATTCACCTTCAAACCCTTGTCTGACCAAAAACTTGGCGAACCCAAAAAGAAAGACGAGCAACCCACTGTACAACGTAAGGAAATCAATCAGGCGAAAACAAATGCCATCGTACCAGCCTCCGTAGGGCAGACGATCAACTCTCCCGGCAAGCCTTTAGACCGAGCCACGCGTAGTTTCATGGAAGCTCGTTTTGGCCATGACTTTGGCCAGGTGCGCATTCATGACGATGCCGAATCTGCCGCATCGGCGCGTGCGGTCAATGCGAGTGCCTATACGGTTGGGAGTGATATTGTGTTTGGTAGAGGTCAGTATTCCCCCAACACCCAAGAAGGTCGCAAGTTGTTAGCGCACGAGCTGACGCATGTGGCTCAACAAGGGTTTGCCCATGCAAGTGCGTTTAAGCCAATTACCTCAAAATCCGGCAACTATATCGCAAAAAACTGGTTAGGCGGCGCAACCCCCCCCTCAGTTTCAAGATCAACCGTTCGCCTAGCTCGAAAAGTCAAGAAGACGGTGGTGACATTGGACAAAGGCGAAACTGTCGTATCCATGCGCATCGTCAAAAACCCACCCGGATCGGTATCACCATCTTCCATTCAGGTTACGACATCCAAAGGCAGGACATTCAGTTATGCCTCAACAACAGATAACCTTACGGTTGGATCCCACACCGGCAAAAAAGTGGGCAAAGGCTTGCAAGTGGATGTGGCCGAATCGGGCTTTGTGCTTTATTTCTCGGGCAACGACAAATCGCCCAACCCGTCTGATTTGGTGTTTAACCCCGAATTCCCAGTCGAGGTTTTAGAAGCCAAGTCAGGGCCGCCCGTGTCAGGTGGCGGCAAACAATCGCCAGACGGCGGAACGGGCAATTCTGCCGATTCGTCGACGGCTACAGGCAGTCAGAACCCAAAAGGGAGCGATACCGGTGAAAAAGTGGTCGGGGACGACAAGAAAGCCGACAAAGGAAATGAAAAAAAGGATGGCGTTAAAGACGGTGTAAAAGACGGCGCTCAAGATGGAGTGAAAGGCGGGGTAAAAGACGGCGCGACGCAACCTATCCCAGATGCTGTCACGGAATTACCCAAAGACTTCAAAGGGCCGGCAGTCACCGTCAGCAACCCCGCTGATGTTGAAAAGCTGAAAAAGCTGGGGCTTATTCCTGCCAAATCAGCCGACGAAATCCAAGCTAAGCTGGACAAAGGTGAAACCCTTAGCCTCGAAGAAGTGACCACGCTCATGGAAGGCTTGAATGCTGTAACCGAACCACCCGCCAAAGATAGCGGGCCGGGCAAAGATAGCTGGCTAAAATGGGCCAAGTTCGTGCAAGAAAACAAGGATAAGATTTCCGGTAAGTCCAAAACCGGCGACAAAGGGATGACTGTCGAAGAAGTCAAGGAAATCATCAATAAATACAAGGAGTTCGTAGGAGTCACCGATCTGCCTAAAAGCGAGCAGGGAAGCAAAGAAAAGGACTTCAACCCCGAAAAACGGAAGAGTTGGAACTCGTTGCAGCCTTGGGAAAAGGATTTATGGAAAGAATATATGAAACGCCACCCGGGTGATCCGGGAGTTTCGGAGGATACGGATCTTAGCATCACTGACAGCATGAAGATGATCATGGCTTTACGTGCCTCGCCGGCGTATGTGCGAGGAGGCGGAAGGGAAGCACTCATTCAAATGGTGAATGACCCTATCTTCATTAGCGGCACGCTGGTGGTAATTACAATATATGTTGCTTAATGGATGGCTCCAGAACCAATTTTTTCCAAGGCTACAGCCTCGACTATAACGGCCGCTCTGTTAACGGTATTCACGGTAAGCGAAATCAAGAATTTTG
>CAIYXP010000259.1 GCA_903930145.1 uncultured Methylococcaceae bacterium
CCCAGCGACCGACCTTCGGAAACGCCATGCAATACGGGTTCCGTGCGTGAT
Source organism: uncultured Methylococcaceae bacterium (assembly GCA_903930145.1). Classification (GTDB taxonomy): domain Bacteria; phylum Pseudomonadota; class Gammaproteobacteria; order Methylococcales; family Methylococcaceae; genus Methylumidiphilus. The sequence continues at coordinate 52 of CAIYXP010000259.1, forward strand.
TCAGTCTGCTTGAGGAACTCTACGATGCAGGCTGTCCTTAGCATGTCGCCTCTAATGATGAGTTGACTATCATAGTGCTTCTCTTTTGGAAGCTGAGCCAAAACAGCCTGTGGATCTTCTTCCCCCCGTGTGCCCCAGTAATCGATTTCAATACCCCATCGACGCCCGTATTCAAATTTTGTGCGGATTTGATCGGCAAATGACCCGATGACGATAAGGACACGTTTGACGCCAGCATTTGCCAGCATATCAATATTGTGTTCGAGTACCGACTTTCCCGAAACTGGCAACAAGGCAGGGCAAGTCCTGTCGGTCAGCGGGAATAGTTCATGACCAAGACGGTCTGCAAGAATTATGGTGCGCATCAGTAAGCTCCCCGGCCTAACAGGACAGCCGGTATGGTAAGCAATAACAATTTGATATCCAGCCACAAGGACTGAGATTCGATATATTCCACGTCTAAACCCACTTGTTTGTCGAAGGGAATGTCTGAACGCCCGGACACTTGCCAGATGCAGGTGATTCCCGGGATCACTTCCAGGCGGCGACGTTCGGCGAGTGAATACTGGTTGACTTCCGATGGAAGCGCGGGTCTTGGCCCGACCAAAGACATGTCCCCCTTGAACACATTCCACAACTGGGGCAATTCATCTATGGAGGTTTTGCGGATTATTTTCCCCACTTTGGTAATCCTTGGGTCCTCTTTCATTTTGAAAAGCACGCCACCGTTCATTTCATTCATTGCCTCCAGTTCCTTTTTGCGAGCTTCCGCGTCGATGTACATGGATCGGAATTTCCACATTGAAAACAACTTACCCCAACGCCCAACCCGTTTCTGTTGAAAAAAAATAGGCCCGGGGGAATCCCGGCGGATGGCCAATGCGCAAGCCAAAAACACTGGGCTCAGCAGCGTAAGCAAAAGTGCGGAGGCGCCTATGTCGAACAAGCGTTTGACCAAATAAGTGGTGCGCACTATCGCAACCCATAAGGCTCGCTTGCAATACAACCTTAACGTTTTGCGGAACGCAATTTTATCGATGTTTTCGTACCGTTCGAAAAGTTCCCTTTGCTGGTCTTTGCCGAAGTCTTTATCGTTAGGACTATTCATGGGTTTCATGTTGGGGTGTCCGTCCGTTTTTGCTTCCACACACGGTAGAGGAATAAGGGGTTGCCGATCAGGTAACGTCGCCACAATCTACCCGGTTCGTGCAATAGTCGCCAAGTCCATTCCAGTCCAATTTCACGCATCCAAAGAGGTGCCCTAGGCATTTTTCCAGAATAGAAATCGAACAGACCACCGACCCCCAACCTTACACAGGGCTTAAGTTGGTCGTGATGGTCCGCCAGCCAAAGTTCCTGTTTCGGTGCGCCGAAAGCGACAAGTAATAGGTCGGCATTGGATCGGTTGATTTCCTCAATGACGGCTTCGGTCTCTTCGGGTGAAAAATAACCGTCGCGTGTCCCTGCAAGCTTGAGCCTTGGGAAACGATCACGCATGTTGTTTGAAACTGCGGCCGCCACGCCGGGTTTGCCGCCAAGCAAGTATAGTGATAAACCTTCCGTTTCTGCCCGTTCGCACAAACGGGGGAAAAGATCGGTTCCATTCACATTTGCCATCAATGAAACGTCCATCATCCGGCATCCGATATTGATGCCTATGCCGTCGGGTAGCACCCGTTCAGCCTTGGTAAGCACTTGCCGATACTTTTCGTGGGTATAGGCAATATTGAGGCAGTCTGGATTGACAAATGCGACGAAGGATATGGCATTTTCCCGAATACGGTTAACTATCCAGTCTATGGCTTCATCCATGGTCGTGTTGACGATATCGACGCCAAAGAAGTGTAATATGGGTGGGGTTGGCCGCAAATCGCCGCCCGCCAGCATATCGCCAATCAGTGATCGGGCAAGCAGCCCGACATCTCCTTTGACCGTTTCGGTGTAGTAAAAATCGATATCGCTCATCGATTCACTGTCGTAGGCGATGCCAACCTTGCGCCGCAGGGAGTAAAGCGAGTAGAGACCTGGCCGCAAGGTGAAGCGTATGCTTTGGTCAGGCGTCAAGTTCAAAATTTCATCTTCTCGCATGGGTCTTGGCCCGGCGAAAGCCATATCACCCGCCAGAATATTTGACAGGCAAGCCAATCCTGCCCCCGGCGCTTTACCGCTGAAACGAAGGCGCAAGAAGGGGGTTCTGAATCGTCCGATCAGAAGCTCTGCTTCGAATACTTTGCCCGTCGACACTTTTGCCACGATTGCCCTTAGTAACAATATGGGCGATAGAAAGACCAGCAGAAACAAGGAGAAGACTATATCGAAGGTTCTTGGCAACATGTCCATCATCAAGATGGCGGCATTTTCAAACCAGATTCTCCACCAAATCAGGAAAATATTTGATTTACGCGCTAAAGGGCCAGGAATTATAGGGTCGGATTTCATACTGCTTACCCCTTGGACGTACATTCTTTTTGGCGTGAGATGATGCGGGCAGGAACCCCAACAGCCAGGGAGTTGGCAGGGACATCGGTGATGACCACCGCGTTGGCGCCAATGACGACATCGTCGCCTATGCTGATAGCCCCCAAGATTTTTGCCCCGGCACCAATATCGACACGATTGCCAATGATCGGCGCGCCTCTCTCACCCGTCCGCTTTAGCCCAATGGTGACACCGTTGCGGATGACCACATCGTCCCCCAATGCGGTGTCACCGCTAATGATGATGCCTCCGAAGTGGTCAATCTGCAATCGTCTGCCAACCCTGACTTCACAGGGGAGGTCAATGCCGGTGAGAATCTGGGATAAAAGTTTCAACGCTTTGTAAACAAACGACAAAGGTATCCTCAACCAAGTTTGTTGGATAGTGTAGCGCCAACGGCCAAACCGGTAGACTGCCATGACCCAAAGCCCTTGCCGGGTGATGTCATGCTCATAGACTTGCCAATCTTCACGTAGGTTATCGAACATAGGTTAATTACCAGGGTTGAGGTGGCGAGACTAGGCCACCTTGGGTGTCGATCCAAGCTTGATCCCATAGCTTGACCATCGTTTCCGATTCGCTGAATTTTACAGTGTCTCGGTTGCGGTTTCTGATTGCACGAAGGCTGTGCCAGCTTTGTTCCTGTTTCTTCACCAGCCAAGCCATGATCGGGCCATGCCATTTGCGATAAAACAATAACTGGCTGCGAATTCGCCAAAGGGTCAATTGTGAACCTTTAGAGGTGAAGCTCATTTCGGTCAGAGTCTTTGACGACTCGCCACCGATATGGGAAATCGTCAAATCGGGCCAGTAGTGGATTGTGAAACCGGCAGCTTTGATGCGGCGGCACAAATCGACCTCCTCATAGTAAAGGAAAAATTGCGGGTCAAAGAAACCAATCTTTGCTATTAAATCCCTGCGGATGATCGCAAATGCGCCCGGCACCCAATCCACATCCGCCTCTACATTCGGGTCGGCCCAAGTCCGGTCGAAACGGCCAAAGAAACGGGAATGGGGGAACTTCGCGGCAAGGCCGGTCAGGTTTAGTAATTCGTCAAGCAAGGAGGGGAAGCGACGGGCCGAAGGTTGCCAACTGCCATCCGGGGCCAGCAACAAACCCCCACCCATCCCAACTTTGGCAGATGCCTCCATGTGCGCGAGTGCATCCGACAGGGCAGGTGGCTCCAACAGTGCATCTGAATTCAATAACACCAGATAACGGCCTGTTGCGTGGTTTAAAGCTAGATTGTTGCCGTTGCCAAAGCCTAAGTTAATATCGCTTCGGATGAGTATGGTTTCTGGGAATTCTGCCACTACCATGTCTGCTGATCCATCGCGGGAAGCATTGTCCACCACCACCGTTTCAAAATGTACATCGCCAGTCTGTTTGCGCAGGGCTTCCAGACATTCCCTTAGGCGATCTCGGGTGTTGAAGGAAACGATTAAAACGGATATGTCAGTCTTCATGGTGACCGCTCCTTTCAGTGCGTACCCAAGTTGCCTCAGTGCTGGCAGATTTGATTAATTGACGGCCCAAGGTGAGTTTCCAAACGATGTAAAATGGAGCGGAAAGCAAGGCGAGAACATCGTGCCATCCTGCCTTGCCGACATAAAGCGCAACCGCCACATGCAAACCTACCACCGCCAAACCGGCAAGGGCGGAATACCATGCCAGGGATGTCGGGACGGCCAGTAAAATCAATAATAAGAAAACATGGAAAGCCAGAGGGAGTAGCAGCAGTTCTAGCAATGGCTCTAACAATCGAATCTTACCCTTAACCACTTCAGCGCTCAGTCCGGGTGTTTGCTCGCGGATCATTCTAAACCGCCCCCCCTCCCAGCGCGCCCGTTGACCGGTTGCCGCCTTGCTTTGGGCGGGTACGTCAGACCAGACAGTGGTGGATTCGCAGAAGCGAACGTGAAACCCAGCACGCACGAGCCGCAAGTGGTATTCAAGATCTTCGGCGATGGAACCTGCGTCGAACGGTATTTGTTCCAATGTTTTCCGGGACAGGCCAAACCCATTGCCAAGGATGCCCACGGAAAGCCCCCAGTATTCCCTGCCACGCAGCCTGAGTAGGTTGAAGGCCAGCCAAGCGACGTGCATCAGGCGGGATCGTACCGAGTCCCCCGGATTGCTGGCAAGGTAGCGGCATTGCAGGGCATCTGCCCCTTGTGCAAAGAGTTCGGCGGTTGCACGGACAAAATTGCCTTCAACATCCGTGTCCGCATCGACAATCAGAAAGGCATCGTAATTTTCAGGCAGCAAGGTTTTGAATGCGTGATCCAGTGCATAGCCTTTCCCTCTGCGATGCTCGTCATTGCGTACCAATACCCTTGCGCCAGCCATGCCTGCTTGTTCGGCGGTGTGGTCGGTGCAATTGTCGGCTATGACGACCACCGAGACCGAATGTCCGTCTGTTTCACAGGCAAAAAGCGATGCGACACATTGACCGATGCCATGCTCCTCATTGTGGGCAGGCACTACCACGCACAAGTTTAGCGTTTGCCCGGTTTCGCGCCGAAAAGATAGTTTGCGCCGCGGCAAGACTCCGCTGAAGGTGAGAAAAGCCAGTTCAATAGTGCCGGGTAAAGTTACCAGGCACAGCAATAATCCGACAACAGACCAAATAGATTCCATCAGCTTATCCGTGTTTTGAGTTAGACTTAGGAGGATGAAGCAATAAAACAGTTAAATCATATCACTTCGGAACAACACGATGGTATCAAGAAACGAAAACGAGTTGAATTTTGGCGGCAATCCATTGGATGCAGCCTTGCAGGCAACCAACGAATGGCCGGAAGACGGCAAGGAAACCGTCAATTGCTGCCCAGTTTGTGGTGGCAAGGAGCGATCGGTTGTGCATGCCAGCCTAACTGACCGCATTTTTTTTTGTGCCCCCGGTGTTTGGATATTGCATCGATGTGATGCTTGCGGTTGCGGTTATGTTGACCCCCGTCCCACACCTTCCGCAATTGGGTTGGCTTATGCGGAATATTACACTCACACCCTTGATAAAAACGAGGTATTTCTTTCCAACACATCCCCTCTTGGCAAGAGGTTTATACCCATGCGCAATGGTTATCTCAACGCTAGATTTCCCCGTTTAGGCATGTTCCCTTCAAATCCGCTGGGTTCGCTCATCATGAAGTTGTTTCCCGCCACCCGCGCTTTGGCCGAGCGAGATGTAAGACATCTTCCCGCACCCGCTGATGGTGCTAAATTACTGGATATCGGCTGTGGCAGCGGAGCATTCGTCCGCAGGGCCATCAGCTTGGGTTATTTGGCGGAAGGGCTTGAGTTCGATGCCGCAGCGGTCGCCGCTGCCGCCAACGAAGGCATTCCGGTCAAGGAGGGATCGCTACCTGATACAGGATTGCCGACAGCGAATTTCGATGTGGTCATGCTGAGCCAAGTCATTGAACATTTGCACGATCCAATGGCTGCATTGCGGGAGATTCACCGACTGCTCAAGCCTGGTGGATTGTTCTGGCTGGCCACGCCCAACATGGACGCGCCCGGGCATGTGCATTTTGGCGCTGACTGGCGCGGACTGGAACCGCCTAGGCATTTGGTTTTGTTTTCGCCAAAGGCGCTGAATTTGGCGTTGGAGCAGGCTGGATTCGTAGGCGTTGAATTTAAGCCGCCTGGGGCCGTCAGCCATTGGTTCTACAGGGCCAGCCACCGGATTTCAATGAATCAAAAACCAGAGGCAAACATTTCATTGCCTTCTGATCTGACTAAATTGGCACGGCGCGAGGATCAGTTGTCTTTGCGCAATCCGTTGGTGGGCGAGGAGTTGGTCGTAGTGGCCAGAAAACCGGAGATTTAGATCAAGCCGAATTTTGTGGCAACCTCAAAAAAACCGGTTACGTTCATGGTTCGACAACTCCTCCACGAACGTAGCCGGTTGAGATTGTGGTTCTTATTTTGGTTTTGCAACAATTTGCTTGGATTTGGGTCCAGTCACAAGTTGCTCCCACGGTCCGTTGTTCATGTATAGCCAAATTCCATAAGGGGGGTAAAAATCAAGGATGATATCCTGCTTGGCATTGTCATCCAAATAGGCAGCAGCTAAGGTTCTTGGGGTCAATGGATGTAATTTCACCCATATTCCTACTGGGTTGTTAGGATAGTTCATCCAAGCGAAAATCCCAATCCCATCAAAGTTTACGACTAAATCCGTGTAGCCATTACCATCTAAATCGGCTGGAATAAAGACACTGGGTGAAAGATTATGTAATTGCCTCCAGCTTTGATTGTTCCAGTAGATCCAAAGCCCACCCGAAGGGCCAAAGCTGTAAGCCAAATCACTATGTCCATTGCCATCAAAGTCTCCATCCGCATTTGCTGTGGGGAAAATTGTATTAGGTTCGGTCGGCGTGAAAAGTTGAAACCAAGACTGGTCATTCAGCCATACCCACATGGCATTAGGGTTGAAGTCGATGGATAAGTCTTCAAACTTATTTTCATCCATAAAGGCGGGCGTAATGGATTTCGAAGAGGAGCCATTCAATTTTGCCCAAGCTTGGCTGACGCCATAATATCGATATAGCCCCAATGGAAAGGCGTAATTCACTGCCAGGTCGGAAGCCCTGCCCGTACCCTTTAGATCGGCTGCGACGATGTTAGTCGGTGGTGCATCGTTAACAGCCGTATTGTGAAGTTGCACCCATGGTTGGTTGTTCATCCAAACCCATAAGCCTAGTGTGCCAAAATTCATGACCAAATCACTGATGTCATTGCCATCC
>CAIYXP010000260.1 GCA_903930145.1 uncultured Methylococcaceae bacterium
CGGTCATCGTCATGAGGTCGCCACTCGATTTGATCTTTGCAACGCTGGGAAGAAAATGAGGCGAGGGAAGCGCGGCTCGATAAGAATCATAAACTCGTTAGGCTTACTTTTGCCGAGAGGATAAGAGCATGTTACATAAAAGCATTTTTAGCTGGGCAACCGTTTTGGTATTGATGGTTGGAGTGGCACTAACCCCCGCCATTGGCGATCCGCCGCCGCCCGAGGGTCCAGTGCCGGTCTCGACCACCGCCGCCACCATCGGCGGTGAGAAATTCTCGGTGGACCCGCGCATGGGGACGCTGGATTATAATTTTGAGTTTTTTAATGGCAATGTCAACTATGGGCAAACGCCATTCATCTTGGCGTTGACTTATCAGGCGACGGCGGCGGGCAGCTATGTCGGGGAATTCAAATCTAGTAGCGAACCGCTGCCTTATGGAGTCAGTGCCTATCTGCCGAGTCCGCTACCAAAGTCACAATATCAGAGCAAATATGACGATTCCGGGGCGGTATGGGATTTGAACCTGCCGGCCGTCTTCATTGGAACCGGCAAGTTATCGAAGTTCTATGGCAGTGACTTGATTTCCGCCACCTTGGTGTTGAACAACTCCAATTCCACCTATGTGATGAATCGGCCCAGTATTTCCAACACCCCCACCAGCAACACCAGCGACTATGTCCCCCAATATACCGCAAACTTAATCAGCGCATCCAAAGGTGTCGTCACCGGTGGCAACACCGGAGCCTTGTATAACCAAGATGCCCAGTTTATGAGCTTTTCAGCCTATGGCAGCGATGGCAAGGGTTTTCAAATCCAGGACAAGCAAGGAGTCCATTATATTTTTAAATTTGCCGTCTTGCAGGGAATCCAAGGCATCAATATATACGATCCCGATTACAATCCATACGTCAACGAGGGCACAACGGCGGCTAACGAGGTGTTGGTGTATCGCATCCAATCCATCATTTACCCGTCCGGTCAGTCCTTGAACTTTGCCTATCAAGATGATTTTATCGGCAACTCGTCGCATAAGGTGACCATCACCGACACCAAAAACAATACCGTTGCCATCGTCAGCACCAGCGGAAAAACCAGCACTGTCTCCGTTGCGAACCAGCAAGGGCAAGTGCCAATTCACTATACCGTCAATTTGGATGGATTTTACCGGGTCAGCAGCATCGTCAACCAATTGACGAGTCGTAGTTTGTCCTTTGCTTATAACACCTACACCGGAGTACCCTATAGCTGGAACGATCAAACCACCTTGGTTTCGATCAGCAATAATTACACAGGGATGAATACCACCATCAATTATGCGAACCAATTCAATGCCAAAGCCTATGATGGCGGTTGCAACTCGTTTTATTTAGGCCAACTGGCAGTTTCCAGTGTCACCAATCTGCATGGGTCCACCACGCTCAGTGCAGCCAGCTATGATTATGGCTTTTCCCATCCTAGCGAGTCTAATTTTGTCATTCCTCAGGCATCGGACAAAAAAACCTATGGGGCCGGGTTGTCGCATTGGCTGGACAATGTGTTTTATCCTGCGATGAATCAGGACAGCAACAATTGCAGCAATAGTGATATGGTTGACCCCGCGACGACCAGCTATGGCACTACGATCACCACGACCTACGGCGGGAATGCCCTTGGTCCGAGAAACTCGCAGCAAATCATGACTTATGATGCGCTAGGACGGCTTATCTCGACAACCATTAACAAATGGGCTGACGTTGGACTCTATACGGAAGTAATAGGAATTAATTACACCTACCCAGTATCCATCAATGAGATACGCTCAAATTACTCCAATTTTGGCAAATTACCACTGAGTTATGCGCAACCGGCATCGAAAACCACCGTGATCAACACTTGCTGGATGAATGGTGTACCTCAGATGCCAAATAGCTTGCCAAATACCTGTTATCCGTCGCGCACCCAAACCTGGACCTATGACGCACAAGGCAACCCCACCAAAACCGTCTCGTTGATAGGCCAGGAAACCGACTATACCTACTGGCCGGCTGCATCGACCAGTCCACCCTATGAGTACTTGCCATACGTCACCACCACCTATGGCCTAGGCAGCACTAGCCAAAGTGGCGGGCCGTACATTCAACAAACTCAGAACTATCAAAATATCGCGCTGGCCCCTAGCAGCGGGGCGATCAGCACGACCACCCTGCCGACAACCGCCAGTGAAGTCCATTTGGATGCGCTTGGGGGAAGCCCGTACACTGTTACCAATAATACACTGAGTTATTTCAGCAATAATGCCAATAGCCTGTTGAATGGCTTGGTTTCCCAAAACCAGACGGCGGATGGCACGGGCGCGTCCGATGTCAGTTCTACGACGATGGCAATAACCAACCCGCAAATGGTCAGCAGCGGCGGACAGAATCTGTTGACCCTCAATTTCCGCGTTTCCGGCCAGGCCAATGCGGGAACCAGTGCGATGACCGCTGGCAGTTCTTTGCTGAACTATATGGGCTATCTGGTGCAGACCTCCAATGCCTTGAATCAGGCGACGGTGCAAACCTATGACAATTACGCTCGCATCGTAGCGAGCGTTACGATGAAAGGCACGGCCTATGCGCAAACTACTAAATACACTTACGATGATGCTTTGAACTTGTGCGTCAGCCCCTGCACCGGCGCGAAGTTCAGCATCAGCACGATTGACCCCTTTGGCAACAAGACCATCAAACTCTATGATTACCAACTCCGACCCCTTGCCACCTATCAGCAATTGGTCGGTTCCAGTTCCCCCCTGTTGATGGAAGTCTTCACGATTGACGATGTACGCAACGTCATTACCAGTGCCACCCGCTATGGTCGCTGTGACACGGGTTGCAATGGAAATCCAACCAGCGCCATGACGGTCAATTATTACTACATGCAAGGCACCAGCGAACCCGTCGCCGGCGTGCCTAGTGTCGGCTTGGCCCAAGGCAAGATCATCGATGCGGTGAATGCCAATACCTTAGTCTTTAATTATGTGCCAGCCTCAACCAGCAATCCGACCCAAATTCAGAAAATCGTCGGCGGGGTGTCGATAACCCGTCAAGATTTGTTCAGCGGGGTGAGCTTGTATCAAGGCATCATCAGCGCGGAGGCGGCGACTGCGGCATTGCAGGGGCTGGATTTTGTGAATCTTTCCAGCACTGCCCCGATGATCCCGGCTACGGGTTTGAATATTTGGCTGAGTCCCGCCAATTTGTCCCCAACCGTGTTGCTTCCGTTATATCAGGCCATCGGCCAACATGCACCCGCCGCACTGACTCCAACCGACAATTTACTCTCGGTCAACCAATATCATTACGACGAGTGGAACCGCCAAATCGGGGTTGACAATTACACGTTCCCGAACCGAACACTAACCGATAATGCCGGGGGTTCGCCTACGATGCAAAAGAACACGACGTTGCTCAGCTATGACGATGCCCATCGCGCCCAGACTGTCACCTATCCGCAAGGCCAGCAAAAAACCAGCGTCTTCAATCTGCTCAGTGGATTGCAAAGTGCCAATTTGACAGTCAACGGCAATGCCACTGCCTTGGGCAACTTCCAACATGATGGCTTGGGCCGGGTCATTCAATTCAATGACACGCTGAACGGGGCCAACGGCAAAGCCACTTGGACTTATGACGCAAACACTGGTTTATTGACAGGCGGCACTGACATAGTCGGCAACACCATGGGGTTGCTGTATAACTCGCCGCTGTACCAACCCATTCAGACCAGCATCACGCCGGCCACCTCCGGGCCTAGCATCGTGGTCAGCAAAGCCTACGACAAGTTCGGGCGGGTGACCACGGTGAGCGACAGCAAAGGCAATACTTACACTAAAACCTATTTGGCTAACGGTTTGCCGGGTTCGACCAGCGTCCGTTATGGTGGGCAAAGTACCAGCTATAAAAAGAGCTTTAGCTATGATGCCTATGGCCTATTGTCATCCCTCAGCGATCCCTTCCTGCCGGTGGGTCCGGCCTCCAGCCCTCCATGCCCCCCCGACCAACTGATTCCGAACAGCCCCTATGGGTATACCATTGGCATGGATAACTATGGACGGGTGGGTCAGATCGCCGCCCAACGCTTCCATGGGGTCACGCTGCAATACAGCTATGACAACGCCACCAACAAGGTGACGCAGACCAACTTGACCAAACTGCCCGGCCTACTCTTCGGTGTCTGTGGAACGGAAACGGTCGGAGTCACCAGCAGTTATGGCTATGACAATTATTTGCGGGCCATCAGCAAAACAATCCAGCCATTCAGTATTAGCCAAACGAATGTAACTGCGCAGTTTAACCAAACCTTCGATCTAGCCGGACGTGTCGTATCCACCACACGGCAAGATGCGGCGGGTACGGCCTTGAACGAGTATTACGCCTACGACCCGGTCACGGGTGACTTGCTCAACTATAAAAACAATAGCGGCACGGCGACCCCCTACGGCTATTTGAGTGGCGACGGGCCATTGGGATATGAAAACTACAGCTACGATTTGTACGGCAATCTGACCCAGTTGGCGAGCTTAAGCCCGGCCGGTTCACCTGTCATGACCCGAACCTATGCCTATAATGCCAGCAATCCATTTCGCTTGAACGGCATCACCGAGACCCGCCCTAACGGGACGTTCTCCGGGCAATACACCTACGACGTGGCAGGCAATGTCACCCGTGATGCCTATGGCCGTCAGTTTAGTTATAACCCACAGGGTTTGGTCAGTTCCATCCAATTGTCGAATGGCTCAAAAGAGGCTTTCACCTATGACGGCTTGGGCCGTTTGATCCAAAAGCAATATGGTAGTGCCAGCCCGATTTTGTTGTATGGCAGTGCGCAAGTGACCAATCAGCAATGGCAGGTGCAATACTTGGGCGGAAGTTTATCTTTCCAAAATGCCGGGGGTTATGCGGGTTCCAATTATCGGGGGATCATCCACCTCGCCGACTTGGGCGGCAAGCCGGTGAATAGCCTGTCCTACGGGCAAAATATGTATGCATTTAATGTGTTGAGCAATAGCAGCTACACGCCGTTTGGGGTGATGACCGACCTGATGAACCAAAGCGCCGGCTACCCGGCGGCGCTGTCCAACCAAACTAACTACCCCGAGGGGGCATGGGGTGAGGTGCAGGGTCGGGAAGTGACTTCCGGCCTGTCCATGCTCGGTGGCTACCGAGCATACGACCCGGTGATTGGGCGGTTTTTGCAGATGGATTCCCTATCTCCGTTTGGGGCGGGTGGTTTGAACGGGTACGAATATGCTTCAAACAACCCCGTCTCGTTTTTTGATCCGACCGGGCATTACAAAAAGGTGAAAGCCCATCGCTATGGTCCCAAACCCCCAAGCGTTCATCGTGAAAGCGGCGGTTGCGGCGCTGGCGGGGGTGTTTTGGGGGGATTTGTATCAGGCATGTGCAATACGTTCATGATGATAAAAGAATCCATTGTTACGACGGCGAAGAATGATTCGGCAATGATCGACGACTTAGCCCACGGCAATTTTAAGGGCTATGGGCGGTTATTGAAAAAGACTGATGAAGATACCATCAAATCTTTTGTCAATTCGGTTAAATACTACTTCAACAACCCCGGTGGGCCAATGATGACACTTATGTTTGAGGAAATGAACCTCAAACCCACCAATGCGATACAAGGCAAAAGCCCGTACCATAAATACCATGTCTCCAGCTATGAGGCCGGCTATGTCATCGGCAGCACCTTGACTGCCGATGCCATTGAAGCAGCCGTGATTTGGGTTGCCGGCGAGGCAGCGGCGGCCTTTGAGGCCGCAGAACTTGAAGCGGATTCCGAGGTGATGAACCAAGCCGGCCAAAGCGGGGTGAACAATATGCCATCCGCAGATAACGGTGCATTGGATAATGGCAATGTGGACCCTGCCGTTGAAGAAAATGGCAGTGAAGCCGATTCCAGCGAGGACAATGCCAGCGTCAGCGATGCCAGCAGTGAAAGTAATGGCGATGAGGAAAATGGCAATGGGAATAACCCTGCCAATCAGGGTTCGCATCCGCATTCATGGATGCGCAAGGCACTTGCGAAAACCTATGGCTTTATGCACGACCTTATAGAATACGGGGACAAGGCCCATTCGATCTATAGCCTGATTGAACAAGGTTCCAACTATTATGAAGAACAAAACTCTACCGAAGACTCCGGCAATGCAGCCATTCGGGTTGGCTTTGGGCAAATAAAATTAGGAACTTCCTATAAGGGCATCAGGATTGACGACTATAGCCCCACGCCGAACTTCACCGGGACGAATCTGTTTGGGGCTTATTCAAACGGCAATGCTTTGCTTCCACCGGCATTGAAAACCGCACCCGCTCAAAGCCCGAGCAATTCATCGGTCCCAAGCCAATGACGGGTTATCGCTGATAAACCATTTGCCCTCTCCCTAAATCCCTCCCCCCAAGGGCATAGGTATCTACACAACCTGCAAACTATTGTTTTTACTCCCCTCCCCCTCGCAGGGGGAGGGGCCGGGGGAGAGGGTCTTGGGATGGTTGATGAGACGACAAGCTATTTATAATCAACCCAGTACCCCTCTCCCTAAATCCCTCCCCCCAAGGGGGGAGGGACTTGTGGAGACACCTTTGCCCTATTGGGGAAGGGGAACTTAAGGCAAAATTCGCAAACATTAATACGCTGCCCTCTCCCATAGGAACATAAAGTTTTATGAAAACATCCATCTTTCCCGCCCATACCCAATTTAAGCGCCTTCCGTTGACGGCACTCTTGCTGACATTGCTTGCCACCCCTGCGGCAGAGGCGACAGACTTGTATTGGCAAGGTCCCGATCCTCAGACTGAGTCAAACAATTGGAGCGATTTAATCAACTGGTTACCCAACATCGTTCCACAGAATGGGGACAGCTTGCATTTCAGTCAAAACATTAATTCCTTCAATAATGCCAACGCCATCAATGATATTGTGGGACTTTCCATTAATGGGATTTATATGGACACATATTCCTATGGAATAACTGGGCTAGGCATCACCAGCACGGGCAACATCACGGCTGCAAACGGACAACAATTTATTGGCATGCCGATCACAGTCGGAGCCAATCAAACTTGGGATGGCGGCGGGGCAGGTTTGTATCTTCTCGGGCAAGTCAACCTGAATGATGGCAACACGCTGAATTTACAAAACCAAGCCATCATCAATAATGCCTCAAACTCGCTGACCGTGGGCGACACCGGCACAGCCTCCCTGACCGTGCAATCTGCCAGTGCGGTGAATACCGATTCCGGCACTGTTGGCAATAATGCCGGCAGTCAGGGAACCGTCACGGTAACAGGGGCAAACTCGGCTTGGAACAATACGGGCGATCTCACCATCGGTGTCGCCGGCACAGGGACTTTGAATGTGCAAAGCGGCGGTACATCGAACACTACCGGCGATCTTACCCTGGGCGCAACCGGCACAGGCAGTTTGAACGTGCAAAGCGGCGGGACGATGAACAATGCCAATGGCACATTGGGACTCGAAACGGGCAGTAACGGAACCGCCACTATCACGGGTACGGGTTCATCATGGGCTAACACGAGTGACTTGACCGTGGGTGCAGCCGGTACGGGGAATTTAACCGTCACCGATGGCGGGGCGGTGAGTCTTTTCTCCGCAACCCTAGGCAGTCAAAACGGCAGTAGCGGAACCGCCACCATCAGCGGTGCGGGTTCAAGCTGGACCCATTATGGCTTCCTCACCGTTGGCGATGCCGGCACGGGTACGCTGAACCTTCAAGCCGGCGGAACCATAAACGCGAATGGCTCGTTTGTCACGCTGGGCAATACCAATGGAGGCAACGGAACCTTGACCATTAACGGTGCGAGTGCTCAATTCTTGAATGCCAACGCCCTGTTTGTCGGCAGTTCCGGGGCGGGTGCATTGAATGTCCAAAACGGCGGCAGTATCAGCGGCAATCAAAGTTACATTGGCTATAACAATGACGGAACCGGGACGGTCACCGTCACCGGGACGGGTTCGACTTGGACCAACACCAACGACCTCACCGTCGGGCTTTATGGCGGCGGGACACTGAACATCCACGATAACGGCACTGTCTCCGATCAGAATGCCTATTTGGGCAGCATCGCTGGCAACAGCAGCACGGCTACCGTGGACACGGGTGCGACCTGGACCAATCAAGGTAATTTGCTGGTCGGGGATTTTGGCAGCGGCACACTCAACATCCAAAGCGCTGGAACCGTAACCAACCAAGACGGTACTTTGGGGAACCAAACGGGCAGTAGTGGTACGGCGACAGTTTCGGGGGGAACCTGGACCAATCAAAGTGATTTGACTATAGGCGGGGGTGGCTCTGGAGCTTTAAGCGTCAACAGCGGCGGGACGGTCAACAGTGGCGAAGGCAATATAGCGGTCAATAGCGGCGTGACCGGCACAGTGACCGTGACCGATGCAAGCTCGACTTGGACCAACAGCGGTAGTTTGGGGGTCGGGGTTTCCGGGAACGGCAGCCTGAGCGTTCAAAATGGAGGCAAAGTCGCCAGCGGCCAAGTCGATCTTGCGGTCAACAACGGCACGACTGGCACGGTGACTGTGACCGACGCAAACTCGACGTTAACCAACAGCGGCAATTTGGAAGTCGGTATTTCCGGCAATGGCTCCCTGAGTGTTCTAAACGGCGGCAATATCACCAGCGGTCAAGGCGACATTGCCGTGAATAGCGGCTCGACCAGTTCTGCGACGGTAAGCGGGACAGATTCAACTTGGACCAATAGCGGCGCACTCAATGTCGGCGTGTCCGGTACAGGAACGCTAAACGTGCAAACTGGCGGCAAGGTTTCTAGTAGTCAAGGCAGTATCGGGGTCAACAGCGGCGCGGAGGGTGCGGCAACGGTGAATGGCACAGGTTCAACGTGGGCCAATAGCGGTAGCCTCTCTGTCGGCATGTCTGGCGTTGGCACGTTGAATGTCCAAAGTGGCGGCAACGTGTCCTCAAGCTCGGGCAACATCGGCGGCACGGCGGCGGGGACTGCCACGGTGTCCGGCGCAAATTCAAGTTGGGCCATGGCTGGCAATTTGAATATCGGTAATGCCGATACCGGCGCAGCCACGTTGAATGTCCAAAGTGGCGGCACGGTCAGCAGCGGTAACACTAGCTTGGGCAACACCAGCTTCAATACCGGTACGGTCGTGGTCACCGGAGCAGGTTCAAACTGGACCAACGGTTCTGTCGTCATCGGCAAAAATGGCACGGGGCAACTATCCGTCTTGGATGGAGGCACTGTCACCAGCACCAGCCAAAGCGTGGATTATCTCGGATTCTCTAACGCCAGCCAAGGCACCGCTACGATTGACGGGGCAAACTCCCAATGGTCGGCATCTTCATTGACGGTCGGTTATTCAGGAACCGGCATCCTAAACATCCAAAACGGCGGCACGGTCAACACGATAAATGCAACCGAGATTGGCTTCTCCAGCCTTGGTGTCGGGACGGTCAACCTGACGGGAACTGGCTCCATCTGGACCAATGACAATCTTGTGGTCGGACGCTTGGGCCAAGGCACGCTCAATGTGGAAGCTGGCGCTGCGATGACCAGTCAATTTAGCATCATAGCCCAAGCAAGCGGCGGGGCCAGCACTGGCATTGTCAATGTGACCGGACCCGGCTCGGCATGGACGATCGCCAATAGTGGCTCCCTCATCGTCGGCGATGGAGGTTACGGTTGGCTTAACGTGCAGAATGGCGGAAAAGTAATCAATAACGCCGCCGGGGGTTTGTTGTCATCTCCCTTGACAGTAGGAAATAACGCGAGCGGCAGCGGTGCAGTCACTGTCGATGGGGCTGGCTCGACCATGAGCATTACCAGTAACACCGCATCAATCATGGTGGGCGATCTTGGGCCTGGTTCACTGACTATCCAGAATGGTGGGACGTTTACAAGTAGCGGCTTTGACTCACAATTGGACATAGGCAATGGCGGAACAGGTGAAGTCATTGTGAATGGCGCGGGTTCCACATTGACTGGCGCATCAACCGCCCTCTATGTAGGCTATGGAAGCACTGGCTCTTTAACCGTGCAAAATGGAGGCCATGTATCCAATTCAAGGGGAATTCTCGGCTACGCCAACGGCAGTACTGGAACCGCCACGGTGACGGGTGTGGGTTCTGCTTGGGATTTGACCAACAATCTCACCATAGGCAATTCCGGTTCCGCCAGCTTGAACATTAATGACAGCGGTCAGGTCAATGTGGGTGGCGCACTCAACATCAGCCATGCCGGGGCAATCAACCTTGGCGACGGCATTCTGAATGTCGGGAATAATTCCGGCCCCATCCCATTGAGCGGCGGCGCAAGCGCCAATTTCATTGTAGACCAAAACACGGGCGCAGCCGCTAGCGCGACAATCAGTGGCACGAATTCCAAATTAGTGGGTGACAACAGCAATGCCTATGTCGGTTATAACGGTAGCGGCGAGATGACTATTCAAAACAGCGGGGCGGCGACCAGCCTCCAGGCTTTCATCGGCTACAACAGCGGCAGCAACGGGACGGTCACAGTGACAGGGACGGGTTCCGCTTGGACGGTGAACCAAAACCTCAATCTAGGCTTGGCAGGCACTGGCATATTGAACATCGACACGGGCGCAAAAGTCTATGTCGGCAATGCAGTGAACATAGGCCATACCGGGACGCTGAATTTAAACGGAGGCATTCTCAATTCGTTACAAGCGAATATAAACCCAGGCAGTGCTTTGAAAGGTTTCGGTGTGGTGGATGCGCCGATTTCCGGGGGCGATTCCACCAGCTTGATCCAAGCCAGCGGCGGGGATTTGGCCCTAGGCAGCACCAGCACTAAGGATGGGTTTGATTATGGCGGTGTGTTGGATGTCGGCTCGCACAAAGTCACCCTGCTTGACCAAGATGTAGCCAAGCTCGGCAGTGCAACGACGATTGCCCAAGGCGGTCAACTCGAAGCTACGCATGGAATTTTATTGGACATTGGCAAGACCTTGACCTATACCGGCAGCAGCACCATCAGCGGCCTGTTCACCAATAACGGGCAAATCACCGCGTTGGTGACGGGCGACAAGCTTGAATTTCTGAACGCTGTCACCGGGACGGGTGGCTTTGCCGGCGATATTCATTTTCACGCGGCCCATTCCAATGGCGGCAGCCCCGGCATGATCGACTTCCATGGCAGTGATGCCACCTATCATGAAACGTCCAAACTCATCTTGGACATATTCGGCACTATCGCCGGGACTCAGTACGACCAACTGCTCGGGCTTGACCAGTTGTTTTTTGCCGGTGGGCTGGATTTGAACTTTGGCAACAGTTACGCCCCGATGCAAGGGGATATCTTCCATCTGTTCAACTATAACAGCTTCGATGGCTTGTTCGATCCGTCCAAAATCAATGTGATTGGTTTTAACCGTTCCTACCTCGACTTTTCTTGGCTTTCTGTGGACGGAACCCTGCGGGTGACCGAAATCCCCTTGCCCGAACCTGCAAGCAATTGGCTGTTCCTAACCGGATTGGGAGCGATGTTGATAGGTAAAAGGCGTCATTTAACAGTTTAACGACCCATAATCCTATGTTTAAATATAAAAATGTGCCATTTTGCGGTATCATCGTTGGGTTTTTTACATAGGTCGGAATTGAATCACAATGCTGGGTAAGCTGGTCAAAACAATCATTGGCAGCCGTAACGTTCGGCTGGTTAAGAAAAAAAAGAAGATCGTTAAGAAGATCAACGCTCTAGAACCGCAAATGCAAAAGCTTTCGGATGCGGAGCTACAGGCAAAAACCGTCGAATTCAGGGAGCGCCTGAGCAAAGGGGAGAAGCTTGAAGCCCTTTTGCCAGAATCGTTTGCCGTAGTCCGTGAAGCTTCGCAGCGCGTTTTGAAAATGCGCCATTATGATGTGCAGTTGATCGGCGGCATGGTCTTGAACGATGGCAAAATCGCCGAAATGAAGACGGGTGAAGGTAAAACCCTAGTCGCCACCTTGGCTGCCTATCTCAATGCCCTTCCCGGCTTGGGTGTGCATGTGGTCACGGTGAACGATTATCTCGCGCGCCGCGATGCCGAATGGATGGGCGCAATTTATGGTTTCTTAGGTCTTAGCACGGGTGTGATTGTCAGCGGCATGGACAATGCCGAACGGCGCGAGGCTTACGCCGCCGACATCACCTATGGCACGAATAACGAATACGGATTCGACTATTTGCGTGACAATATGGCCTTCACCCCGGAGGATCGGGTACAGCGGGGCCGGAATTTTGCCATCGTTGACGAAGTGGACTCCATCCTCATCGACGAAGCGCGTACTCCGCTCATCATTTCCGGGCCAACTGAGGATCGTAGCGACCTATACCATCAGGTCAATCGCTTAATCCCGAAGCTGGTCAAGCAGGAAAAGGAAAACAGTCCCGGCGATTACAGCGTGGACGAAAAGTCCAAGCAAGTCTATCTGACCGATCAGGGTCACGAACGCATTGAGCAGATGATGGAGGAGCATGATCTGATCAAGCCGGGCCAAAGCCTATACGATGCGGTGAATATCCGCCTGATGCATTACATCAATGCTTGCTTGCGCGCCAATGTCTTGTTCCAGAAAGACGTGGACTACATCGTGCGTGACAATCAGATCATCATCGTCGATGAGTTCACCGGTCGCGCCATGACCGGCAGACGCTGGTCAGAAGGTTTGCATCAAGCGATGGAAGCCAAGGAAGGGGTGACCGTGCAAAACGAAAACCAGACGTTGGCATCGATCACCTTCCAGAACTATTTCCGCTTGTACAACAAATTGTCTGGCATGACCGGCACGGCGGACACCGAGGCTTTCGAATTCCAACAGATTTACAATCTCGAAGTCGTTGTCATCCCGTCGAATGTACCGAATGTCCGCAAAGATTTTGGCGACTTGGTTTATCTTTCAGTGCCAGAAAAATACAAAGCCATCATGGAAGACATTCAAGACTGCGTATCACGGGGACAACCGGTGCTGGTGGGCACCACCTCCATCGAAAATTCCGAGCTGCTATCAGGGATGCTCAAGAAAGCAGGCATCGCGCATGAAGTGTTGAACGCCAAACATCATGAACGTGAAGCCCATATTGTCGCCGAAGCCGGTAGACCTAGTGCGGTGACGATTGCCACCAACATGGCCGGTCGAGGCACTGACATTATTTTGGGCGGCAATTTAAAGGAAGAAATAACCCGACGCGGACTGACTGAACCCGGCGATGTTGAACAGGCCAAAATTGACTGGCAACAGCGTCATGATGCCGTGGTTAACAGCGGCGGACTCCATGTGATTGGTTCCGAGCGGCATGAATCACGCCGCATCGACAACCAGTTGCGCGGTCGTTGCGGTCGCCAAGGCGACCCCGGTTCCACCCGCTTCTATCTATCCTTGGCAGACAGCTTGATGCGAATTTTTGCATCTGAACGTGTCGCCGCCATCATGCAAAAGCTCGGTATGAGGGAAGGCGAGGCCATTGAACATCCTTGGGTCACCAAAGCCATTGAGAATGCCCAGCGCAAAGTGGAAGCCCGCAACTTCGATATCCGCAAGCAATTGCTGGAATACGATAACGTGGCGAATGATCAACGCAAGGTGATTTACTACCAACGCGATGCATTGATGGAAGCCGATGACATTTCCGAAACCATCACGGCGATTCGGGAAGATGTGGTCAACATGATGTTCCAGCAATTCATCCCTCCGCACACGATGGAAGAGCAATGGGATGTGAAGGGCTTGGAAGAAACGCTGGATCATGATCTGATGGTCAAAGTCCCCATTAGTCAATGGTTGGAGGAAGACCATTACTTGCACGATGAAAAGCTCAAGAAAATGATCACCGAACGAGTGCAGGAGGATTATGAGGCAAAATCCAATGCCATCGGCCCATCGGTGATGCATCATTTTGAAAAATCGGTGATGTTGCAAGTCTTAGATAACGCATGGAAAGAACATTTGGCCTCCATGGATCATCTGCGCATGGGCATACACCTGCGTGGTTACGCCCAGAAAGACCCCAAACAGGAATACAAGCGCGAAGCCTTCGAGATGTTCACTGGCATGTTGGACAGCGTCAAACAAGAAGTGATTTCCATTGTGTCTAAAGTCCAAGTTCGCTCTGATGAAGAAGTAAGGATCATGGAGGAAGAGGCGCGTCAGAAGCAACGTGAACAGGAAATGTTATTCCATCATGCCGAAGCTGTCAGCTTGGAATTCCACCCGGAAGATCCTCTAGAACAGGAAAGACCAGAACAGGAAAGAAAGGCAGAGGCGGTCAAGCCGTTTGTGCGTGATGCCGCGAAAGTCGGCAGAAACGATCCCTGCCCTTGCGGTTCGGGCAAGAAGTACAAGCAATGCCATGGCAAGCTGGATTAATCGCTAGGTGGGAGCATGACGAGTCAATTGCATAAATCTGCGGCAATCCCCAAAATTGCCGGCTTGAAATTAGGCGCGACCGGAGCGGGCATCAAACATAAAGATCGTGATGACCTATTACTGATTGAATTGACGCCCGGCTCAAGTTGCGCCGCCGTATTCACTCGTAATGCATTTTGCGCCGCGCCGGTGACGGTGGCACGCAAACATATTTCCCATGCGCCCCGCTGGTTGTTAATCAATTCGGGAAATGCCAATGCCGGAACCGGCAAACGTGGGCTAGACGACGCGCTGCAAACCTGCCAGCAAGTAGCCAAGTTGATGGAAGCCTCAGCCGAACAGGTGCTTCCCTTCTCCACCGGCGTGATTGGCGAATATCTGCCCGTGGACAAAATAGCCGCCGCCCTGCCACTCGCCATTGAAGCCTTGACCGAGGAAGGCTGGGAACGTGCCTCACGGGCCATCATGACCACAGACACAGTTCCAAAGCTGGCCTACCGGGAAATCAGCTTAGAGGGTGGCACGGTGACTCTGGTGGGCATCGCCAAGGGGGCCGGTATGATTCAGCCCAATATGGCCACCATGCTGTCTTACATCGGGACGGATGCCAAAATCGATTCGGGATTGCTACAGGAATTATTGTTTACAGCAGCCGATAGTTCGTTTAACTGCATCACCGTGGATGGCGACACTTCAACCAATGATTCTTTGGTATTAATGGCGACAGGGGCTTCCGGCGTAGTGGTGGAAAGAGACAATGCCAATGCTCAAACTTTCGCCCTAGCCCTACAAGCGGTCTGTGACGAATTGGCCGAAGCCATCGTCCGCGATGGTGAAGGCGCAACCAAGCTGATTCGCATCGTCGTTGAGCAAGCACGTAGCGAAGCCGAGGCACGCAATGTCGCCAAAACCATCGCTCATTCCCCATTAGTCAAAACGGCATTTTTCGCCAGCGATCCAAATTGGGGGCGCATCCTCGCCGCCGTAGGCCGCTCCGACTGCCCTGAATTGGACATAGACAAAGTGGCGATCTGGCTGGGCGATGTCTGCATCGTCGAAAACGGTGGGAGGGCTTTGAGCTACACCGAAGAAGCAGGTCAGAGAGTCATGTCCGAGACTGACATTACTGTGCGTGTCGTGCTTGGACGCGGCGATGCCTCGCAACGGGTGTTGACTTGCGATTTTTCTTACGATTATGTCAAAATCAACGCGGAATATCGAACCTAAGTTCTGAAAGGTTAGTAAACAAGTCGCACCTATCCTTATTAAGAGGCTATTCGCTTGAACGCCGCCACCCTGCGTGAGTCAGACCGCTTTGCTTGGCTAGAACACCAAACTCGCTTATTGAAAGCAGGCAAGCTTAACGAATTGGATATATCCAGTTTAATTGAAGAGTTGGAATCCGAAATGGGAAACGAACGGCGGGAACTCTACCGGCGATTGCGCGTGTTAGTGGCTCATCTACTGAAATGGCACTATCAACCCGACGGTCGCTCCAATAGCTGGAAAGGGACTATCCGCACACAACGCAGCGACATAGCCAGATTGTTCAAAGAAACTCCTAGTTTGCGCCGATTTCTGGTTGAGGAGCTTGCGGAGGCTTATCCCGAATCTGTGGAATGGGCAGCCGATGAAACAGGCTTGCCCGATGAAACCTTTCCCAAGGAATGCCCTTATACCATTGAGGAGGTCATGAGTAGGGATTTCTGGCCTACTGCATAGAATGCAAGCCGATCATATTCCCTTCCGTATCCAACACTAGGGAGATAAAGCCATATTCCCCAATAGGCATTTTAGCCCGGTGTATCTCGCCACTGGCTTCGACTACCCTCCCCTCCTCCACCGCGCAATCCGCGCAATGAAAATAAACAATCGTTGAATTGCCCCCGGACGGACATCCATCGATTTTGACCAGCGCACCAGAGCTTCCATAGCGGGTTTTTTCCGCCGGAAACCCCCACAACTCAATCTCCGGGAATGGCGCATTCAGTTGCTGCAAGTTTGTTTGGAAAACGGATTCATAAAACCGCCTGGCTCGATCCAAATCTTGCACATAGATTTCAAACCAAGCAACGGGGTTGTTGTGCATATATTGTTTCTCCGATGAGTGTGATTGATACATTCAGGAAGGGACAGAATGGGGCGTCCGATGCATTTGTAGTAACGCCTTTAGAAGGACAAGACCGTAAATGCATGAAGTTAAGACAGAATAAATTAGTATACAGAACAAACTTGTCTTGATCAAACCCTCTCCCCATTGGGGAGAGGGAACTTATTAAGGCAACAATCACCCTTAAGTTTGATCAAACACCATCAAAGCGGGGCTTGATTTAGGAACCGCCCCCAAACTTTTGAGCCTTGGGTCCTTCTTTCATCATCGCCAGAGCCTCTTCTAGGGCTGCCGTAGCCTCGGGCACTTTACCGGCTTTAGCTTCGTTCATGCCGGTTTTGATTTTGCTGGTGATGCGCTGCATGGCGGGGGAAGTCAATGTTGTGAGCTTCTCCTTTGAGAATTTAAAAGCCACTTCGGCATCAGCCGCAAAAGCTTCCACGGTCCCAGTCTTGCCAGTTGTAACCGCTTTCTGAGTGAGCGCAGCCAACTCCGTGAAATCCTCGTTCATGGGCGAACCAGCAGCAAGCGCACTTCCAATGGAAAAGAGGGAGAGCAGCAAGGTTAAAAATAAATTTCTTAGTTTCATAGAGTGTCCTGTTGGATTCTTCTTGTGACAAATTAAAGGGGCTCCGCTTGGTTCCCCTAACATCACCGGTAGCAAAGATTGCCTCAACCAATATCGAAGATGCGCAACAATTCCTATAGGCTAGGGCTATAGTCTACACGGATAGTATTACAATACAGCAAAAACAATTTTTACTCTGTGCGCTGTCGCACATAACGGGGCTATTATTGCTCGGTCAACCCCAAAGAGCCGTTTATCCTGTAAAATAGGCTGCATTCCAATCCCACTTCATTTCCAAGCAAAGCTACTTTTCAATCACATGGCATCAACTTCACATTCTTCCGCCTTGCATGTCGCCGTTGGCGTTATTCGCAATGCTCATGGGGAAGTTTTGATTGCCCGACGGCATGAGCATTTGCACCAAGGTGGGTTATGGGAATTTCCAGGCGGCAAGATAGAGCCTGAAGAGACGGTAGAACAAGCACTCAGACGGGAATTGTTTGAAGAATTGTCGATTTCTGCTGAAGCAACCACGCCCTTGATTAAAATCCACCACGATTATGGCGACAAGCAGGTATTACTGGACGTGTGGCGGGTGGACGCTTACACTGGCTCGCCACACGGGCGGGAAAATCAGGCAATACGCTGGGTTTCGATTGATGATTTACACCAATTCGACTTTCCGTCCGCCAATCGGCCCATCATCACAGCGGCAAGCCTACCCGAATTTTATCCCATCATTGATGGTAGCTTGGATGACGTGGATGCCTTGTTTGCCAAACTCGAAAACTTATGCCAAAACGCTTATCGCTTGGCACAATGGCGGGTCAGATTCCAAGATGAATCGGCATACCTGGAGTTAACCCGTCGAGCTGTGGCTTTTTGCAAGCCCTACGGCCTACAACTGTTACTCAACGCCGAACCCGTCATGGCGATCCAAACGGGTGCAGCAGGAATCCATTTGAACAGCCGCCGACTGTTGGCACTTCAACAAAGGTCATTCAAGAATTCGTTTTGGTTGGCTGCTTCGTGCCATAACCCTGAGGAAATACGCCACGCGGAACGAATGGGCATTGATTTCATTTTGCTCTCCCCGGTATTGCCCACTCCTAGCCACCCCGAAGCTACACCCTTGGGTTGGAACCAATTTGGTGCATGGGTTGAACAGGCCAACTTGCCCGTGTTTGCCCTTGGAGGGATGACTAAAGCCCTGCTTGGTCAGGCAAGACAGCACGGTGCGCAAGGCATTGCCGGCATCAGAGGATTCGGCAGCCCATAAAGATTTCTGGATTTGCCTTATAATGGCGCTTTACGCACCGTAGAAGTGCAAACATGGCAGGTGTGCTTAGGCACAACCGGAAAAAAAGCAACACTCATCGCCATTTATGGGTGTTAGTTGGTTGGTATGATTTCTGTATGCATATCAACCTGTTTAATTATAACTTCGACAAACACACAGAGGAATAACGCATGACGACGCCCAATGAAGTCCTTCAGATGATCAAAGACAACGAAGTCAGATATGTTGATTTCCGCTTCTGCGACACCCGCGGAAAGGAACAGCATGTCACTGTACCGGCCAGCACCATCGATGAAGACTTATTTGAAGACGGTAAAATGTTCGATGGTTCATCCATCGCCGGTTGGAAAGGAATCAACGAATCCGACATGATCCTGATGCCAGACGCGAATACCGCCGTTCTCGACCCATTCTTTGACGACACCACGTTAGTTCTGCGTTGCGACATCATCGAACCCTCTACTATGCAAGGTTACGAGCGCGACCCCCGTTCCATCGCCCATCGCGCTGAAGCTTATCTGAAGTCAACCGGCATCGCCGACACTGCGTTCTTTGGCCCGGAAAATGAATTCTTCGTATTTGATGATGTTCGTTGGGGTACCACCATGCAAGGTTCTTTCTTCAAGATCGATTCTGAAGAAGCTGGCTGGAACTCTGAAAAAGTTTACGAAGACGGTAACATCGGCCATCGCCCCGGCGTCAAGGGCGGTTATTTCCCAGTTCCGCCAGTCGATTCTCTGCAAGACCTGCGTTCTGCCATGTGTAACACCTTGGAAGAATTCGGCCAAGTCGTTGAAGTGCATCATCACGAAGTCGCCACTGCCGGTCAATGTGAAATTGGCGTTCAATTCGGCACCTTGGTGAAGAAGGCTGACGAAGTGCTGATTTTGAAATATGTCATCCAAAACGTTGCCCATGCCTTCGGCAAGACCGCGACCTTCATGCCCAAGCCACTGGTCGGCGACAATGGTTCCGGATGCATGTTCACATGTCCTTATCCAAAGACGGTAAGAACACGTTCACGGGCGACCTCTACGGTGGCTTGTCTGAAACCGCCCTCTACTACATCGGTGGCATCATCAAACATGCGCACGCCCTGAACGCCTTCTGCAACGCTTCCACCAATAGCTACAAGCGTTTAGTTCCCGGTTTTGAAGCCCCGGTCATGCTGGCCTACTCGGCTCGCAACCGTTCCGCCTCGATCCGCATTCCTTACGTGCAGAACCCGAAGGGTCGCCGCATCGAAGTGCGCTTCCCAGACTCCACCGCCAACCCCTACTTGGCGTTTGCCGCCATGTTGATGGCTGGCTTGGACGGCATTCAAAACAAGATCCACCCCGGCGATGCCATGGACAAAGACTTGTATGACCTACCGCCGGAAGAGGAAAAAGCCATTCCGCAGGTGTCTTACTCGTTTGACATGTCCTTGGACGCGTTGGACAAAGACCGCGAGTTCCTGACCAAGGGCGGCGTGTTCACCGACGACGTGATCGATGCCTACATCGGCCTGAAAATGCAGGAAGTGACCCGCTTCCGCATGTCCACCCACCCGGTCGAGTTCGACATGTACTACAGCTTGTAATCCGTCATTTCGGCAGGGATGCCGAAATCCAGCGTCCACGGATGGCAAGCTGGAATTGTTGACATTGCCCAATTCAGGCAATGAGTGATACGACAAGTTGCAGTCCTTAGGGAACGACTGAAAAAATGAAAAAAACCCGCGTAGCCTGTGGCTATGCGGGTTTTTTTGTGGCAAATTTTAGGTGCATTCGGCATAATGACTTGTCGAAATTTTAAGAGCTGATGTTACGCACGGTCGTTGATAAAGGCATAAAATGCCGCTGTAGATCTGGCCTATTGGAAACGTGCCCCATGAAAAACCCTCTCTTAGATTTGTACAGCGATTACCTGATCAGTTCGTTCGCGCTGATCACCGCAACG
>CAIYXP010000261.1 GCA_903930145.1 uncultured Methylococcaceae bacterium
GACAAGCTCACCACGAACGGTTTAACTTAATGGCAGTGAGGCTTCGCCTGTCAAAGCAAGCCCTTCGACTTCGCTCAGGAGAGCGTTCGACAAGCTCACCACGAACGGCTTAACTTAATGGCAGTGAGGCTTCGCCTGTCAAAGCAAGCCCTTCGACTTCGCTCAGGACAGGCTTTGACGCTCCAATCCTAAGCGTCTGCGTAACATCAGTGATTAAAAAATTTCAATTTTAGAGCTAAATCCACTTGATTCTCCATGCGAAATGATTGACACTGTCCGATGTTTTTCCGAACTGCTCAAACATCCCGACCGAGCATTTTTGCGAGGCGGAATGACAGCGAAAAACCTCCAATTATCCCGCTTCCAATGTAGGTGCGGGAATTTATTCCAAATGGGGTTCAGACATGACCCCCCCTTGTTTACGCTGAAGCGAGAGAGGCCACAATGAGAAAAAAATTTCCCAGGGAAGTATTGCATTCAAAGGCAGAATGGAAGAAGGTCAACATCAACATGCATGGGGAATTGGAACCGCCCGCATTGGAACTCAGTTATCTGAAAGGGGCCACCCATAGCGCCAAATCATTTGTGCTGCCTGACAACTTAAAATCGGTCAACACGGCCGATGTCAAAGAGTTCATTGAGCAACATAAAATCACCAAAATCATGCTGACTGGGCATTTGGAAAATCCGGGCAGCGAAAACCCACATGGCTTCATCGAATATGAGATTGACGACGGCGGGATGGACATCATCCTGTATCGTGTCAACGGCGAACCACAAACCAAGCATGTCACCATCAGGATCGAGGAAGTCCATCATTTCAACAACCATGATAACAAGTGGGTTTACAATGAATTGGAAGATTTAATCGAATCAGCAGGTTTGATCAAACACAAAGCAGCAGTGGTTGCATAAGCGAATACCGTCGGGATTGGGTCCTGTCAAAAATCTTTGTGAGCGGGGGTTAGATCAACCGTGCAGCCACTTCACTGATAGGATCCGCCTGAGCATTGCGAACAGCCAAATCCAATCCTTAAAATAATAAGGGTCTATAGGCCCGACCTGAGGAGGTTAGTATCATGTCAGAAACACCCAGCATTGACCGTCGCAAGTTCTTGAAGTTGGCTGGTTTCGGCGCACTGACGGCTGCAACCGGACCCAAATGGCTGTTCGCAGCACCCAACGCCCGCTATGCAAGGGATGCATCGCCTGACTTCCAAGCCGATGTGGAAATCGAAATCAACGCGGTGGTCACTGAAGCCCCCATCCTGCCCGGAAAACCCACCCGTGTCTGGAAATACGAAAGTAAACTGCTGAAAGGCCCGGATCATAGTATTGCACAACTGCCGGGGACGCATTTAGGTGCCGTGTTCTTTTTGGAGAAAGGCCAGAAAGTTCGCTTTTTCTTCAAAAACGACCTGCCCGAATCCAACATCATCCATTGGCATGGCTTGCATGTGCCACAAAACATGGATGGACACCCCATGTACGATGTCCCGGCGGGCAGTGGCTATGTCTATGAATTCCGCGTGGACAACCCGGCTGGCACCTACATGTACCACGCCCATACCCATGAGAAGACTGGGCAGCAGGTTTACAAGGGCTTGGCTGGCCTGATCATCGTTTCCGACCCTGATGAAAAAGCCTTGAACCTGCCCAGGGGTGAATTCGATCTCCCCATCGTGTTGCAAGACCGTAATTTTGATGCCGACAACCAATTGGTTTACGTGCAAAACATGCGTGACCGGCACATGGGCTTCTTGGGTGATGAGATGATCATCAATGGCAAGCGCCATTTCGTCTTGCCAGTGGCGACTCGTCCCTATCGCTTGCGAGTGCTGAACGGGTCCAATTCCAGAATTTACAAACTCGGTTGGGATGACGGCACGCCCTTGACGGTGATTGCGACCGATGGTCATTTCCTTGAAAAACCCGTGACTCGCCCGTTTGTCATGTTGGCGCCCGGCGAAAGGATAGAGCTTTGGGCTGATTTTTCGGGTCGCAAAGTCGGCAGCGAAATGGTCATGAAAAGCTTGCCATTCTCCGGTGCCATGCCAGGACATGGTGAAGGCGGTGGTGGCGGAATGGGTGGAGGTATGATGGGTGGGATGATGAACCACGGCGGCGGCGGCGGAGTGGGTGGAGGCATGATGGGCGGGATGATGAACCACGGCGGCGGAGGCGGATCGCAGGGCGGCGGCATGATGGGCGGGATGAATCATCAAACGGAAAACACGTCCAAACAAGAAGCCAAGGCCGATGAGGGAGAACATGGCGGCATGGGCATGATGTCCACCTCCAAAATGCCCCAAGGCTCGGAATATGCCTTATTCAAAGTCCACATCATGCGTGAAGAAAATGTCTCCCTGCCTTTGCCACAACGCTTTTCAACGGTCGAACGCTACGAACGTGCGCAAGCCGAGAATGCCAACAATCCGCGCAGCATCAAAATAAGCATGATGCGGATGAACTGGCTGCTCAACGGCAAAGAGTTCGAAATGATGGCAGCTAGCCCGGAGGAAACCGTCAAAATGAACACGATGCAAGTCATCGAATTCGACAACGGTTATACCCAAGCAGGGATGGGCATGGGCATGATGTCTGGCCTTCCCCATCCGATGCACCTTCACGGTCAGCAGTTCCAAATCATCGAGCGGGTCATCCGCGAAGACCGTCGCAAAGACTATGAAACCGTTAGCAAAGGCTTTATTGATGAAGGCTGGAAGGATGTCGTGCTAGTCATGCCGGGAGAGAAAGTCACCCTGCTGAAACGATTCGACGACTACAAGGGTTTGTTCCTTTACCACTGCCATAACCTCGAACATGAGGAAATGGGGATGATGAGGAATTTTAATGTCGTTTAACCATTGATCCTTCTTGGTCAACATTGCGACTCATATAATGTCGAATGGAGAATAATCTTAAGAAAGTGCTGATTGTCGATGACAGCCCAGAGGACCGGGAAGTCATGAGACGGCTATTGCTAAGCAATTTGCAAGGAAGGTTCCGAGTCGAAGAAGCTGACACGGGCAAGGCTTTGTTGCAAGCAATCGAGAAGAATAAGCACGGCCCACTTCCCGATTGTGTCCTGTTGGATTACCATTTGCCCGACTACGATGCACCGGAGTTGCTTCAGGCGCTGGGTGGCCCGGACTCGCCTTGCTGCCCGGTAGTGGTTGTCACCGGACAGTCGGGCGGCATTGATGCCCGCTCCATTCTCAGGCTTGGTGCCCAAGACTTCATCGGCAAGAACTGGATGAACGCGGAAAGCTTATCCCGTGCCATTGATAATGCGATAGAACGGTTTGGCATGATCCGTGAGTTGCGGGCTAGGGAAGAACGCATGAGCTCGACTTTTGATGTCAGCCAAACATTTGCCTTCGAATGGGAACCCGATAGTGACATTGTCCAACGCACTGGCAACGCATCGGACATTTTAGGGGTATCTGCTGAAGAAGCCCGGTTCAATCTGGGACACAATTATCTTCAAATGATCCACCCGGATGATCTTCTAGCTTGCCATTCCAAATTGGAAGCTCTGCGTCCCGGCGCTGACTCCTATCACATGGAATATCGCTTGATCCGCGGCGACGGCACTGAAGTATTCGTCAAGGAGTCGGCAAGGGGGTTTTTCGACGAGCAACAAAGACTGATTCGCATAGTCGGGGCTACCTCCGACATCACCGAACAAAAGCGTAACATGCTCGCCCTGCATGAATCGGAACAGCGTTTCCGCCAAATGGCAGAAGCCGTGGGCGATGTGTTCTGGCTATCCTTGCCAATATCTAAAACCTTCTTGTATGTCAGTCCAACCTTCGAGCAGATTTGGGGAAGAAAATGTGATGATTTGTATGCCAACCCCAAGCTCTGGATGGATGCGATCTTGCCGGAAGATTTGCCTCACGTCACGGAGTGCTTGGAGTCTCTATCGGTTGGTAAGCACTATGTCGTGGAATATCGCATACGGCGGCCCGATGGCTCCATTCGTTGGATCAACGAAAGAGCCTATGCAACCCGCAGTGATGACGGACAGATAGTCTTCACCTCCGGGGTGGATTCCGATGTCACGGAACAAAAGAAAATGCAACAATCACTGTATGAAAGCGAGGTTCGATTCCGCACCTTGTACGAATCATCCAGCGATGCCTTGGTGTTATTGGACGACAGCGGGTTCATTGATTGCAACCAAGCGGCTTTAAGAATATTCGGCTGCGCCAAACGGGAAGAGTTTCTAAACAAATCCCTTGCCTTCTTTTCTCCCCCTAACCAACCCGACGGAGGGGATTCGGCAATACTGATCAAACAATGGCATCAGCGAACTTTAAAAAACGGGCCGCAACGCTTCGATTGGCAACTTCGACGGCTTGACGGGACTGAGTTTGAAGCCGAAATTTTATTGAATCGAATCGAATTGCAGGGCAAGTGGGTGATTCAATCGACTTTACGTGATATTACCGAGCGTAAAGCCATGTTGTCCGCCTTGGCTCTAGCCAAGCAGCAGGCAGAGCAAAACAGTCGGGCGAAATCCTTGTTTTTGGCAAACATGAGCCACGAAATTCGCACCCCGATGAATGCCATCATTGGCTTGAACAATTCACTACGCAAGGAAAATTTCACGCATCAACAGGTCGAGAAGCTGGAAAAGATTGGCAGTGCCAGTGAGCATCTACTGAACATCATCAATGACATCCTAGACCTGTCCAAAATTGAAGCCGACCAGTTGAAATTGGAAAACACGACATTTGACCTTTATGCGCTGATCAATTCCATCCCAAGCATGTTAGGCGAATCGATCCGAATCAAGGGTTTGACTCTTCATTTGGACTTTGCGGGGGTTCCCCGATGGTTGCGCGGAGACCCGACTCGATTGCGCCAAGCCCTGCTAAACTATGCTGGCAATGCCATCAAATTCACTCAACACGGTGGCATTACCTTACGCGCCCGGGTGCTTGAAGACGACGACGATGCTCCGTTGATCCGTTTTGAGGTCATTGACACTGGCATTGGCATCACAACAGAGGAATGTAGCCGGATATTTCAAGCCTTTGAACAAGCGGATGGTTCAACGACACGGAAATATGGTGGAACCGGGTTGGGACTTGCCATCACCCAACGTTTGGCGCGTTTGATGAAAGGGGATGCGGGCGTGGAGAGTACGCCGGGAATAGGCAGCACTTTCTGGTTCACAGCGCGGCTGAATCTTGCCGAAGCAAGCGAGCTTGAACCACCAAAATCCACAGTCACGGTTGATGCCGAAGCCGAATTAAGGGCAAAACACCGTGGAACCTTGGTGCTGCTAGTGGAAGACGACGAAATTAACCGCGAAGTGGCCATGGAGTTGCTAAGTGATACAGGTTTGCTGGTAGAAACGGCGGAAGATGGCCTGCAAGCCTTGGAAATGGTGAAAGCCAAGGGCTACGATGCGATCTTGATGGATATGCAGATGCCCAGAATGGATGGGCTTGAGTCCACCCGTGCCATTCGCAATCTACCCGATAGGCAATCTGTTCCCATCATTGCGATGACTGCCAACGCTTTCGACGAAGACCGGCGAGCCTGTATAGAAGCGGGCATGGACGATTTCATCTCCAAACCGGTAGACCCGAATCTTTTGTTTGCTGTGTTGCTAAAATGTTTACATCGTGGGCAGAAGACCGATGGGGAAAATTGTCTTTGAGGTTTGAAGAAGCGCCGCAATGCCAAAAGTCATTTTATTTCATGGGGCTGGAATAAGCTCTATGCTGCTGGATTAAGTCCTAACAGGGACGGTGACTTGTCGGTCGTGTTAAACATTCCGACAAGTCTTGGTTTGCCATCCATGGACGCTGGATTTCGGCATCCCTGCCGAAATGACGGGTCACCCAATCCTCAACTTAATCGTTACATCCATCAACCCAACTCACCCTAGGATGCAAACATGCACTCTTCCGAAACCATGTCCACGTCTGTTCCCATTGAAGACCCAGTTTGGAAGAGCCCTGTGGATTTATCCAATTGTGACCGGGAACCCGTGCAGTTTCCCGGTGCAATCATGCCGCATGGAGTGCTGCTGGTATTGTCAAGCAATGACTTCCGCATTCTGGGGGCAAGCGCGAACACGGCTGATTGGTTTGGATGCAGTGCAGAAAGTCTTTTTCATGCCGATTTGAGCCAGATTGTCTCAGCGAAAAATAAGCAGCGATGGGAGGAAATCCTTGCCCTGCTGACCGAGCCACGCCCCCCCCGCTTTTTGGGCAACATTCGAACCCTAAGCCAAGATCAACGCTTCGACGTGTTTGCCCACCGCTCAGGCGATGTCTTGATACTGGAATTTGAAGCCATACCCGCAAAATCCTCGGAGATTTGGCCGACAGAGCGTTTTGCCGAAATAAAAGAGAGCATAGCCTCGCTGCATTCCGCCGAAACTTGGCAAGAAGCCATCAACGTAGCGGTGAATGAACTCAAACGCATGAGCGGCTTTGATTCCGTCGTAGCCACTCGCTTTTTAGATGACGGTTCCTTTCAAGCCGTGGCTGAAGCCTGTGACAATGATTTTCCCACCTACCTCGACAAGCGGTTTCCGCGTTCGGACATCCCGGAACCCGGTCGGCGGCAAATGCTGATGATGCGAGTGCAATATGCGCCCGACCTCACTTACTCGCCCGTGCCTATCATCATGGCTGGGCACACCCCCAAGCCGATGACATTAGACCTTGGCTTTTCCATGCTCCGCAGCATATCGAGCATGTGCAACCGCTATTACAATAACATGGGTGTGCAATCACGCTTGGTGTTCTCGCTGGTGGAGCACGATAAACTCTGGGGATTTTTTAATTGCAAGAACGCAGCCCCCAAGCCAGTGACTTACTGCGACCGCCTTGCCTTCCATTCTTTTGCCGAAATGGCTGCTCTGGTGTTGATGGAAAAGGAAAAAGCCGAACAACAATGGGTTGCCCTCAACAGTAAACGGAACATAGCCAAAATCACAGACGAACTGGCTTCAACCAATGAATTGCCAACGCTGTTGCGCCGACTTCCAGAGCAGATGCTAACCGTTCTTGAGATTTCCGGGTCCGCTTTATGCCTAGATAATCTGATTATTTGCTCTGGCAAAACCCCGTCTGAATCATCAATCAGAACCTTGATGCAATGGTTGGAAGGTCAAGATGAATTTTTTTCCACGGATCGATTGCCCACATTATTTGAACCATTCGCCGGTCATGGCGATTGCGCGACGGGGTTGATAGCCGCTCGCTTAATCGAAAACGGGCAGTATCTGCTGGCTTTTCGCCCGGAATGGGTGGAGGAAGTCCAGTGGGCGGGCAATCCGCAAAAGCCCGTGGAGTTTAATGTTGAAAATAGCGAATATCGTTTGACCCCGCGAGGGTCTTTCGAGGTTTGGAAAGAGGATGTCAGGGGCAAGGCCCGGCCTTGGCTGACACACGAAACCGAAGCACTGGCCGATCTGCAACGGGCAATCATTCTGTCCCAACATGCAGTCAGGAACCAGGAATTGAAGTCGCAATTGGAACTTAGCAATAAAGAATTGGAAGACTTTGCCTATATTGTTTCCCATGATTTACAGGAACCCTTGCGAAGCATTCGCAATTTCTCACAGTTTCTGCTCGACAATGCCAGCGAACGACTGGAAGCCCAAGAACGTCGTTGGCTGGATACGATCATGAACATGGGTGCCAGGATGAGCCAGCAGATAGATGTCTTACTTCACTACTCACGTGCAAGCCAACTTCAGCTTGATTTGCATAAAGTCAACATCAACGAGTTATTGCGTTCAGTCATCGAAGATTTATCGACACTCATCGCATTATCCCAAGCAAAGATCGAGATTCAAGCAAACCTGCCTAGCATTCTGTGTGACCCGATCCGAACGGCAGCCTTGTTTGAGAACCTGATTACTAATGCAATCAAATACAATGATAGTGCCGTAAAACGTGTTGAAATTGGTTGCTTGGAAGGCAATCCATATACCTTTTTTGTCCGCGACAATGGCATAGGCATACAGCAGAGGCATCAACAAGCCATCTTTACCATTTTCCGGCGCTTGCATGGAAGGGAAGAATATGGCGGTGGCACTGGGGCCGGACTCACCATCGTGCGCAGGCATGTCGAGCGGCAACGGGGGCGTATTTGGCTGGAATCGACGATTGGGGTTGGAACCACGTTTTACTTTACACTAGGTGCTTAATCCCTTTGGAGTGCAAGGCTTGCCTTGCACTCCAACCGTGCTTAATTCCATGGTAACGAGCCGGATATGCCTCCAAAATGGCAGCAGATGTTTGCTGCCATCGAATATCAACACTAACAAGACAAATGATAATGCCAGAAAACCAAACCGAAGCAACCCCGCCCGCCATTACTGCCAGCAATGTCGATATCAGCAATTGCGACCGCGAGCAAATCCACCTCGTCAATGCGATACAGCCTCACGGGGCGCTGCTGGTGCTGGAAGAACCCAGCTTGCGCATCGTGCAAGCCAGCGCCAATTCCGCCAGCTTTCTGGGCTTGCCAACCGATTCCTTGCTAGGACAAACCATCGATGCACTCCTTGGCAAGGCCAATACGGAAAAATTAAAAACGATCCTAGCCGAACACGATTTGACCAACATCCTTGACCGGCTGATGACCCTGCCAAAACTCCCCCATCTTGACCAGTGGTTTAATGTGTTTGGCAATCGCACCGACGGTTTTTTAGTGCTTGAATTTGAACGGGCCAGCCCTAGCAGCCAAGAACAGGAAAGAGTGGGGCTTTATCAGTTTCGTGATTTCATCCAACGTTTGCAGCGGACACCTTCCCTTGCTGTTTTCCTCGATGTCGCCATTGAGCAGATACGCCACTTCACTGGTTTTGAGCGAGTCATGGCCTACCGTTTCGATCTGGATGGGAGTGGCGAGGTCGTTGCCGAAGCCAAAGCCCCTGATCTGGAGGCTTATCTAGGTCTGCATTATCCGGCCAGCGACATCCCTGCCCCGGCACGAAGGCTATTCGCGCTCAGCCCCCTCCGCCATCTGCCCAATGTGGACTATGAGCCTGTGCCCATCCTATCCTACGCCGCAAAGCCCCTTACCCCGGAAGTAAGCATGGGTATCAACCCAAGTCCCTCCCCCCTTGGGGGGGAGGGATTTAGGGAGAGGGGTATTGGGTTGATTACAAATGGGTTGCCGTCTCATCAACCATCCCAAAACCCTCTCCCCCAACCCCTCCCCCTGCGAGGGGGAGGGGAGAACAGAAAGCCCCTCTCCCCAGAGGGGAGAGGGGTTGGGGAGAGGGGTTTAACGGTTCAGGACAATTATTCAATCCCCGAACCTCAACCCGTGGATCTCAGCCATTCCTTCCTGCGTAGCGTTTCGGTCATGTACACTGGTTACTTGCGCAACATGGGGGTTAAATCCACCATGGTGCTTCCTTTGCTGAAGAATGGTCATCTTTGGGGCTTGATTTCTTGCATGAATCACAGCGCTCCCCTTTATCTGCATTATGAACAGCGAGTGCCGGTGGAATTGCTGACCCAGATGTTATCCTTGATGATGGGGGATCGGGAAGATTTGGATCAATATGCCTACCGGACGAGTCTCGACATCGTGCTAGGCAAGCTGGTCAGCCTGATGGGGCGTGAGGAAGGCTTTCATCAAGCATTGACTGCTGACCAAACTAACCTCTTGACCACCCTTGATGCCGACGGCGTGGCTCTGATTGCCGACGGCAAATTGTCTACGCTCGGCAATACCCCGTCCGAGTCAAACATCAGCTTGTTGGCAGATTGGCTTGGGCAACAGGAAGCGGCAGTGTTTGCCAGCCATCGTATGTTGGATGATTTCCCCGCCACCCGTGACTTCCTAGACACAGCCAGCGGGGTATTGTCTGTTCGCTTGTCCCGTGCGGGTTCGGATCGCATCATTTGGTTCCGCCCGGAAATGCTGCATGATGTGCATTGGGCCGGCGACCCGAATAAGCCGGTTGAAATCAGCACCATCGACAATGAAATCAGGCTACAACCCCGCACCTCCTTCGCTTTGTGGAAAGAGACCGTGCATGGGCAATCGCGCCCGTGGCTGGATTGCGAAATCGACTATGTCACCCGCTTGCGACGCGCCATTTTTGATGTGATTGTCGAACGGGCCAAATTGCTGGCCCGCACCAATGCCGAACTCGAACGCAGCAATCAAGAACTGGATTCCTTTGCCTATGCCGCTTCGCATGACCTGAAGGAACCTTTGCGCGGCATTCACAATTTTGCCGAGTTTCTGAAAGGGGAAGAAGGCATCAATTTGTCTGAACGCGGTTTGAAGCGGATTGAAACGATACTCCGTTTGTCCGGCCGCATGGACAACATGTTAGAATCCTTGCTGCAATATTCCAGAGTTGGCAGAAATGCATTGGATATGCAAGCACAATCCATCAACAAGATTGTTGAGCAGGTTGCCGAATTGATCCTGCAAGTCATGCCCGAAAAGAATATTACCATCGACATTCAGCCCTTTCTGCCAGCGATTCAGTGCGACCGCGTGCGGGTGACCATGGTATTCCATAATTTGATCATGAACGCCATCAAATACAATGACAAAGACCATAAAATCATCAAAATTGGCTGTGACCCATCGACTATCCCGGTGGTTTTCTTTGTGCGGGACAATGGCATAGGCATAGCGCCTAACCACCATGAGCAAATATTTCAGTTATTCCGACGCCTGCATGGACGCGATGATTTTGGTGGCGGCTCGGGTGCAGGCTTGACCATCGTCAAAAAGGCGATTCAACGGCATGGCGGGCATATCTGGCTGGAGTCCACATTGGGTAGTGGCTCCACATTCTTTTTCACCTTGTCATCCGAAAACAATGCCGAAAGCGAGAGACTATGAAAGAAGAACGCCCATTATTGATCGTCGAGGATTCCGACGAAGACTTTGAAGTGACTTGTTGGGCCTTGCGACAAGCGGGCTTTGACCGCCCTATCGTTCGTTGCAGTCGAGCCGAAGAGGCTTTGCTCCGCTTGTGCCCGGTTCCGCCGAATCAGGAAAGTGGCAGTATGATGCCCTGTTTAGTCTTGCTGGACTTGAATCTGCCGGGGATGAATGGCCTGCAATTGCTTGAGGAATTACGCAGCGTCGAACAACCGCCAACCATTCCTGTCGTGATCCTGTCCACCTCCAAGAACCCTCGCGATTTGGCTGCCTGTTATCGCTTGGGCGCGGCGGGGTATCTGTGCAAGCCGCTCAGTTTGGAACTCTATACCTC
This sequence comes from uncultured Methylococcaceae bacterium, assembly GCA_903930145.1. Classification (GTDB taxonomy): domain Bacteria; phylum Pseudomonadota; class Gammaproteobacteria; order Methylococcales; family Methylococcaceae; genus Methylumidiphilus. The sequence goes on from CAIYXP010000261.1 coordinate 11,234, forward strand.
GAAAATGCTCAAGCTGACGCAGTATTGGTTCGATGCCGTCACCTTGCCGGAAGAATAAGTAAGCAATACATGAATGACACTTTGCGAGTGTTGATCATTGACGACAGCCCGGAAGACCGCGAGGTCATGCGACAGCTATTGCTCACCGGCTCCGAACGGCAGTACCTGTTCATGGAAGCAACAACCGGGGTGGAAGCCATCAAGCTTCTATCGGAAAACAAGGCAGACTCGTTTGACTGCATCCTGCTCGATTACCATTTGCCCGATGTTGATGCCACTGAATTGTTATCGGCCTTGGGTTGCCTGAACTCTCTTTGCTGCCCGGTGGTGGTAGTGACCGGATTGACCACAACCCAGCATGGATCAGCCTTATTGCAGACGGGTGCCCAAGATTTCATCGGCAAAAGTTGGCTTAACCCAGAAAGCTTGACGCGCTCGGTCGAGAACGCCATCGAGCGGTTTAGGATGTTGCAAGCACTCAAGGAGAGTGAGGAACGCTTGCGACTATCCCTAGAAGCGGCCCAAATGGGAATTTATGATTGGGATATGATCACCAACCGAGTTACGTGGACACCCAAGCATGAGGCGCTTTGGGGGTATCAGCCGGGGGAGTTCGGCGGTAGCCACGCGGAATTTACCAATCGAGTTCACCCGGAAGATTTGCCGCTGCTCAAACAAGAAACGGCACGTTGTTTGTTGTCTAGGGATCGTTATCAAGGAGAGTTTCGGGTGGTTTGGCCTGACGGCAGCCAGCATTGGATCAAAGCCCTAGGGGAGTTTACTTATGATGCCGGCGGTCAAGCCGTGCGTATGCGCGGAGTTGTTGAGGATGTATCCGACCGCAAGCAATTGGAAGCATCCCTGCACGAAACGGAAATTCAACGGGCAGCTTCCCGCTACACTCTTTGTTTGTTGGAAACCAGCTTGGACCCTTTGGTGACGATAAGCCCGGAGGGCAAGATCACCGATGTCAATGCAGCCATGGAAGCCATGACGGGCTTGCCTAGGAGTGAACTGATAGGGACCGATTTTGCCGATTATTTTGAAGACCCGATGGCGGCGCAGTTGGGCTATCGGCAAGCATTTCAAGAGGGGTCAGTGCGCGATTATGCCTTGGAAATTCGCTATCGTGACGGTCATCTGACGACCGTCATGTTGAATGCGGCGGAGTTTCGGGACGAATCTGGAAAAGTGGTTGGCGTGTTTGCCGCCGCCCGTGATATGAGTGAAATCAACCGTGCGCATGAAATCATTCGCGAACTTTATAAGCGGCTGTATTATATATCCACTCGTGTCCCCGGTGTGATTTTTCAATTCAAGCTGCGCCCCGATGGCAGTAGCTGTTTTCCCTATTCCAGTGAAGCCATTCGTGACATTTATCGCGTAACGCCGGAAGAAGTCAAGGAAGACGCATCTGCCGTTTTTGCCATTCTTCATCCCGAAGACTATGACGGCATTGTTGCTTCCATTCAACAATCGGCAGACACGCTTCGGCCTTGGCAGTATGAATACCGGGTGCGTTTTGCCGATGGAACTGTCCGCTGGTTATTGGGGAATTCCGTACCAAACAAGGTAGCCGACGGCTCGGTGCTGTGGCATGGCTTCATTACGGATATAACGGAACGCAAGGGACTGGAAACACAACTTGCCACCACAGCAAGGGAATTCTCCACCATCTTCCATTCCAGCCCCATCGGGATTGCGATTTCCCGCTTGCCCGATGGCAAGTTCATCGATGTCAATGATGCCTTCCTCGAAATCTACGGGTTCGAGCGTTCGGCCATCATCGGACATTCCTCAATTGAGTTAGGCTTTTGGGCTGACCTCTCCTATCGTGAAAAAATCATCTCGACGGTGTTGCAGCATGGATTGGTCAAAAACCTTGAGCTTGAGTACCAACGCCAATCCGATCAAACGACCCGCACTCTGTTGGCTTCGATGGACACGATTGACATCAATGCTGAGCATTGCGTGGTGGGCATGGTCATCGACATCACCGAGCGCAAGGCGATTGAATCTGCTTGGAAAGAAAGCGAACAACAGTATCGCAATGAAAGCCGACGACTAAACGAAGTGATTTGGGGAACCCATATCGGCACTTGGGAATGGAATATCCTGACTGGGGAAGTGTCATTCAATGAGCGCTGGGCAGAGATTGCGGGCTACACCCTGTCCGAACTCGAACCAGTCGGCATTCACACTTGGATGAAACTGGCCCATCCAGACGACCTTCCGCATTCAACCCAATTGCTGGAACGTTGCTTTACTCGCGAGTCCGACTTTTATGAGTGCGAAATCCGTATGCATCACAAAAATGGAGATTGGGTGTGGGTGTTGGATCGTGGACGGGTGGTCGAATGGTCGGATGATGGCAAGCCTTTGCGGATGTCGGGTACACATTCAGATATTACACAGAAAAAACAAGCCGAATTAAATCTGAGGGCCAGCGAAGAGCGGCTATCGATCATTACCTCGTCCGTATTCGATGCGATCATCATGATAAATGAAATGGGGGACATCACCTTTTGGAATCAAGCAGCAGAGAGAATATTCGGCTATTCTTTCAATGAGGTTGTCGGTCGCTGCTTGCACTCAATCGTGTCCCCACTGCGTTTCAGAGATGCTTTCCGACAAGCGCTGCCTCATTTTCAGCAAACGGGCCAAGGAGCGGCCATCGGCAGGACCGTTGAACTAGTCGGGCTTCGTCGAGACGGTAGTGAGTTTCCCTTGGAATTATCGCTCTCAGCGGTACTAATAGACGGCCTTTGGAATTCTATTGGGGTTGTGCGGGACATCACCGAACGCAAACTGGCTGAAGACAGAATCCGTGAGAGCGAAAGCCGTTTCCGCAAGATGGCAAATGCCGCGCCGGTGTTGATCTGGGTGGCTGGCACGGACAAACGCTGTCATTGGTTTAATCAAGTCTGGCTGGATTTTACCGGACGCACGATGGAACAGGAGCAAGGCGTCGGCTGGACCAAGGGCGTACACCCGGACGATTTAAACCGTTGCCTTGAAATTTACACGACCCATTTTGACTGGCGCGAACCGTTTCAAATGGAATACCGGCTACGCCGGCATGATGGCGAGTATCGCTGGCTGTCCGACCATGGTGTGCCATTGATTGACGAACAGGGGAATTTCAGCGGGTATATCGGCTCGTGCATGGATGTCACACATAGCAAGGAATTAACCCTACAGTTGCGCAAAGCCTTGAAGGACTTAGGCACACAAACCACTCGATTGCAGACACTGTTGGAAACCGCCAGCGACGGCATCCATATTTTAGATATGCAAGGCAATATAATTCAGTTTAGCGATTCTTTTGCCGACATGCTAGGTTATACCCATGAAGAATTAGCCAAACTGAATGTAGCCGATTGGGAGGCAAAAATACCCAAGGACCAGCAGATTGGCCTTATCAAAGGCTCGTTTAATCAAGCCACACAATTTGAAACCCAACATCGCCGCAAGGATGGCTCAGTCATTGAGGTTGAGATCAACGCCAAGGGAATCGAATTGGCGGGTGATTACTACTTATATGCCTCGGCGCGAAACATCAGCGAACGCAAGAATTTGGAAAAACAACTGATCGCATCAAAGGCAGAAATTGAAGACCTTTATGATCACGCACCCTGCGGCTACCATTCCCTAGGACCGGACGGCATTTACCAGCGCATCAACGCAACTGAATTGGAATGGTTAGGGTGTAGTAGCAAGGAAGAGGTGATTGGCATGCTTAAGCCATCTGATTTTTTCACAACGGCTGGCAAAAGGTTGTTTAAAAAAACGCTTGCACGAATTAAACAAACCGGACATGCCGAAAACGTAGGATATGATTTGGTAGGCAAAAATGGCAGCATCCGGCATGTCAGCTTTACCGGCAGCGTCATCAAGGATGCTGACGGTCAATTCTTGCGAACCCGTTCCGTGTTGTACGACATCACCGAACTGAAGAAAGTCAAAGACAAGTTGGAACAGTTGTCTTACGAACAAAGGCTGATGCTGGATAATGAACTGATTGGCATCGCCAAAGTGCGCAACCGGCGCATTATTTGGAAAAACAAGGCGCTAGACCGCATCTTTGGCTATGTCCCTAAGGAATTGCAAGGCCAATTAACCAAGACCTTGTACCCGGACGATACCGCTTACCAAGCTCTGGGTGAAGCTGCTTATCCGATCTTAGAGGCCCACGGCGTTTACCGGACACAATTGAAGATGAAGCGCAAGGATGAGGAAAGCATCTGGATCGATATCAGCGGGGTGCAATTGTTGGGGGGTAATAATGAGACGCTGTGGTTCTTGGGCGAAATTACGGAAATTAAGGAATATCAGCAACAGATAGAAAAGATTGCTTTCCATGATGCCTTGACTGGCTTGCCCAATCGTTTATTGGTGTCTGATCGTTTGAATCAAGCGTTGCATCAAGCCGAACGCTCGGGGCATTGGCTGGCGGTATGCTACCTCGACTTGGATGGTTTTAAACCGATTAACGACACCTATGGGCATCCCGTCGGGGACAAGCTTTTGATTGAAATTGCCCACCGCTTGCAAACCTGCATTCGTTCCAATGATACAGCGGGTCGCCTAGGCGGGGATGAATTTGTGCTGTTGCTGACCGATTTGGAAAATGTTGAGCAATACCTAGCCGTGTTGGAAAGGGTCATCGAAGCCATCAAGCTACCTATCAACCTTGATGAGTCCATTCAGGTATCCGTCACGACGAGCATTGGTGTCACTTTGTTTCCACAAGATGCCCCCGACCCGGACACCTTGCTGCGCTATGCCGACCAAGCCCTGTACAGTGCCAAACAAAACGGCAGAAATTGTTATCAGTTTTTTGACATCGGGTTGGAAAACCGAATGGCAACCCACCGCGAGACGGTCGGAAGGATCAGCCAAGGGCTGGCCAGCGGCGAGTTCCGGCTTTACTTTCAACCTAAGGTCAATTTCACCACCGGATTAGTGGTGGGAATGGAGGCATTGATACGCTGGCAACACCCGACCGAGGGTTTGTTGGAACCCAAAGAGTTCCTGCCTATTGTCGAGAACGATGAGATTGGGCTGATGATGGGCAATTGGGTTCTCCGTGAGGCTTTGCGGCAAATGCAAGCTTGGGCCGATGAGGGGATGAAACTCCAAGTGAGCATCAATGTCTTTGCTCGCCAAATGCACCAACCCAATTTCATGGCCAATTTGGAGCACATCCTATCCGAACATACCAATGTTCCGGCCAAACAGTTGCAATTGGAAATCACCGAAACCGCAGGGCTGCCAGAATTGTCCTTGGTTCAGCAGATCATCACCGAGTGCGAGCAGTTAGGGATTGGTTTTGCCATTGACGATTTTGGCACGGGTTACTCCTCACTGGTGTATCTGCGTCATTTGTCGGTGGCTGAGTTAAAAATCGACCAGAGTTTTGTGCGCGGCTTGCTGACAAACCATGAGGATCAAGCCATCGTAGAAGGTATCATTGGGTTGGGCCACGCTTTTAAACGCTCAGTGGTTGCCGAAGGGGTGGAGACAGCGGCACAGATTCATCGCTTGCTGGCATTGGGCTGTGAGATCATGCAGGGTTATTACATTGCCCGCCCCATGCCGGCTGGGCAAGTTGCAGCATGGGTCGGGAATTTCCATGCCGAGCGCTATTTGGAATGACCCACTGATGTTACGCGGAAGCCTAGCAGTAGGTCGGCATCCCCATGCCGACTACGGACTTTATTAATTCTTTGGCGGCAAAGAGTTGTACCGCTGTTCTTGGAGTGCAAGGCTTGCCCTGCTGCCTTGGAGTGCAAGGCTTGCCTTGCTGTCTTGGAGTGCAAGGCTTGCCTTGCTGGTATTTACAAGCATTGGCGAATCCTCGCAAGGCAAGCCTTGCACTCCATTCGTGCTTAAATCAAGGGAAGATTGATCATCTAAATGCAATTTACAAAAACTTGCAAGGCTTCCAAGGCTTCCTTGTAACGCATTTGTAGGATTAATTTCGACACCGCCTTAAAATCATCTGACAAAACGGTTCCCAACAGCAAAGTTTCGATCTTGTCTGACACACGCTTCGCAGCAAATAATTTCTGAGCAAGATGTTGTTCCAGTTCCATCAACAATGGGCGCAGCAGGGACTCATCTACGCTCAACCATTCAGTCTGTTCAAGCAATGGCTCGTCACCATGGGGCTGGCCCTGTCCATTATCACTGCCTTGCCTGGGTTTGATCCATGCCAGCAAACGGGATGCCAACAATTCATGGTCTATCGGCTTGGCGATATGGTCATTCATGCCAGAGTCCAAACAAGCTTGCTTTTCTTCCACCATGGCGGAGGCCGTCATGGCAATGATAATCAAACTCCGACCTTCTGGCAGGTCTCGGATTTGACGGGTTGCCGCAAACCCGTCCAGCACTGGCATTTGCAAATCCATCAACACCACATCAAATGCCTTCTTTCGCACCCAATCCACGGCCTCCGCACCATTCTCCGCCAAGGTGACATTTAGCCCCATTCTTTCTAAAAAGGTCGTGGCAATGAGTTGGTTAAACAGAATGTCTTCGACCAGTAAAATTTCCGCGCCATGGATAGGGGCAGTCAGTACGCTGTATTGTTGCTTAACCAGCGTGGCAACGGCTGAATAGCTGTCTGACAGAGCCGAATCAACATCGCTGCCTAGGCATTGGAATTGAGCGGTAAATAAGAAGACACTACCCTGCCCTACCCTGCTCGTCACCCAAATTTCACCCCCCATCAGTCCCACCAAACTCTTGGCTATCGACAAACCTAAGCCACTACCGCCAAACCGACGGGTGATTGACGTGTCTGCTTGGGTGAATGGCATGAATAATTCTTGAATCATTTCAGCAGCAATGCCTATTCCGGTATCGCTGATGCTAAAGCGGAGCATCACATTGCCAGCCTGCAACTCTTGTTGAGGCAATAGCTCGACTAAAATGTGAATCTCGCCCTGATGGGTGAATTTGACGGCGTTGGCAATTAGATTGTTCAGCACCTGCCCTAGCCTTAGACTATCGCCGATGAGAGTGTTAGGAACCTCTTGAGGTACCTCCACAAACAAATTAAGCCCTTTATCCTTGAGTTTCTGCGAGAACATGTCGGTTGCGTTACGCAATGCTTCCTTTAGGTTGAATGAGGCCGATTCGAGATGCAGATGTCCTGATTCAATCTTGGAGTAATCCAAAATATCATTGATGAGGCTTAACAGGGATTTGGAGGCCATCTTAAGTTTAGACAGATACTCCCTCTGCACAGCGGTCAATTCGGTATCCAACACTAGGCTTGAAAACCCGATGATGGCGTTCATCGGTGTGCGGATTTCATGGCTCATATTGGCGAGGAAACTAGACTTGACCCGCATCGCAACCTCGGCCTTTTCC
>CAIYXP010000262.1 GCA_903930145.1 uncultured Methylococcaceae bacterium
AGGCGATGAAGAAATGATGGGTTACGGTAGGCAAGCATTTTTTTGCTTGCCTACCGCCTATTTTAGCTTTGATGCTTCAGAGTTTGCCCTGCTGAATCATCAAGCAGGTTTTGATTTTTTTCAGTGTTGTTGGTTTTTGATACAAGTATCTCGTCAGCTTCGGCTTTTTCCAACTCGACAATGACTGGCGCTTTTTCAACGATAGCCTCTGGAATGGTTTCAGGGATTGCTGGTTGCTCCTCAACCCGGTACAGAACCAACCCTGACTTGCGATGAACATTAACCCGGAATTCGACAAGATAGGGTTCAGCCACCCCGCCTAATTCGTCGAAAGCCACATGCCAGCGACCAATGGGCAACAGGAAATCAACATCAACAGTTTCCTCTCCATTAATCAGCACACAAGCCTCACCCCATGTTTCACCCTCCAAATCAATCCCGTCAATCAAATAAATCAAGCCTTTTTCATTGGGCAAGATTTGGGTTTTCACCCGATGATTGATTTGTTCTGCCGAACGCAATCTAAATAAGGGATGCTCTTTGCGCAGACTGATGAGATCGCGAGTGTAGGTATACAAATCGATATGTTTGGCTTTTAACGACCAATTGATGCGGTTGATTTCATCGCCTGCGTTGTAACTATTGCCATGGCCGAACTTGGTTCTGGCAAACTCCTCACCACTGTGCAAAAAAGGGACACCTTGTGAAGTGAATAGCACAAGATAACCTAGTTTCATCATTCGAATAATATCCATTTCCGAGGCTATCGGATTAAACCACCTAAGTTTGTCGTATAACACCAAGTTGTCATGACAGGTAATATAATTGATGGATTGCGAGGGCTGCGCCGCCCAATCGCGAAGACTCCCTTCCATGCCGAGCGATAGTTTTTCCCGGTTTGAGCCATTTTGGATAAACCCAAGTTCAGAACCGTTGGGACTGCCGCCAAGCGCATTACGGAAATGGTCATTGAATGCACCAATGGAAGTATTACGAATCACGTGTTTATCGGTTGGATGGCCTTTAATTGGAGAATACCCGGAGGACCATGGTTCTCCGTAGAGAATAATGTCAGGTTTGATCTTCTTCAATTCGCTTTCCACTGCTTGCATAGTGTCAAAGTCGATCAAGGCCATTAAATCGAAGCGGAAACCATCGATACCATATTCAGTAACCCAATATTTTAATGAGTCGATGATAAATTTTCGAACCATTGGGCATTCAGTTCGGAAGTCATTGCCAACGCCGGAACCATTGGCATAACCATTTTCAGGAAAAAACCGATAATAATATTGGGCATTGATGATATGAAATGGAGCGGAGTAATCGGTATGATTGTAAACGACATCCATGATGACACCGATATTCCTAGCATGGAGTGCGCTGACCAATAGCTTTAATTCTCGAATGCTGCTGTCGTTGTGCTTGTTTGTCGCATAGCATCCTTCCGGGGAATTGAAGGCTACCGTCATATACCCCCAATTGTAGACATCTTCATCAGCGTCTTTATAGAAATCTTGAACAGGCATTAATTGCACATGAGTGATGCCCAGTTCTTGCAAATGGTCTAGCCCCGTCATAGTATTTGAATCTTCTGGCAAGCGGGTATTGCTTTCGGTGAATCCCAAATATGATCCTTTATGAGTGACCCCGGAGTTTGCGGCTATCGTAAAATCACGGACGCTCATTTCATAAATAACGATATCGACTGGGGAATCAATCGACGGACCCTCGCGTAGCCTTTGCCACTCTGGCGGGTTGGTATTCAGCAAGTTGGTAATTCGGGCATATTGGCTTCCTGCCACGGTATTGATGGCATACGGGTCAAGTACCTTATTATCCGCTGTAAATCCAGGGCCTTGCAAACGATAGAGATAGTATTTGCCAGCCATATCCCCGTTCTGTACACCTTCAAAAATCCCTTTGCCTATTTTCTTCATGGGCACAGTCCAACGCGGAACGTTGTTTCCATTGAGCGTATCGTAAACCAATGCTTCAACGATGTAAGCCGTCGGGGCAAATAGACGAAATGTCGTTGATGCAGGGGAATAAATCGCACCTAGACTAATATCAGCATCGTAAAACAGATCGGCATCATGCAGTATGTCACGCAAGGAGGCAACAACGTTTCCGCCAAAATGTTCCAAATGGGCAGTATACGAATGGGTTCCAACATCCAACGCATCTTGAGTGATAGCCGTAATGATGGTGGAAGGCTTATCGCCATGGGTAATGTGTTTTACTTTGTTTCTTTGGTTATTTTCATCCAAGATGAATATTGAATCGGCATTTACTTCGCCGGGATCGACTGGCCTCGAAACCTGTATCGACATGCAATATAGATTGTCAATGAAGGCTGCCATCACATGCTGTTTTGTGTCTGGCCTTTCTTTCCAGATATGGTTGACAGTGCCAATTAAGAAGATTTCATTGCCAAAACTATGATCCCAGTATTTATTATCATCTTCCTTAAGATTCCAATCTCCACCCCTGCGAGGCAGAACCCCTATGCGAAGATTGTCCATAATATCGCCATAATTGGCCTTATCCAATTCAAATATAAGCCCGAATTCATCCCAGCCTATTTCAAAAATCTCAACAGGGGGCTTCTCTGAATTAGGATTCCATGTCCACAGTCCAATTCCATCATAATACCCGCCATATCGATGATAATGTATGCGTAGTCTATTATTCGGGCTGGATAGGATTTTTTCCTTCCAAATGCTCGGGTCGGTGAATTGTTTCCAAGGACCGTCATGAATAGGCCATGATTGATTAATATATAAATCAGTAAAGCCTGGATACCAAGATTCCAAACCATCCTGATCTAAGGTCACCCATAACTCATAATCTCCAATACTTCTGTGAGTATCATATTCCGACGTGAGCAATATTAGCCTCACATCGTTGAATTTTGAAACGTGTGATTTGCCTTGGGCGATTATTCGACCGTTTATCCTCAAGGTGGCAATCACTGTTTTGCCAACATGACCTTCAGGAACGGCAAGCTCTAACGTAGCCAAGGGAAAGCCTTTAGGTGAAATCGATGTCATTGGTTCATTTACATGCATAGGATTTAGTTCAGATTAGACTTTCAATGAGTGGTGTTAGTTTGAATGTGATCGGCCTGTTCAGGAATTTAAAGCACTTTGAAGCTCATCTAGTGAATTAATTGGGGTTTTGCAAACAGCGGCTGCGCAAACATAAGCGACAGTCACTTTTTCTGATTTTCGTTGATTCAACAAACCTGGCAAATTGGTTTCTGTAGCCGGTATGGCTAAAACAAAGCCGACTGGGGACATATTGCCCCAAAGCCAATTGCTGCCAACTATCCATCTCATCATTAATACCCCGAATGATGACGATTTGAGGTGGGCATGCCCATTCATCGAATGCATTTAACAACGCCCCATAGCCTTGCGGATAATGGGCCATGTCCTGCATGGCTGCTTTTAGTGTGCGTTCTGCCGAATGTATGAAACGTTCTTCGCCTAGCAAATGGCCCAATCTATTCAGCGCCAATGCAGCCACTCCATTACCG